>PNNR01000063.1 GCA_013824375.1 Clostridiales bacterium
CCCCATCACGACGACCCAGACGTATGCCAATGTCTTGGGAATCATCAGCATGCCAATCAGCGGAATTCTCTCTGCGAACAACACAACTGGAATGTAGAATAGGAACGAGAGCGTGATGGCAAGCCACATGAAGCGGAAGACGCTGTCTTTTGCCCGCATTGCTTCCTGTGCGAACAGAACGATCAGCAGAATACCCATGATCGCAAACGGGATATTACGAATGATGCCCCAAAGGATCGGTTGCTGATAACTGAGCCACTGATTTTGCGGGAACGCACAGAGCGCGATGCGCACAGCCGTCAGTGCCCAAATCGTGATTGTCAACCCTTTTCTTTCCTGAATCTGATAACGCCCCCGCCAGATATAGTAAAGAATCAGGTAAAACACCGTCATCGTAACGGACGTTATTAGCTTGCCCGCGCCGAGTGCGGCGGCGTTTGCTTCCAAACCGGTCGTCCAAAGCGAAATCGCACGCGGGACGAGATGAAACGAGTCTCCCACTCCGAGGACGATTGCCATCGCGCCAAATTTACGAATCAGTGAACCTTTTTCACCTTTCAACAGCAGGAAAATGCCGATAAAAATCGCAAATGCCAAATAGAATGTGTCGAAGATCGACTCTGTTAATGCCTGTGCCATAATTTAATACTCCTTAATATAATACTCGTTCGATAATTTGAATAAACGTATTTGCGTTTGTTTCGTTTTGCTGCAAAAGCAACACGAGATGCATTAAAACAAACTCTGCGAAGGATTCCATCGTAAACGCTTCATCCCATACATTTTGACGAATGTTGCGATCCTGCTTCAGCCGTTCCACGAGTGTCTGGTGCAGCACACGCAGCGTCGACATCATTCTGACACGCCCGGCTGCCACATCGTTATGAAGGCTTTTCATCAAACGAACCGCGCGGTCGTCCATCTTGCTATGCAAATAAGTAAGTATCCGTGCGATCTGAATCGAAAAACGTTCCTCCGTAATATTGTTTTTCATTTCTTCCAGCGCGGTGGTCCAAAAATCTTCCGTCAGCGCAAGCAGAACGTCCTGCTTGCAGTCAAAATAGTTGTAAACCGTGCCAACAGCGATATTCGCTTCCGCAGCGAGGCGACGAATATTGATCGCGTCCACTCCATCCGAATATTCGATCCGGATTGCGCATTTGATGAGTCTTTCACGCAGTTCAGTGTCTTTCTTTCGCAAATGATTGTCTCCATTACATATATGAACGTGTTCATTTATATTAAAGCGATATCTTTAATTTGTCAACTGTTTTGTTGATTTTCTAGAAAAAGTCATATGCTCTTGCAGTCATCTCATATATAAATGCCGTTATCATCGTTGTCAGACGGAAACGGTTGCCTGAATTTTCGGAAACGTGTATAATAAGGAATGTGTGTTTTCAGCACGCGAATTTTCACCCTTTGGTAAAGGAACGCCATGTACGAAAAATACTCGGGACTGCCCGACACAACCAAATCGACACGCCAGAGCGGCAGCCGTCCGGCTGACCGTTCCGATGGCCGCCCTGTGCGGGCATCAAGCGCCCAAATGGAATATTATCAGGCACCGAACCGCAGCGCTTCGCAGGCAACCGCAAAGCGGGCGAGCGCTCGCAAAGCAAAAGCGCGTAAACGCAAGATGATTCTCGGGGGCATGAGCCTCGGTTTTCTTGCGCTTGTCGTTGTCGCCCTAGTCGTGCTGGTAAAGAGCTGCTCCGGCCCAGCTGTAGTCGATCTGGAGAATGGAACGTTCCGCAACGGCGTCGCCATTAACGGCATGGACGTCTCCGGGAAGACCGTGGACGAGGTGCGCCCGCAGCTGGAGTCAAATGAGTCCACATTCCTCGAACGCATCGCCATTACGCTCTCCAGCACGGAGCTGAATGCATCCATCACCGGCGCGGACATGAACGCCGCCACCAACCTCAACGAAATCATTGAGCAGGCGCTTGCAGGCGGCGCGAACCAAAGCTATTTCACCACGGTCAGCATCGACGAAGCCGCTCTTGCGACCCGCATCGATGCGATCAACCAGACCTCCAGCAAACCGCCCGTGGACGCGAGCGCGACCATGGACTTCTCAAGCAGCGGCAAACCCACGCCGCAGTATATCGAAGGAACGCCGGGCTTCGGTCTTGACGTCGCCTCCACAATCGAGCTGGTCAAGCAGGCGATCGCCGCGGGACAGTATCAGACTACGCTGACGCCCACACTAACGAGCATCCAGCCTTCTATCACGGTTGCCGACATTCAGGCGAACTTCTCGGAGATCGGCAAGTTCACGACAACTTATGATTATAAAGGAACCGCAGAAGACACGGAAGAACAGCGCGCAATCATCCCCAACCGTGCGTTTAACGTTGAAAAGGCCGCAGATAAAATAAATAAGAATGTCGTCAAACCCGGCGATGAGTGGAGTTTCAACGACGTGGTCGGCGATCGTAACGCTGAAAACGGTTGGAAAGAAGCAAACGGCATCTTCGGCGGCGATAAACTCACATTACAATACGGCGGCGGAGTCTGTCAGGTCAGCACAACGCTGTACAACGCGCTGCTGAAGGCATATCCCTATATCGAGATCGTCGATCGGTCTCGGCATTCTATCCCCTCGACGTATGTCGATATGGGTCTTGATGCGACAGTTGACACCGGGCATATCGATTTTGTGTTCAAAAATACGTCCGAGCACCCGCTGTACATCTACTCCTACTACACCAACAACAAGATGGCGAAGAGCCGTAAGCGGGATTTAACTGTTGTTATCTACGGCAAGGCGCTGCCGGAAGGCGAAGAGTACAAAACCCGCACGGTGATCGTCTCCGAAGAGCCGCCGGGACCGGATGAAATCAAGGATTCAAAGAATCTTTTCATCGGCGAAGAGAAGATACTCGCCGAAGCGCGTTCGAAGTTTACGGTGGATGTGTACATCGACCATTATGTGAACGGCAATGTCATTGAGGAGAATTTCCGATATACGGATGTCTACCCAGGCAACCCGCTGAGAAAACAGGTCGGCATCAAGCCCACACCGACGCCGGAGCCGTCTCCGACGCCACCTGCTACTCCAAACCCATAACTCAGACAATCCAAACTCAAAGACGGAAGTATCTGCTTCCGTCTTTTTTGTGATCTCATATGCCTTCTAGTCAGCTTTTGCTTCTACCCTCTTTGTTCGGTAGATCAAAAACCTGCGCGAGAAGAAGTTGAATAAATATGTCACAGCTCCCGAGATCAGCCTTGAGATACGATAGTCGATCTTCAGAAGATCGGTTAAGAGATACATGCTTCCTTCCGTGATGGAAAGCGCGAGCAGTGAAATCGTTAGAAACAGAACCAGCTCTTTCGCGAGTGGCAGCTTTCCTCTGCGAAACACGACCCAGATGCCGATGAGATAGTTGACCGCAATGCCGACGACAAACGCAATCGGTACCGCGACCAGATAGTGCAGCCCAAGCCATTCCTTCAGCGTCAAAAGCGCGGTATAGTCCGCGAGAAAGCCGCCAAAGGCAGCCAATCCATATTTGATCGCCTGCACCGGAATCCGTTCGCCAAGGCTCGTTTGTGTGTTGTCCGATTGATTTCGCATGTTCCAAGTATAGCAATCCATTTTACCCAACACAACTATCGCACGCAAAAAAGAACCACCCGATTGGGTGGTTCTTGATTGGTTTGCTTACTCGTCGACCTTGAGGCCTTCGAAGAGAGACGCCAGAGAGGTTTTCGCTTCCTGCACCGGCGGCAGTTCGTAATCGCCATCCTCGTTGTTGCGACGGCGGCGGTCTCCGCTGTCTCTCGAAGAGGAACGATCACTGCTTGCGGAACGCGGCGCACGCTCAGGGCGATCTGCACGCGGCTGAGACTGCTGCTGCGCCTGCTGGCTCTGCTGCGAGTCACGCTGTTGCTGACGCTGTTCCTGACGCTCCGCATACTGGCGGTCACGCTCGGCTTTCTCGGCGGCAAGCTGCTCTGCAAGGGCGGGATCCTCTTCGAGGAGCGCTTCCTTGCGGCTGAGGCTGATGCGCTTGGCTTCGGGGCTGACCTCGAGAACCTTGCAGCGAACCACATCGCCGACCTTGAGCTCGTCTTCGACCTTCGCGATGCGATGGACGGAAACCTGCGAGATGTGGATGAGACCGTCGATCGTGCTCTCGAGCGCGACAAACGCGCCGAACGGAACGATGCGGACAACCTTGCCCTCAACGATGGAACCAACCGCATACTTATCACCGGCAAGCATCCAGGGTTTGGGTTGAAGCTGCTTGTATCCGAGGGAAACGCGCTCTTTCTCGACATCCACATTCAGTATGATCACTTCGATCTCCTGGCCGATTGCGAACACATCCGAAGGATGCTTCACGCGACCCCAAGCTGCATCTGTCACATGGACGAGACCATCGATACCGCCGATATCCACGAACGCGCCAAAGTCTGCGATTCTACGCACCACGCCGTTGACCTTGCTGCCGACGACGAGTTGTTCCCATTTAGCATGTTTTTCAGCCGCGGCTTCCGCAACCAGAACCTGCTTCTGGGAGGCAACGATGCGCTTTCTCTGACGATCTACTTCCAAAACCTTGAGCTTCATTGGCTTGCCAACGAACTCGTTGAGGTTCTCAATATACTTGGTGGATACCTGAGACGCGGGGACAAACGCGCGAATACCGCTGATGTCCGCGATCAGGCCGCCCTTGACGACCTCTTTGCCAACAGCGTCGAAGATCTTTTCTTCGATGTTCTCCTGGCTGAGAAGTTCGTCCCAAAGTTTCTTGCTTTCAACATTTTTACGGGAGAGGAGCACGTTGCCGTCGCCGTCATTCACCTTGGTGACTTCGACTTCGATGGTATCGCCTTCCTTAAACAGGTCTTCAGCTTTCACATCCGAGTCGCTGGAGAGCTCGCCCATGGGAATCACGCCATCGGACTTATAGCCAACGTTTACAAACACTTCGCCGTCTACAATCGAAATGACCGTTCCTTCGAGCACCTGGCCGTTATGGATACGCGTCATGGTTTTTTCAAACGCGGATGCAAAGTCGGAGTTGTCTTCATGTTCCGGCTTGGGTGCGGCCTTTGCCTTTGCTGTGGCTTTGGGCGTTTCCACAGCTGCCACGACTTCTTCTGTTACCTGGGGTACGACGACTTCCTCTGCGGGAGCTTCCGCTTCAATGGTCTCGATCGTCGTTTTTTCCTGTTCGCTCATTACTTGTAGTACCTCCCTAATCATCCGGTCCGGCGTCGATGCGCCCGCAACAATACCTATTATATCATCGGATGGTAATTTATCAAGCAAAAGTTTGTCTGTAGAATCAATGTTTTCCGTATTTTTACAGTGTTTTTTGCATATTTCCACTAGCTTCTGTGTGTTGGAGCTGGATTTGGAACCGAGTACCAACATCCGTGTGCTGCGACGCGAAATCTCCTCAGCTTCCTGCTGGCGGTCTCTCGTAGTGTCGCAAATCGTGTTTCGAATCCGCAGAGACAGCGCATTTTCAAAGCGCGATTCAATTGCATGCTGTATGGCTGCAAAGGTCTCTTCCGGCAGAGTCGTCTGCGCGACCAGTACAGCTTTCCTCAGTTCTGGCAGATTCGCAACATCCGCTTCCGACTCCAATACATACGCGTTCTCCCCTGCCCACCCGCGAATACCGATCACCTCCGGGTGGTTTGCTTTTCCCGCGATGAGCACGATGTTGCCAGCCTGCGTCGCCTGTTGAACAATTTTATGGATGCGTTTAACATATGGACAGGTTGCATCAATCAGCGAGATGCCAGCGCTCTCACTCTGTTCATAGACAATCGGCGGTGCTCCGTGCGCGCGAATAATCAGCGTATCTCCGGAGTGTAGGCTGTCGAGGTTTTCCACGGAGTGTACGCCCTTTTCTGCCAGCTCCCGCACCACTGTGTCGTTATGAATGATATTGCCATAAGTGTATACGGTTCCGCATTCCGCGGCGCACTGCTCGGCCATCTCGACCGCGCGGCGCACACCGAAGCAAAATCCGCTGTTTTTCGCAAGGTAAATCTTCATACGCTTTTCGTGCCGTTACGGCAGACGCTCCAGTTCGTTCTTTAAGTTTTGCAGGCTGTCGCGAATCGCATCCGTCACAGCATCCACCCCGCGCCCTGCGAATGTCTTCGCCACCTCGTTCGGATCGATGGGTTCGCCAATGATCATTCGCACGCGTCCGCGCTTCTTCCAGTTTGGGTCGGCATAGATTGGAATGATCGGCGAGCTGCAGCGCAACGCAAGAAAAGCCGCACCTTTTTCAAACGAATCCAGTTCACCGGTCAATGAACGCCGCCCTTCGGGGAAGATGCCAAATATGTGATTTCTCTCCAAAACGCCCATCGCCTGTTTGAGCGAGAGCATGTCCGCCTGTTTTCGGTAGACAGGAAACGCTAGCATCCCGTTAAGAAAAAAGCGCTTCACGGGCGTATCAAACAGTTCCTGCTTCGCCATAAAGTGGATCGGCCGCGGCGCAACCATCGCAAGCCGTATCGGATCGCCAACGGAAAAATGGTTGGAAATCAGAATTCCGCGTCCACGAAAAAAAAGCCTGCCTAGATTTTTCACCATTGGCCGGTACAGCAGCCAGAAAAAAGGTGTTAGAACATATTTGATGATAAAGTAAAACATGATTGATGCGCTTCCTTATATAATGTTCGCGATCCATTCCGAAAGTGTCTTAGAGGTCGGTTAGACGCGCTGTGTTATTATCGATCCTGTTTGTCCGCAATTGATTTGAGCAGAGTTGTAAGCGCCTCATCGATGCTCATTTCGCTTGTGTCGATGCGCAGCGAATCCTCCGTCTGGCGCAGCGGCATATAGGCGCGCGTGCTGTCGTTGTGGTCGCGAAGCTTGATATCCGCAAGCACCTGCTCATATGTCTCCTGCAAGCTGCCGCGTGCGCGCAGCTCATTCAGGCGGCGTTCCGCGCGTACTTCCGGACTCGCGGTAACGAAAAACTTGTGTTTTGTATGCGGCAGCACGTTCGTCGTGATGTCGCGCCCGTCCATGACCACATCGTAATTACGCCCGACCTCGCGCTGCAGCTCCGCGAGCTTTTGCCGCACGCACGGGTGCGCGCTGACCGTAGAGGCGCCCATGGCAAGCTCCTGCGTGCGCAGCAAATCGGTAACGTCCTCATCACCGATCAACACGCGCTGTCCGCGCTCATCATACTTCACGCGATGTCCGCGTCGTCGAGTATCGAGCGAAGTCCCGCCTCGTCGTTGACGGCAACCCCATGCCGCGTGGCGAACAGCGCCATCGCGCGATACATCGAGCCCGTATCGAGGTAACGAATCTGCAGTGCGCTGGCTACCGCCTTGGCGAGCGTGGATTTGCCCGCGCCGGATGGTCCGTCAATCGCGATGTTAAGGTGTTCGCTCATCGGTCTGCTCCTGTTTGTTCTGTGATGCTGTCTCCCGCCAGTGCGCCGGTTGACCATGCGATCTGGAGGTTGTATCCACCCGTTGTGGCGTCAATATCGAGCACTTCGCCCGCGAAATACAGTCCCTTGACGCGCTTGCTCTCCATCGTTGAGGCATTTACGTCTTTGACGCTTACGCCGCCGCGCGTGACCACCGCTTCGTTGAGTCCGCGCGCACCGCTGACTGTCAGCGGCAGGCCTTTGAGCATGTCAACGAGCTTTAACCGCATAGTCTTGCTGAGCTGCCCCACCGGAAGCGCGCCGTCGATCTCCGCCAGTTCCAGCACGATTTCGAGCAAACGCTGCGGCAGCAGCGAATGCAGCGCGGTCTTTACCCGCTGTCGCGCGCCCTCCTGCAAATCCCGCAGGAGCCGTGCGTCGAGCTGTTCCCGCGAGAGCGCAGGCTTGAGGTCGATATTGATCCTCGTTCCCGCAGGCTGTCCCGCAATGACACCGGAGAGAGAGAGAACCAGAGGACCGCTGATACCAAAATGCGTAAACAGCATCTCGCCCAGCTCGGAGAAGATCTCTTTGCCCTTTTTCTCAGCGGAGAGCGTGACGTTCTTGAGCGTCAGCCCCGCGAGTTCGCGCGGCCAAGCCTCCTCCGTCACAAGCGGAACGAGCGAAGCAACCGGCTCTTCGATCGTATGCCCAGTTGTACGCGCGAACGCGTAACCATCGCCTGTGGAACCCGTTTGCGGATAGGAGATACCGCCGGTTGCAACCACGACCGCTTCGCACGAGAGCGTTTCACTGCCGATGCAGATGCCGCACACTGCACCATCCTGCGTAAGTATTTCGTCCACACGCGTGTTCAGGCGAACTGTAACCCCCGAATCGCGTACGATCTTTTCGCAAGCGCGGAGAATGTCGTTCGATTTATCTGACACGGGAAACACCCGCCCGCCTCGCTCTGTCTTGAGCGGAACGCCTGCCTGTTCGATGCGCTCCATGAGCGCTTTGTTGTCAAAATGTGAAAACGCGCTGTATAAGAAGCGCGGGTTACGCAACACGTGCTCAAAAAACGCGTCGCGATCCGCTACGTTGGTAACATTACAGCGGCCTTTGCCGGTGATATATAGTTTTTTACCGAGCTTCTCGTTGCGCTCAAATAGCGTCACGCGGTGCCCGCATCTGGCGGCGTTTGCCGCAGCAAGCATACCTGCGGGTCCGCCGCCAATGACGAAAACGATCATGAGCGCTCCTCTTTGATCGCCTCAGAGAGATAGACGCCCTCGGCATGCCAGACTTCTTCCAACTGCGTGAGGTGCTGATAGGCTTCGTCCTTGCGCGCGTGCCCGATGGCGACGATGATCGCGTTGATCAGCGACAATGGAGCCACGAGCGAGTCCGCAAACGACGCCATGTCACTGCGGGCACAGAGCGTAAAGTCCGAGATGCGCGCAACTGGAGACGTGGGCATATCGGTTAGCGCAATCAGCGTCGCGCCTTTTGATTTTGCGTACTTCATCGCGTCAACGGTGCGCGCGCTGTAGCGCGGAAAACTAATGCCGAAACACACATCCTGCGCATCTACGCGAAGCATGCGCTCGTGTATATCCTGGACCGCGCCGTTAACGAACATGACGTTGTCGCAGACATAATCGAGATAATACGTTAAAAACTGCGCAAGCGACATCGCGCTGCGGATGCCGAGCACGTAGATGCGCCGCGCGCGGAGAATTGCGTTGATCGCGCCATCAAAACTCTCGTTGTCGATCATGTCGATGGTCGCGCGGATGTTGTTCATGTCGGAGGACAGCACCGTTTTCAGAACATCCTGCTGTGGAATATTCGCGGCGAGTCGGATGCGTTGCACGCTGGTAAGCCTATGACGGATTAAATCCTGCAACGCTTCCTGCAGCGCAGGATAACCATCCAGGCCAAGCATGTATGCAAAGCGCACGACTGTGGACTCGGAGACGCCGACGCGTTCGCCCAGCTTTGCCGCAGTCATGAACGCAGCGTCGTCATAGGAGTTGAAGATGTATTCCGCGATGCGCCTCTGCCCTTTGGAAAAGGTGGAATACTGTTTTTCCATCATTGAAAACAATGCGTCCATTGCCCCTGATTCCTCCAAATTAATATGGTTTGCTACCACTCGGGCATGATTATCCGAGCCAGCGAATATCGTTTGTGTTCATCTCTATTAAACGGGAGTATAGCGTTAGGTCGTAAGTAATCGGGGTCAGCGTGACATATCCTTCACGCGCCCAGCGATCATCAACATCCAGCCCTTCCGAACACGTCGTGCATCCGCGCGGGCACCAATAATACGTTCTTCCGAACGGATCTTCACGTTCGAGGTACTCCAACGCATACTCCTCTATGGCAAGCGGCGTTAGCTTTACGCCCTTTAACTCTTCATACGGAATACCCGGCACGTTGACGTTGAGGACCGTGCCGAACGACAACGGGTGAGCCTTCACATATTCCACCGCAAACGCCGCAATGCGCGCCGCAGTCTCCATGTGCTCTCCCTTATAGGAAAGGTTGGATATCGCGATAGCCTGATAGCCCAGCAGCGCCGCCTCATGCGCGGCGGCAACCGTGCCGCTATAGAGCACGTCGGTGCCAAGGTTCGGGCCATGGTTAATGCCTGAAACCACGATATCCGGTGTGGAAAAAAGATTGCCAAGCGCAAGGCGAATGCAATCCACGGGCGTACCGCTGACCGCATAAGCCGGAACGTCCGGCAAGCCTTCGATGTGTGTCTTGCGGGCACGTAAAGGGTCATTGAGCGTCATTGCCCGACTGATAGCGCTGCGTTCGCGATCCGGCGCAGATATGAATATCTCGTGATGCCGGTTCATCTCGGTCGCAAGCGCACGGATACCGGCGGCGAACACGCCGTCATCGTTGCTTATCAATATTTTCATGCAGGAACTCCGTCAAGTAATCGTTAAAATATTGTACCATACCGCGTACAGGAATGCAAAAAAAGAAAAATGTGCAGGAGAAGTCACGTTCCCCTGCACACATTGTTCAGAGAAGAACACTTGGGAACCTGTCAATCCACCGGTGTGACGTTGATTTTTTCGATATTCAACCCGTTAGAGCCATCCGCATACCCATATTCGAATATTAATGATACCACAGAGACCTGCACGATGATGATCGCAAGCATCGCGAAGAACCACGTACCGCGCGGAAACCGTCCGTGACCGCGAAATACGCGGTAGAGAAGGCGGTTGAGAATGATGGTCAGGATCACGGGCGAAAAGAACAGCAGCAGTTGCAGTGCGCTTTCGAAAATCGCTTGAAATGTGCCGCTGCTGAGGATCGACCAGTCAAACGCGAGCGCGATGCCAAGCATGTAGAGCGCATAGACCGCAAGCAATACGTTAAACACGAGCAGCACGATGAAATACGCGATGACTCGACCCGCGCCATGTCGCGCCGGGCCGAGATTGATCTTGTATTCGTGATGTGGATGCGGGTATGCTTGCTCCATTGGTTCTCTCTTTCCCTGGTAAACTTATGGCATTTCTTCGATGTCCGCGCTCTCTGAGGCTTTCTCGGCGGCGGTTTGCGTGGCCTCGTGTTCCTCAAAGCGCTCGGCGAGCACTTTTGTGGTGAGGTATGCGGAGATCGCGTCGATCGCCATCTTGTTCTTGCCGCCGCGCATGACCGCAAAGTCCGCGTCGTTTATATAGTTGGCGATATATTTCTCGTAGACGGGCTTGACGGTTTCGACGTATTGTTCGGCAATGTTGTCGATCGATCTTCCGCGCGCTTTGATATCGCGCTTGATGCGCCGCAGCAGGCAGATGTCCACGTCCACATGCAGATACACCTTGAGCGCCATCTTATCACAAAGGCGCTTATCGTAGAACATGTGGATGCCCTCGAGCACCAGCACCTCCGGCGGCGGAATCAGCACATCAGGCGAGTCCGCGCGCTCATAATTGACGTAGTCGTAGCCCTTTGTGGTGATGGGTTCCCCGCTCTCCAACTGGTTGATGTCAGCGAGCAGTTCGTCAAAATCAAAGATGCCCGGCTCGTCGTAGTTGAGCTTGATGCGCTCGGAAAACGGCAGGTCGGGGAAATTGCGATAATAGCAGTCCTGGCCGATGATGGTGCAGCTGCAGGCCAGCGAATCCTTGATGCGCTTGGCGAGCGTGCTTTTGCCGCTGCCGCTCGCGCCGCAAATACCGACGATGATCATGGTAACATCACTCCTATAAACTCTTGAAACACGGATGTGTTCGTATCGGATCAAATTCCTGTTTGGTTCCTGTCAGTTTATCATGAAATTGATGGCGTTGGCAAATCGAAACTCTTAAATCGCTCAAAAAAAACAGCCCGGATGCCCGGGTTGCTCTGCAAGAGAAAAATTCTCTTTTTTGATTTCGCAGGTTGCGCCAACACCGTCATCTCAGCCTGAAATGTACAGAAAAAACCAGCCTGAAACTCGAACTGGTTTGCAAGCAACTTGGTTGCTTATTTGACTTCGCAGGTAGCTCCAACACCGTCATCTCAGTCTGAAATGTACAGAAAAAAACCAGCCCGAAAATCGGACTGGTTTGTAAGCAACTCGGTTGCTTATTTAATTTCGCAGGTTGCGCCAACTTCTTTGAACGCCGCAACGATCTTCTCGGCGTCTTCTTTGTTGATGCCTTCCTTGACTTTGCTCGGTGCGCCATCGACGACGTCTTTGGCTTCTTTGAGGCCGAGGCCGGTCAGCTCGCGGACGACCTTGATGACCTTGATCTTCTCTGCGCCGACATCCTTCAGGATGACGTCGAACTCGGTCTTCTCTTCCACTTCCTCAGCGGCTGCGGCGGCGGGGCCGGCGACGGCAACGGCGGTCGCGGCGGCGGAAACGCCAAATTCTTCTTCAAGGGCTTTCACGAGCTCGAAGAGCTCCAGAACGGACATCGCTTTGATATCAGCGATCAATTGTTCCTTATTCATATTAATCTCCTTACATTTTTATTGCGGATGGTCCGCATATTATTTGTGTTCCTGGATACGCGAACTTCCGCTTTACGCTTCCGCTCCGCCCTGCTTCTTGGCGATTTCGTTGAGTGCGATTGCGAACTTGGAAATCGGGGACATCATAGATCCCAGCATGCGTGCAATCATCACCTCGCGGCTCGGCAGGTCTGCAATTGCTTCGACCTGGGTCGCATTGAGAATGTTCTTTTCGACGAAGCCACCCTTGAGCTCGCACTTCTTCGCCTTCTTGATGAAAGCCTTGAGGATGCGTGCCGGGGCTGCGACGTCCTGATAACCAAACGCGAAAGCGCTGGGCCCTTTGAGAACCGGTGCGCCGCTTGCTTCGATGCCGTTTGCTTCACACGCGCGCTCCATGATGTGGTTTTTAATGACCGCATACTCGACGCCCGCTTTACGCATCTCTGCGCGCAGTTCGGTATCTTCCGCAACGCTGATTCCGCGATAGTCAAACACGACGATGCTCTGTGCCTTCTTGATCTTTTCCGCGACAGAAGCAACTTGTTCCGCTTTGCGTTCTACGTTTTGAACGTTTGCCATTTAGTTGTTTCACCTCCTTGTGCCTGTTTAAAGGAAAATAAAAAACCTTCCGCCCAAACCAAGACGAAAGGATGACATACAAACCAATATGGATGTTGTACGCATCACCTCGGCAGGACTTACCGCGGTCTCCCGCTGCCGGCTGTCTTGGGCGATTATGTTACCGCAGAGAATGTTATCATACGCAAACTGCGTTGTCAACAATATCCGCGGAAACAGGCGGTTAAAAGATTGCCGCCCGGGAAAGCCCCGAACGGGGCCTTCCCAAGCGAATGTGTTTCTTAGAACTTGAGGGTGTTGAACTTGACGCCCGGGCCCATCGTGGAGCTGATGACAACGCTCTTGAGGTAGGTGCCCTTGGCTGCGGACGGCTTCGCCTTGACGATGGCATCCATCAGCGTGGTCAGGTTCTCTTCGAGCTTATCCGAGCCAAACGATGCTTTGCCGATCGGGCAGTGCACGATGCTGGTCTTGTCGACGCGATATTCCACTTTACCGGCTTTGATGTCGGCAACGGCTTTCGCGACGTCCATGGTGACCGTACCGCTCTTCGGGTTCGGCATGAGGCCTTTCGGGCCGAGCACGCGGCCGATGCGGCCGACGACGCCCATCATATCCGGGGTCGCGACGCAAACGTCGAACTCAAACCAGTTCTCGGTCTGGATCTTCTTCACGAGGTCTTCGTCACCGACGTAATCGGCGCCGGCTTCCTGCGCTTCGCGGGCTTTGTCGGCCTTGGCGAACACGAGGACGCGAACCTTTTTGCCAGTGCCATGCGGCAGAACGACCGCGCCGCGGACCTGCTGGTCAGCGTGGCGGGGATCGACGCCGAGGCGGGCATGGACTTCGATGGTCTCGTCAAACTTCGCTTTCGCGGTGGTCAGAACGAGATCGAGGCCTTCACGAACATCATACTGCTTTTGCGCTTCGATGCTCTTCTTGCTTTCGGTATACTTTTTGCCGTGTTTCATACTCTCGTTCCCCCTCAGTCTCCGACGATGACGCCCATGCTGCGCGCGGTACCCGCAACCATGGACATTGCAGCTTCCACGCTGCCCGCGTTGAGGTCGGGCATCTTCAGCTCCGCGATTTCACGCACCTGAGCCTTGGTGATCGTGGCAACTTTCGTTTTGTTCGGCACGCCGGAAGCGCTCTCGATGCCGCAAGCTTTTTTGATCAGGATGGCGGCCGGAGGCGTCTTGGTGATAAACGAGAACGAGCGGTCCGCATACACGGTGATAACGACCGGAATGATCAGACCTGCGGATTTCTGCGTGCGTTCATTGAACTCTTTGCAGAAAGCCATAATGTTGACGCCCTGTTGACCCAGCGCGGGGCCGACCGGCGGCGCGGGCGTCGCTTTTGCCGCAGGAATTTGCAGTTTTACATAGCCTTGGATTTTCTTTGCCATTGCAGTTCCCTCCGTTTAAATTGGTTGTGGTAAGCGGGGTGCCTCCCCCTCCCACGTTCTAATAACGCATATAGCGTAATAGATGATTTTGTGCTGCCAGCGCAATCAATAAAACTATTACAGTTTCTGAACCTGTACGAAGTCTAGTTCTACAGGTGTCTCGCGTCCGAACATGGACACCATCAGCTTGATCTTCTGGCGTTCGATATCAAGCGCTTCCACGCGGCCGGTGAAGTTCTCCAGCGGCCCGTTGATGACGCGCACATGTTCCCCTACCTCAATATTGAGCACGATCGGAATCCGTTCCACGCCCATAGAGGTGACTTCTTCATCGGAAAGCGGGACAGGTTTGCTACCCGGTCCCACAAATCCTGTCACGCCGCGGGTGTTGCGGACAACATACCATGCGCGGGGATTCATCACGAGATCGACGGACTTGCCGCCGCCCTGCTCCGCGGGACGTTCTTTTTCAACAACATCCACGAGCATTTTAACCATTACATAACCGGGAAATACTTTTCTCTGGGTTACTTTGCGTTTTCCGTTGGGCAAAATCTCGATGGTTTCCTCCGTGGGGTATTTCACCTCAAGGATGATATCCTGAAGCCCTGCGTTTTCCACGGACTTTTCAAGGTCTTCCTTGACCTTGTTTTCATAACCCGAGTAGGTATGAACCACGTACCATTTTGCTTCCTGCACGCTCATAACTCCTTACCCGATTCTAATACTGCTCAATGCGCCGAAACCACTTGAAAATACCAGGTCGAGAACGCCGATGAGCAGCGCCATTGCCAGAACGAACACTACGACAGCCAGAGTATGGCTGAAGAGTTCCTTGCCGGAAAGCCAAGTGAGCTTCTTCACTTCGCCGATCATCTCCCGCAGGAAGCGGAAGAGTCCGACATCATGTTTGCCATCGACTGCGATGACATAGAACAGTGAGATCACGACGGAGACGATGCCTGCGACCAGCGCGATGGTTCCCATTTTGGCGGTCGCGGTCAGAATGACCAGCGCGTACACTACGGAGAGTGCGGCGAGCCACATGAGTCCTCTGCTCTTCTTTTTGAACAAGCCAAGTATGCCCGCAACGGTCATCAGAAGGCCGAGAAGACCGCTGGCGACTTTAAGCCCAGTCGAAAGCGTGTACGTTTCCGAGGGTGTGATGATCTGCAGCGTATTGTAAACTGCGAGGAAAAGTCCGCCTAACGCGAAAAGTATGCTCGCGGGAACCAGCAGTTTCGGGCCGACTACAGCCCAGAACGGCTTCTTGTGTGAGTGTCCGTGTGCATCGATTCTTGCAACTTTCTTGTCCGCGCTCTTGGCATCCTTTTGGGGTGCGCTAAGATTCTGTGCCATATCGTTCCTCTTTCGTTGAATCCGTTACTTGGATTCGCGGTGCGTGGTATGCTTGCGGCAGAAGCGGCAATACTTGCTGAACTCAAGCCTCTCGGGATCGTTTTTCTTGTTCTTGTAGGTGTTGTAGTTCCTCTGCTTACACTCGGTGCAAGCCAGGGTGATCTTTACGCGTGCATCTGCTGCCATGGTGAAAATCCTCCGTACATTCGGTTAAAACATCATAAATCGAGCCCCTTTGCGGGGCACCTTAAAAAGATACCACACCAAAGGGGCTATGTCAATCAGTTATTTGTAATTATCCAGACTTTTTGGGGGATAATCGGCGATTTCTCTCTTAATTTCCCGCAACGGCGAGCCCCGAAACAAGGATGCTCGGCGAACCGAAGTAACCTCCCTGTGGCATGCCGAATCTCAAGTCGTTTCCGACCGCAACGACATCCTTCATCATGCTGACAAAGTTGCCCGCAACGGTGATATTTGACACCGGCCGAATGATCGCGCCGTTCTCGACGAGAAAGCCCGCAGCCTTGAGCGAGAAGTCACCGGAAACCTCGTCAACACCCGCGTGCAATCCTTCCAGTTCGGTAATGACGAGCCCGGTGCCAAGTTGTACGAGCAGCTCTTCATAGCTGTGCGCGCCCGTTTCCACACGGAACACCGTGGGGGAAACGCCTACCGCGGAAGCAGCGCTTCTGCGGTTCGCGTTGCCTGTGCTCTCAACCCCCGCCTTTTTCGCGGTCTTGAGGTTGTGCAGGAGCGTTTTCAGCGCCCCCTTCTCTATGACTGCCTTTTTGGCGCAGGGCGTACCCTCTCCGTCAAACGCGCGAGGCGCGACCGGATCGAACGGATCATCCCATATGGTGACGAGCTTGCTTGCAATTGTTTCCCCTTCTTTTCCAGCAAGAAGCGACAAGCCCTTCTGCGCCGCGTCCGCCGAGAACATCTGTGCAAATGCGCTCAATAGATCGCTCATCGCAAACGGCTTCAGCAGCACGCGGTAATAGCCGGAATCGACGGGGCTTGCGCCGAGCTTGCCCAACGCGTCCTCGACAGCCTCTTTAGCGCATCCTTCTGCGTCTGCAGCATCCAATCCCATTCTGAATGCAAATCCGGTTTGCAACTCGACTCCATCATCTACACTCGGCATCACGTAGAGATATGAGCTATTCGTACTGCGCTCGGCATGCAAGCCGAGGGAGTTTTCCATCACAACCGCGCCGGAATCATAGCCCGCTGTGCAGTACACCACGCGCTTCACGCGCGGATCCAACGCAAGGCAAACCTGTTCCAGCCTCTTGGTAAGTGCGATGCGCTCAAATTCGGTCATGTTTTTCAGCGCGCTGTCCGCGCGGACAATATCCTGATACGCCTGTTTCGTCTGCATCGGGTGTTCATCGTCGCTCTCAACGCACCTTGCGTTGTCTGCCGCATGATCCACGAGCTTCTCCGGCTCGTCGATGCGCTCTGAATAAGCATATCCTTCACGTCCGTTGTTTGAGACACGGATGGATACACCCGCCTCGCGACTGGCACTGTAGCGGTCAATTTCTCCGCCGTTTGCATTGACTTCAAACGATTCTCCATTTGCATAGTAAAGCTCAGAAGATGCGCAGCCGATTGACTGCGCGTATTCCATCGCGCGAACTGCAAATTCCTGATACGTCATTCGATTGTGCCTCCTTTACCGCCGATCGTCATGCCGGAAACGCGGATGCGGGCCTGGCCGACGTTGGTCGGCACCGATCCGGAGAGCGAACCGCACATGCCTGGTTCCATCCACATATGTTTACCCACACGATCAATCTTGAGCAGCACTTCGCTGCCTTTTCCGATCAATGTTGCTCCTCGCACGGGCGAGACGATCTTTCCGTTTTTCACCCAGTAGCCTTCTGCGACGCTGAAGTTGAATTCTCCCGTCGGCGGGTTGACGGAGCCGCCGCCCATCTTCTTGGCAAACAGACCTTCCGCCATGCCGGAGATCATCTCCTCGTCGTCGTCCGTCCCCGCGCAGATGAAGGTGTTCGTCATGCGCGAAGTCGGCGCAAACATATAGCCCTGCCTGCGGGAAGAGCCCGTGCTGGGCATGCCCATGCGCCGCGAACCGAGCTTGTCGATCAGATAACTTTTAAGGATACCGTTTTCGATCAGCAGATTCCGCTGCGGTTTACCACCCTCGTCGTCCACGTTGATCGAGCCCCACTCGCCGGGCAGCGTGCCATCGTCCACGGCGCTGACGCAGTCCGCGGCGATCTTGGTGTTCAGCTTGCCACAAAAGACCGAGTTGTTGCGCCCGACCGCGGTCGCCTCCAGCGAATGCCCGCAGGCCTCGTGAAAGATGACCCCGCCGAAGCCGCCGTCGATGACAACGGGCAGATTCCCCGCAGGGCATTCCGGCGCGTGCAGCATGGTCACAGCCATGTTCGCAGTGGATTTTGCATACTTCTCGACGTCGATGACGTCCCTATACGCTTCAAACCCGCGGCAGCAGCCCGGGCCTTCGAATCCAGTCTGCGCTTCGGAGCCGTTCATCGCGACAGCTTGCAAATAGATGCGAGTGCGCGGTCGTTCGTCCGTAACAAACAGACCGTCAGTATTCACGATGGTCACGCGCTGCACCTGATCCAGATAGCGCACCACCGCCTGCGTGACTTCCGGCGATGCACTCTTTATCACGCGCGCACCCGTCCGCATCACCTCGATGCGGTCCGCGTTACAAATTGTGTCAAAGCGCTGCCTGACCGGTGTTATGAAACGTTTGTTCGAAAGCCGAATTTCGCCGTTCGGAGTATACTTCGCTTCGCCGAGCGCCGCCGCCGCCGCACGTGCCGTATTCATCAGCGATTGTTCGTTGATGTCGGCACAATAGGCATAAGCGCTCTGCGTGCCGAGCAGTACGCGAACGCCCGCGCCGCAAATGCGCGCGTAGTTCGCGCTCTCCACTTTGCCGTCAATCATCTCGATGCGCGTGCTCTCGTTATCCTCTAAAAACAATTCGGCATAGTCTGCGCCGCTTTTTTGCGCTTCACGCAAAACTGCAAACGCTGTTGCTTCAGAAATTAAATCTGTTGGACATACGCCTTTAGGATTCAATTCCGATTCCTCCTGTAAGAATTTGCATACGGCGCATGTATCTCGCCTCTGCATATGCTGCTCTTCTCGGAGCAGCATAATCATAATAATGGAATGGGCTGTAACCGTCAACCCGCACCAACCAACGAAGTTTGTATATTATTGGAACATATGATTGGTCGATAAAATTCATTCCTGATATCGCTCATTTTTACCATCGATTTAGATGTGCGATTCTTCTATTGCAAACGCGAAATAAATACTGATTTCCTGCATCTTTACAAGTACCGCTCGTGTATGATAAAGTCGCGACTATGGAAACAGTAAAATACAAGCTCTGGACAAGAGATTTTTCGATTCTAACAGCAGGCACCGTCATCTCTATGCTCGGAAATGCGGTGGCGGGTTTTGCCATCGGCTTGCTCGTACTGGATAAAACAGACTCCGTGCTGCTCTATGCGGTGTTTATGGTATGTTACGGTTTGCCGCGTATTGTCTTGCCAATATTTGCGGGGCCTTATCTCGACCGGTTTTCGAGGAAGCGAGTCATATACACGCTTGATTTTATTTCTGCAGCGCTTTACACCGTCTTTTTCGTGCTGTTGCTGCAGGGTTTCTTTAATTATACCGCATATCTTCTGATGTCGATGGTCATCGGCGGCATCGACAGCGTCTACAGCGTTGCATATGAGAGCTTTTATCCGACCTTGATCAGCGAAGGCAACATGACGCGCGCTTACTCCATCGAGAGTCTGATCTATCCGCTCAGCAGCGCTATTATGGTCCCCATCGCGGGTATTTGCTATCGAACCATCGGCCTGGCTCCGCTGTTTCTGTTCAATGCGCTTACGTTTCTCGTCGCGGCGATTGCCGAAACGCAGATCAAAGCCATTGAGACGCATATCGCAAACACGGTCGAGAAGTTCAACGGCAGTCGCTTTATGAAGGATCTTAAGGACGGGTTTGCGTATCTTAAGCGTGAACGCGGACTAAACGCCATCACTTGGTTTTTCTTCGTGATGATGTTTACGAGCTCTATCTGTATGACGCTTGCGCTACCCTATTTCAAAAGCTTAACTTTGGTCGATGGCGTCATGCAATACACCCTGGTAATGAGCGCAAATACGATCGGTCGATTAATCGGCGGTTCGGTGCACTATTTCTACCGCTATCCCGCGCAAAAGAAGTATAACATCGCGCTGTTTGTCTATGTGGCGATCTCAATCGTCGACGGCGCGTATCTGTTCTTCCCCTTCTGGGCGATGCTGATCTTCATGCTGTTTGACGGCATGCTGGGCGTCACGAGCTACAACATCCGCATCTCCGGCACGCAAAACTATCTGCCGGATACCATGCGCGGCAGATTCAACGGACTGTTTCAAATGCTCAGCATCCTCGGCACAATCGGCGGCCAACTCATCGCGGGCGCAATCGGAGATTTGTTTGACATTCGCTTGGTCGTCGCGGTTTGTATGGCGATCTTCGGACTCTCCGTTTTCGTGTTCATCACACCCAACCGCGAAGAGGTGAAAAAGATCTACAACGTGAACGCATAAACGCGATTTTATTCGAATATATTATGCAAACGCCGGTGTCACCACTGGCGTTTTAACTTGCTTTATGCGATAATAAACCCGGTGCCGAGCGAGAATTGGCACTATCCAGAACAATTTTTCCAACAGGAGGCAATCTCATGTTTGATCCAAGAATCCTCAAGCTGGCCGATGGATTGGTCAACTTTTCCTGCGCCGTGAAACCTGGCGAAAACGTGCTCATCCAGAGCATCGGCGGCAACGAGGACCTCACCCGCGCGCTGATCAAAGCCGTCTACAAAGCGGGCGGCGTCCCCTTTCTCTGGCTGGAGGACAAGAGCCTTGACCGCGAGATCATGATGCGCTGCACGCCGGAGCAGCTCACGAAACGAGCGAAGGTCGATGCCTCCATGATGGAGCAGATGCAGGCATTCATCGGTATCCGCGGCGGCACGAACGCCAGCGAATTCTCCGATGTTCCCGGCGACAAATTCAACGACTATATGACCTACTACTGGACACCCGTCCACGGAAAAATCCGTGTACCAAAGACCAAGTGGGTCATCCTCCGCTATCCTTCGCCGAGCATGGCGCAGCTTGCGGATATGAGCACCGAAGCGTTCGAGGACTATTATTTCAGCGTCTGCACACTGGATTACGGTAAGATGGACAAGGCCATGGATTCGCTCAAGGCGCTTTTGGAGCGCACGGACAAGGTACGCCTTGTGGCGCCCGGCACCGACCTGACGTTCTCCATCAAGGGTCTGCCTGCCATCAAGTGCGCGGGGCATATGAACATTCCCGACGGCGAAATTTACACCGCTCCGGTCAAAAACAGCGTCAACGGTACCATCGCCTACAACACGCCTTCGCTGGAAGCCGGTTTTACGTTCACAGACATCAAATTCACGTTCAAGGACGGCAAGATCATCGAGGCAACCGCGAACGATACCGCTCGCATCAACAAGCAGTTGGATATCGACGAAGGCGCGCGCTACGTCGGCGAATTTGCAATCGGTGTCAACCCGTATATCACCTTCCCAATGAAGGACACGCTGTTTGACGAGAAGATCGCGGGCAGCATCCATTTCACGCCCGGCAGCTGCTATGACGAATGCAACAACGGCAATAAATCCAGCCAGCACTGGGACATCGTACTGATTCAGACGCCGGAATACGGCGGCGGCGAGATCTGGTTCGACGATGTGCTGATCCGCAAAGACGGCCTGTTCGTGTTGCCGGAACTTTTATGCCTCAATCCAGAAAATCTGAAATAAACCGAACCGTGACACAGCAATACAGCCCGGCGCAAATGCGCCGGGCTGTTGATCTTTTTTTGATTCTTCGTTTGACGGATGCTTAATTTTCCGGTTCGATGAGGCCGTAGTTGCCGTCCTTGCGCTTATACAGCACATTCATCCGGTTTGTTTCCGCATTGAGGAAGACATAAAACGAATGCCCGATCATCTCGATCTGGAGCATGGCCTCTTCTTCGCTCATAGGCTTGATCGCAAAGCGCTTGACACGGACGATCCTCGGCCCTTCCTCTTCGGCATCCTCATCGCCGATATACTGCGTCTCCATGTCACGGAACGCGCCGTTGCGGAGGCACTTTTCGAGCTTAGTACGATGTTTGATAATCTGTTTTTCGAGTTTGTCGAGCACGTTGTCGATGGAGGCGTACATGTCGCCGGTGATCTCTTCCCCGCGGATAATTCCGCCGTCATAGGGGATGGTTACCTCGACAATGTGGCGGTTCTTTTCCACAGATAGAGTGACGAACACATCGGCATCCTGCGGGAAATAGCGCTCAAGCTTGCCAACTTTTTTGTTGACCAGGTCGTTGAGGTAATCGGAGATCTCAAGGTTTTTACCAGTGATTGAGATACGCATGATACCACTCCTTTTTCGGCAAACTATTTTGTACTCTGCCTATGTTTATTTATTTCGATACAAAGATGATGTTCCCTTGTCGAAATCTGGTGTAATCAAACTTTATTTTCGTGTCATGGGTCTGTCATCCTTGTGAACGAATTCTATAACAATTCAACAAAATTTTCTGTAATAGAATCACTTGCAATTCAATCGCATTTTCGTTATGATCAATGCATCTGGGGGATCAAACTCCATCCGCCCGAAGCATGAAACGAAAATTGCATTTGATCAAAAAAAGCAGCGGCATGATAGTCCGCTGCTTTTTCATTATTTAATTTTTCTCCCGCCGCCGTAGACAGCAAGGATGCTCCGGTCATCCGCGAGATATACCGCGCGTTCAAACCGCTCCTTCACCGTTAACTCCCGCGCGCTCGGCGGAAGCCGCGCTTCATCCAACACAACCGCGTGCAGCGGATTGCCCGGCGCAAAGCCGTCCGCGTCGCCAAAGTAGCGCGATCCCGCGCTGGTTGCGAGGTAATATGCCTCGCCGACGGTCAGAAACGGCTCTCTGCCATCGGTTTCGATGGCGCGCGCTTTGGACATGCGCAAGCAGCCGGTCAGCACCTGCAGCATGGGCAGCTGTGCGCCGCCCGCGATATCCGATCCCAGCGCGACCCAGACGCCGCGCTCCGCCATCTGCCGAACGGGCGCAAACCCGCTGCAGATGTTGATGTTGGAGTCCGGGCAGTGCACGCAGAGCACGTTGCGGTCGATCATCGCCTGTTGTTCGCGCGCATCGGAATGCACGCAGTGCGCCATGATCGTGTGATCTGTCCAAAGGCCGTACTTATCGTAGGTTTGCCAATACTGCTCGCAATCGGGATGCAGCTCTTTCACAAGCTCGATCTCGCGTTTGTTCTCGCTCAGATGGGATTGTACGTAGACGCCGCGCTCCGCCGCTACTTTACCAAGCCATTCCATCAACTCATCGGTGCAGCTGGGCGTGAAGCGTGGGGTGAGGATCGGCTTCACGCGCGTAAAGCGCGCGCTCTCATCGAGCCAGCGCAGTGTCTCGCGCTTGCTATTCTCGGTCAACTCCTGACATTCGCCGCTGGATCGATCCATGTTCACCTTGCCGACGTAGCCGCCGATGCCCGCTTTCTCCAGCTCTTCCATCAGGATCAGCGTGGCGTCCACATGCGTGGATGAATAGATGCACACGCGCGTGGTGCCGTTGCTTACAAGCTCCGACGCAAGGCGAGAATAAACCTCGCGGGCAAAATCATTGTCCGTAAAACGTGCTTCGGTCTTGAAGGTATAGGTCTTCAGCCAGTCCATCAGCGGAAGATCCATACCCATGCCGAGCATGGGATACTGCGGCGCGTGCAGATGCATATCCGAAAATCCCTGTAGGATGAGTTTCCCGGAATAGTCTTCGAGCTTTGCTCCTGCAAACTCCGCCGTAAGATCGGCAAACACGCCCTTTACCACGCCGTTTTCCACGGCGAGGTAGCCGTCTTCCGTGATGACAGGGTCGCCGAATGTCTTTGCCTCGATGATATGCCCCTTGATGAGCGTGATGCTCGATAATTGTTCCGTCATGTCGCTACTTCCTTGCCTGCGTGTCGGGGTTTCCCGCGCAGTCTATCAAAATTCGTAAGTTAATTTTCTTTCGAGTCGATATCGTCCAGTTCCCGCGCGGAGAGAACCTCCGTGAACCGAAGCCGGTCTGTATGCCGCTTGATCACCGCGCCGCCGCCGGTGTCCTCCTTCAGCGCGCAGAGTTCGGGATAGAACTCCGCCGGAAAAATCGCGGGGTTGCCTCGCCTCTTTTCAAAGCCAAGCGAAACGATGTCATTTGGATGCTCATCAAATGTATCCATCAGCTTCCTCACGCTTTTTTGCGTGAGAAACGGCTGATCTGCCACCGCGTAGAGTATGCCGTCGAGCGCGGGCTCGCGCGCAAGAATCGCCTCGGTCGCTATCGCGACGCTGGTGCCGACGCCGCGTTCCGGCTCGGGATTGATCACGACCGAAAAGCCGTTTTCGTGCGCCAGAATCTGTATTTTCGCTGCTTCTGCCCTCGTGACACAGACGCGCACTTCAAATTGCAGATCTTTGTAAAGCCGCAGCGCCCGCGCAATCATCGGTTCCCCGTCGATTGCGTAAAGCAGCTTGCCGCCGCCGAAGCGCTTGCCCGCGCCAGCCGCAAGCAGCACGCAGCCGATTTTCACGCACGATACCTGCCGGAAGCTTTGCGGAAGACGAATCTCCCCTTGCCTTCTTTGACGAGTTTACCGCCCTGCACGACGTGCCGTCCGCCGAGCAGCACATCCGATACTCCGCCGAGCACCTTCATGCCTTCATACGGCGAGTTATCGCATGCGTGCGCGTTTGTTCTGTAGGAAATCGTGCTCTCTCCTGCAGGATTATAGATCGCAATATCCGCCTCCGCGCCCTCACGGAGCACCCCGCGGTGCGGGAACATGCCAAACATTCTTGCCGCGTTTTCGCTCAATATTGCCGCCATCTGCTGGAGCGTGATGCGGCCTGTGCGCACAGCGTAGGTGTAGATCAGCTGCGCGCGGTTCTGTACGCCCGCACCTCCGTTTGGTGTCTTGCTAAACTCTCCGCCGCCCAGCGCCTTTTGGCTCATCATAAACGAACAGTGGTCGGTGCCGATGACGTCGATCTCGCCGGAGCCCATCGCGGAAAGCAGCGCATCCAGATCCGCGGGTTTCCTCAGCGGTGGGGACATGATGAATTTCTCCGCGTCGGGATCGCCGTAACGCACATCGTCGAGTACCAGATACTGCGGGCAGGTTTCGAGATAGACTTCCTGCCCTCTCGCTCTTGCACGGCGCGCTTCGTCTAATCCTTCACGCGTGGAGAGATGCACAACCCAAACGGGCGCGTTTGCAAGCTCGCCGATGCGCATGAGTCGCGAGACAGCCTCCGCTTCGACGGCGTTCGGCCGCGCGATCGGGTGCGCCAGCGGAGAGCGCATGCCAATGCTGTTGAGCTCGTGGATGCGTTCATTGAGTACATCGAAGTTTTCACAGTGCACGCCGCTGATGCAGTTCAGCGCTGCCATGTGCTTCAGCGCGGCGTAGATTTCACCGTCGTTGAGGCGCATCGCGTCGTATACCATATACATCTTAAAGGAGGTCACACCCTGCGCGACCATGTATTCGACCTCGGCCGCACGCTCACCGTCCCATTCCGAAATCGCCATATGGAAACCATAGTTGCAGCTGGAGCCTTCGGCTTTTTTGTGCCAGAGGTCGAGCGCGTCCTGCATGGTCATGCCGCGATCCTGCGTCGCAAAGTCCAGTACGGTCGTCGTGCCGCCAAGCACTGCCGCGCGCGTACCGGTGATGAAGTTGTCCGCGGTCACCGTGATGCCCAGGTCGAGATCGAAGTGCGTGTGCGTGTCGATAAAGCCAGCAAAAACGAGTTTACCGCCCGCGTCTATGACTTCGTCCGCCTGCTCGTTGATTCCTGCTGCTATCCTCTTGATGAAGCCGTTCTCGATCAGAATATCCGCCTGTTCGATGCCCTGGCTGCGCACGAGCGTTCCGTTTTGAATGAGGGTTCGCATTGGTGATCGCCTCCTTCGAGTATGATGTTGAAATCCGGTCGATGATTCAAATAGAAATGTCGACAGAGTTACTGCTTTTCTGCGTCTGAAAAACGCAGGAAACAAATAGAATAGACTGCAAAGAATAATATCTGCTTTTATTCTAGCACACGATTTTCTTCCTGCAAAGTATTTGCATCTAACAATCTTTATGCTATACTAACAAAAAGGTGGGTGAGCATTATGCAAAAGTCACGTCTACGCGCCGCCATCCTCAACGCGGCAAACAGAAATGCTGCTCTTGTCATCAAAAACGCAAAAATCGTCAATGTATTTACGGAAGAAATCATAGAAGGTGACGTTGCCATGCGCGACGGCATCATCATCGGCGTTGGTGAATATACCGGTCGTGTGGAGATCGACGCGAAAGGCGGATATCTCTGCCCCGGGCTAATGGATGGTCACGTGCACATCGAATCCTCAATGGCGCATCCTTCCCGTTTTGCCAATGTGATTCTCGAAAAGGGCACCACCTCCATCATTGCTGACCCGCATGAGATGCGAATGTTTGCGGTTCGGACGGAATTCAATACATGCTCGATCAGACGGAATGGCTTCCCCTTTCCGTTTTTGTTATGGTTCCCTCCTGTGTGCCCGCAACCGCGTTTGAAACCAGCGGCGCAAAACTGACGGCAAAGGACATGGAAGCCTTCATCTCACACCCGCGCGTGCTTGGCCTCGGCGAAGTGATGGACTATGTCGCAACCGTCGAAGGCGACGGCGAAATGCTCGACAAACTGCATCTCTTCCGCCATCATCCGATCGACGGGCACGCTCCGACTTTGACCGGAGACGCGCTCAATGCCTACTGTGTCGCCGGGCCGACCACCGACCACGAGTGCATCACCTATGAAGAAGTGCTCGAAAAACTCCGAAAAGGACTCCGCATTCATCTGCGCCTCGGCTCCGCCAACCGCAACATTGAGGAAATCATGAAAAAGATCGCAGAGGACAATCTGCCCACGCGAAGAATGTCCTTCTGCACGGACGATAAACACCTCGCGGATATCCGCGAGGAGGGCCATATCAACTACATCGTGCGCCGTGCGGTAGCAAACGGCATCCCGCCGATCAAGGCGATCCAGATGGCAACCATCAACACTGCGGACGCATACGGCATCCGCCATTACGGCGCGGTCGCACCGGGTTACCGCGCGGACCTCGTGCTGTTTGACAATCTCACGGACTTTAATCCACAGTTTGTGATCACCGACGGCAAGGTGTTTGAGCCCAGCGTCGACACCCACATCAAGCCCGACCCGAAGATCTACAACAGCGTCCATCTTGCCCCGCGCAAGCCGGATGTGCTCAAGATGCCCATTTCCGGCAAGGCGAACATTATTCGCCTGATTCCCAAAGAGTTGGTAACCGCGCTCGACGTCGAGGAAGTCTACACCGAAAACGGGCTGTTCGTGCCCAAAAACGGACTCCAAAAGCTCGCGGTACTGGAACGGCACCACGCCTCCGGCAGAGTTGGCTTAGGCATTCTGCGCGGGTTTGACATCCACAACGGCGCAATAGCAACCACCGTCGGCCACGATTCCCACAACCTCGTGGTCGTCGGCGACAACGACGCGGATATGCTCACGGCGGTTGACGTGCTCGAAGAATGCGGCGGCGGCTACGTCGTCGTCAGCAAAGGCGAGGTGCTGGCAAAGCTCATCCTCTCGGTTGCTGGGCTCATGAGCGACGCGCCGATGGAGAACATCCTCAAACATCAGCGGGAGCTGCTCGCCGCAGCCGAAAGCCTCGGCATCCATACCGAGAGCGACCCGTTCATCACGCTGTCCTTCATCGCGCTGCCGGTCATCCCGGATGTTCGTCTGACGGATATGGGTCTCTTCAACGTCCGCACGATGGAATTCTTCAACAAAATCAATCAATAACGAGAAAATCAACCAATAAATGGCCGTGGTAAAAACAACATATTGTTTCGTAGACAATCCGTATCATATATGTTGTTGAATCTGTGATATTCTCGTAGCATTTTGTGAAAATCCGTTTCTTTCGAGCGTTTCGGTAGTATGATAATCATGTATCAATAGACGTTACTGTTATTCGCAAATATCGCTTTTATCAGGCAGATAATCGGATACAATCAAACGTCTTGACATCTCTTTTGTAACCCATCGCCTGCGGGGTGGAGCGACGCCGCAGGCTTGTCACAAATCACAGGAGGGAACTATGGTAGTTGGAACAAGCGTCAAACGCGTCGACGCAATCGACAAAGTAACCGGCAGAGCCCGTTATACGGACGATCTTGCCGACAAGAGCGCACTCATCGTCAAAATCTACCACTCGACCATTGCCCACGGCATGGTGAAGTCAGTCGATACCTCCGCTGCGGAAGCGATTCCCGGCGTGGTCAAGGTGTTGACCTGCTTCGACGTGCCTGATCGCCCGTTCCCGACGGCGGGGCATCCGTGGTCGATCGACCCGCATCATCAGGACGTAGCGGATCGGCTGCTGCTCAACAAGCACGTGCGCTACTATGGCGACGACGTCGCTGTGGTCATCGCGGAGGACGAGGTCGCCGCGGATCAGGGCGTGCGCGCGCTCAAGGTGGAGTATGAAGAGTACCCCTTTGTGCTGGACGTACAGGAAGCCATGAAGGACGGCGCACCGCAGCTGCATGAGCCGTTCCCGAACAACATCCTTGGCCGCACGAACTACGAGGTCGGCAATTTTGAAGAGGCTATCAAAGAGCCCGGACTCATCCGAGTCGAGGGCTGGTATGACACGCCCATCGTGCAGCACTGCCACATCGAAAACCACATCTGCTATGCCGAAGAACAGGCGGGCAAGATCGTCATCGTCTCGAGCACGCAGATACCGCACATCGTGCGCCGCATCTGCGGCCAGGCGCTGGGCCTTCCCTGGGGCAGCGTTCGCCTGATCAAACCCTACATCGGCGGCGGTTTCGGCAACAAGCAGGACGCGCTGTATGAACCGCTCTGCGGCTATTGCTGCCAGCAGGTCGGCGGCAGACTCGTCAAGCTCGACGTCAGCCGCGAAGAGACCTTCGTGAGCAACCGCGTGCGCCACGCAATCCGCTACCACATCGTCACCTACGCACGCCCGGACGGACGGTTTGTTGCGCGCCAGATGGAAGCATATTCCAATCAGGGCGGTTACGCGAGCCACGGCCACGGCATCTGTGCCAAGGGCGCAAATGCGTTCAAGCAGATCTATGTGGATGCCGTCGCCACCAAGGTTGACGCGTACACTGTCTTCACCAACCTACCCGCGGCGGGCGCCATGCGCGCCTACGGCATCCCGCAGGTTTCGTTCGCCATCGAAAGCAGCGTGGAAGACGCAGCTAAGGCGCTCGGCATGGATTCCGTCATTGTGCGCCAGATGAACATGATGCCGGTAGGCTATGTGGACGCGTTCTCCAAAAACTGCAACTATTTCGACAGCCTGAATCAATGCATCGCCAAGGGCAAAGCGTATATGGATTACGACCGTCTGCACGCGGAATACGCAAAGCAGACGGGTCCCATCCGCCGCGGCGTCGGAATGGCGATCTTCTGGTATAACACCGCTGTCTGGCCCATCGCGCTGGAAGCCAGCAGCTGCCGCATGGTCATGAACCAGGACGGTTCCGTGCAGCTGCACATCTGCGAAACCGAGATCGGTCAGGGCGCGGACACCGTGTTTGCGCAGATGGTCGCAGACACCGTCGGCATTCCGATGGAAAAAGTGCACGTCGTCTCCACGCAGGACACGGACACGACCCCGTTCGGCACGAGCGCATATGCCTCACGCCAGACGTACGTCGCGGGATTCGCAATCCACAACATCGGCACGCAGCTCAAGAACAAACTGCTCAACTACGCCTCGTACCTCACGAACAAGCCCGCGGAGCAAATCGACATCGTCGACGGTCGCGTGATCGACAAGGCGAACGGAGACCTATTGATGAACATCGACGAGCTTGCAACCACCGCGCTCTATTCGCTGGATCAGGCGGAGCAGTTCAGCGCGGAGGGCACCACGCAGATCAAGAGCAACGCCTATTCTTTCGGCTGCGGCTTTGTCGAGGTCGAGGTGGATATCCCCATGTGCAAGGTCAAGCTCCTTCGCATGATCAACGTGCACGACGCGGGACAGCTGATCAACCCGCAGCTCGCCGAAGCGCAGGTGCATGGCGGGATGAGCATGGCCATCGGCTATGGCATGGGCGAACAGCTGCTGTTTGACCCGAAGACGGGCAAGCCGCTGAACAACAACCTTTTGGACTACAAACTCTGCACCATGATGGATCACCCCGATCTCAAGGCCGAGTTTGTAGAAAACTTCGAGCCGACCAGCCCCTTTGGCACCAAGGCGCTCGGCGAGCCGCCGGCCTGCCCGGGCGCGCCCGCCATCCGCAACGCGATTCTCAACGCAACGGGCGTTGCCGTGAATCAGACGCCCATGACGCCGCACATCCTCTTTGAGCGTTTCAAAGAGGAAGGCTTACTGTAAGAAGGAGGAGCTGACGACTATGTATGATTTTTCCGCTTTATATGAGGCAACGAGCGTGCAAAACGCCGTGGAACTCATGCAGGCGCATCCGTCGGCCGTTCTGATTGCAGGCGGCAGCGACGTTTTGATCAAAATGCGCGAAGGCAAGCTCGCAGGCGCGGAGCTCATCAGCATCTATAAGCTTGACGAACTGCGCGAGGTCACCATGGACCCCGACGGCACGCTGCGCATCGGTCCCATGACGAGCTTTTCCCACGCGACCAAGAGCCAGCTTGTGCAGCAGCATATCCCCGTGCTCGGCGAATCCGCGGACACCGCGGGCGGGCCGCAGCTAAGAAACATCGGCACCCTCGGCGGCAACATCTGCAACGGCGTGACCAGCGCGGACACTGCCTCCACACAGGTGGCGTACGATGCGATGCTGGAGATCACGGGACCCGCCGGTATGCGCAAGATCAGCATCCACGACTTCTACAAGGGCGTCGGCAAGGTTGATCTGCAGCCGGGCGAATTGCTCACGGCGATCCTGATCCCCAAAGAGAGCTACAAGAACTGCTACGGCTACTACCTCAAGTATGCCATGCGCAACGCCATGGACATTGCGACCATCGGCTGCTCGGTCAACGTCGTGCTCAGCGCGGACAAGAAAACCATCGAGCGTATGCGCATTTCCTACGGCGTGGCAGGCCCCGTGCCTATGCGCGCCCGTTCCGCGGAAGCCGCCGTCAACGGCCAACCGGTCAGCGAGGCGACCATCGAGCTCATCGGCAACGCAGTGCTGAACGACGTCAATCCGCGCACCAGCTGGCGCGCGAGCGCGGAGTTCCGCAAACAGATCATCAGCGAGACCGCCCGCCGCGGCTTACGCGCCGCTGTCGAGCGCGCAGGAGGTGTGTTCTAATATGGAAAAGAAACTCGTCAAGTGCAACATCAACGGCAAGGATGTCGAAACGTATGTGGACGTCCGCGCGTCGCTGACGGATATGCTGAGAAACGACTACCGCCTCACCTCGGTCAAAAAGGGCTGCGAAGTCGGTGAATGCGGCGCATGCAACGTTATCATCGACGGCGAATGCTATAACTCCTGCATCTACCTCGCTGTCTGGGCGGAAGGCAAGCGCATCCAGACGCTGGAGAGCCTGCTCGGGCCCAACGGAGAGCTTTCGGACATCCAGCAGGCGTTTGTGGACGAAGCTGCTGTTCAGTGCGGCTTCTGCACGCCGGGATTCATCATGACCGCGGTGGAAGTCCTCGAAACGGGCAAGGAGTACACGCGCGATGAGCTGAGAAAGCGCCTCTCCGGCCATCTCTGCCGCTGCACGGGATACGAAAATATCTTGAACGCAGTTGAAAAGACGATGAAGAAGCGTCTTGGTAAAGCATAACCTAGTTTTTAAAACAAGGCTATGAAAACATCGTCATGCAGTCGAAAAGACTACGAAGAAGCGTTTGAGTAAAGCATAACCGGATTTACTGTATAATATTACAGAAAAATCTAATAGCTATGCGAAAAAAAGAATTGCATTTCTCCAGTGGTTGAAGTAGGATAAAAACCAAACCATCTTCGCCGCCCGAAGCCGCGAAACCACGGTTTCGGGCGGTTTTATACTCACTCGAAAGGAAAGTACCATCATGCGTTATTCGGATTTGGACAAGGCGGCGCTCCAGGCGGAGCTTTCCCGCGTGCAGCAGGACTACGAGTCGCTGCGCGGCTACAAACTCAACCTCAACCTCACCCGCGGCAAACCCGAAACCGCGCAACTAGCGTTGTCAGACGATATGCACCGAACGCTGGACGACGGGAATTTCGAAATCGACGGCATGGACGCGCGCAACTATGGCGAACTTGCGGGCCTTCCCTCCTGCCGCAAGCTCTTTGCGGACATCCTTTTCTGCAAACCGGAGGAAGTCATCCTCGGCAACAACGCGAGCCTGCAGCTGATGTATGACCTGATCGCAAAAGCGTACACCCACGGCCTCAAGAACAGCATCCGTCCCTGGGCGAAGGAAGACAAGATCAAGTTCCTCTGCCCCTTCCCCGGCTACGACCGCCACTTCAACGTCAGCAAGAGCTTCGGCATGGAGCTCATCCCTGTCCCGATGGACGAGAACGGCCCGGATATGGACATGGTCGAAGAGCTGGTCAAGGACGCGTCCGTCAAGGGTATGTGGTGCGTGCCGAAATACAGTAATCCCGACGGTTACGTCTTCCCGCTCTCAACCTGCAAGCGCATCGCAGCCATGAAGCCCGCGGCTCCCGACTTCGCGCTCATGTGGGACAACGCTTACTGCATTCATACCTTCGAGGGCGAGGATGTTCCGTTCCCGGATATGATCGGACTCTGCCGCGAAGCGGGCAACCCCGACCTCGTGTATGAGTTCGCCTCCACCAGCAAGGTCACGTTCGCAGGCGCGGGCGTCTCCTGCATGGCGGCAAGCGTGGAAAACATCAAGTACATTCTGGGTCTCATGACGTTCCAGACCATAGGCCCCAACAAGGTCAACGAGCTGATGCACGTGCGCTTCCTCAAAAATGCGGAGAACACGCACGCGCACATGAGAAAGCACGCGGCGATCATGAAGCCGAAGTTTGACCTCGTGTGCGAAGCACTCGAAAAAGAGATCGATCCGTTGGGGATCGCGAGCTGGCACCGTCCCAAGGGCGGCTATTTCGTCAGCGTGAACCTCATGCCCGGCACCGCCAAACGCGTGGTCTCGCTCTGCAAGGATGTCGGCGTCGCGCTCACGGGCGCAGGAGCCACCTATCCCGGCGGCGTTGACCCGCAGGACACCAACCTGCGCATCGCGCCCTCCTTCCCGCCGCTTTCCGAAGTCAAGCAGGCGATGGAAGTCTTCTGCGTCGCGACCAAACTCGCCACGCTCGAAAAACTGCTGGCATAATACGCAAGCAACACAAAACGCCGCTTCCGATTGTTCGGAGGCGGCGTTTCTTGTTTGTATCGTGGTGGATTCTCTCAGGTATCAAACCCCATCTTATGATAGACCTTGCGGACGGTTTTGCGCGCCGTTGCCTGTGCGCGCTCCGCGCCGAGTTTCATCGTCTCGTTCAGGTAGGCTTTGTCCGTCAGCAAACGAGCATATTCCGTCTGAATCGGTTTGAGCGTCTCGATGATCGCGTCCGCGACGCCGCTCTTCAAATCGCCATAGCCTTTGCCTGCAAAATGCGCGACGGAGTCTTCGATGCTGCCGTTCGTGCAGGCGGAGTAGATCGAGAGCAGGTTGTAGACGCCCGCGCGTTCGGGATTTCCCGTGATCTCGCCTTCGCTGTCCGTAACTGCGCGTTTGAGCTTTTTCACGATCACGTCCGGCTCGTCGAGGATACGGATGTAGCCGTTCGGATTGGGGTCGGACTTGCTCATTTTATTTTCCGGTTCCTGCAGGCTCATAACGCGTGCGCCAATCTTCGGGATATACGGTTCGGGAATGACAAATGTTTCGCCGTACATGTTGTTGAAGCGGATGGCGATATCGCGCGTAAGCTCGACATGCTGCTTCTGATCCGCGCCGACGGGGATGAATTTTGCCTGATAGAGCAGGATATCCGCCGCCATCAGCACAGGATAGGTAAAGAGGCCGGCGTTGATGTTCTCCGCGCTCTTTGCGCTCTTTTCCTTAAACTGCGTCATGCGCGAGAGCTCGCCCATGTAGGTGTTGCACATCAACGCCCAGGTGAGCTGCGTATGTTCCGGCACATGGCTCTGCACGAAAACCGTCGAGCGCGCAGGATCGATGCCCGCGGCAAGAAACAGCGCAAATGTCTCCGCGCTGCGCTTGCGAAGCTCCGCCGGATCCATCTTGACTGTCTGCGCGTGCAGATTGGCAACCATATAGTATGCGTCAAACTCGTCCTGCATGGTGGCCCAATTCTTCAGCGCGCCGAAATAATTGCCTATGGTGAGTACGCTCGTCGGCTGAATGCCGCTGAGTATTCCGGGTTTGGTTGTCGTTGTCGTCGTTTCCATGTTGTCTCCAAATTTCGCCGTAACCGACGATAGAATTTCTTTTCGCAAAGCGCGCCTTGCGGCGCGCCAGCGTCTATTCTGTGCCCGCCCAGCGGGCGGATACTTCATTCTTTCGCAAAGCGCGCCTTGCGGCGCGCCAGCTTATAAAAGTTTTGAGTAAGAAATAAGCCGAGTTCTGTCGAGTGCGACCATCTTCCGAACCATTTTATAAATGAGCGGGAGAATCCTCTGTGCTCAAAAGAAAAAGTTTGAGTAAGAAATAAGCCGAGTTCTGTCGAGTGCGACCATCTATCTAAGGCCAATCGTCGCCGAGAGGCTCATGCGATTCCCGAGAGCGTAGCGAGCCGCTATTGAATGCTCCCATACCAATCTTGCACCGAGTGGGGTTTACAGCGCGCTTCCGTCGCCGGAGCGCGGGTGAGCTCTTACCTCGCCTTTCCATCCTTACCCGTTGCCGGGCGGTTTCTTTCTGTTGCACTTTCCCTGGAGTCGCCTCCGCCGGGTGTTACCCGGCACTCTGCCCTGTGGTGCTCGGACTTTCCTCACCCGCTCGCGCGGGCGCGGTCGCCTTTCTTACTCAAGTCATGATTCAGTTGTCAAAGCGCATTGTGTCATCAGTTTTCGGCACACCGTATATAGCTTACTTAGTCGTTGGTTTGATATAGGATTCTGCCGCAGTTTTCGCACTCAACGATGCCGTCGGTGGTCGAGATCTTCTTGAGCATCACCATCGGCAGCGACATATTGCACCCGCCGCACTTGCTGTTGACAATCTTCGCAATTGGCACAACGTGGTGCTGCTTGACCTGATTGTAACGCTCCAGCAACGCAGGATCGACGGTTTTACTCAGCGTGGCTAAGTTTTGATCGTGTCGGTCAAGCTCGCCCTGGCGCGCTACCCTCTCTTCCTCGCACTGCACACGCAACGTGTCATATTCCTTCTTCGCCTTATTCGCGGCGCGGGCAGTGGTTTGATATTCTTCCGATGCTTTCTCTATTTCACCCAGAAGCATCTTTGCTTCCCGTACACCCTGCGAAACTTCGCGGTTGAGTTTCTCGATGTCTCCCTTGAGCTCCGTCATCTCCTCCGCGGTGCTTTCTTCATCCTGTTTCATGGTGGCAAGCTCTGAGCTTTCAACCTGCAACCTTGCTTCCAACTTGCTTACATGATCGGTCAACTTGGTCAATTGTTGCTCATATGCTTCGATGTCTTCAGAAAGCTTGGCAATGACTGTCTGCTGATTTTTTAGCAGCTTATGCAGTTTGTTCAGCTGATGTCTTGCGGGGGTATTGCGAATCTCGTTTTCCACGGTGTTCTTCGCGACCTCGGCTTCCTGATAGGCCCATAATGCTTCCATCTTTCTCACGGCATTTCCCTCCTCAAAGGCGCACAAACGGACTCCCGTCCATACGCGATAACTTATATTGTACACCTAAACAATCGTTCTGTAAACGTTTCATCAACGGCTCCAGCACAACTGCTTCTGTTTCATAGTGTCCGGCGACCACAAGGCTCACCCCCAGCATCTGCGCGTCCAGCGCATCGGAGTGCTTGAGTTCGCCCGTGAGCAGCAAATCCGCGCCTTGCGTCGCCGCGTACACGACGGAGCTTCCTCCGCTGCCGCCCATCACCGCGACGTTAGAAATCATCCTCTCCGGGTCTCCGGAAACACACACATGCGTGCTTAAGATTAGTTCTGCGCGCTTTGCAAACGCCGAAAGCGATTCAGGTTCTTTGAGCTGGCCGATTCTGCCAATACCCTCGTTAAACGGGATCGCCTCGCGGATGCCAAGCATCGCGCAGAGCGTGTCGTTCACGCCGCCGTGCGACGCGTCGAGGTTTGTGTGCGCGGCAAAGAGGCCGATTCCGTGCCGCAGCAACACGCAGGCTGCCGCTGTCGCGGGATCGCTGTAGGCAAGCTTCTTGACTGGGTGAAAGAACAGCGGATGGTGCGTCAGCACCAGATCCGCGCCCCACTCCGCCGCTTCTTCCGCGACAGCCTTCGTGCAGTCGAGCGCGACCAGCACGCGGTTGATCTCCGAATGATCTGGCTCTATCAACAACCCCTGATTATCAAACTCCAACGCGAGTTCTTTTGGGGCGATGCGCTCCATCAGCGCGGCAAACTCCCACATCTTCATGGTGCAATCTCCCAATTAGTCAATATTTGCTCCAGTTGCGCCGCAAGTTTTGTCAAAGCTTCGGCGTTCTGTGTTTTCAGCTTTCGCCGCGTGGTGGCAAGCATCCGCTCCGCAAGTGGTTTCATCAGCGGTTCGCGCTGCGCAAACGCTGTGTAACCGAGAATAAAACAATCCTCCGGCCAGCCATTCGGTAGAGCCTGACGCGTGTTTTGCGGCTGACTGATCGAAAATATCTGGTAATATCTGCCTGCATCCAGCACAACGCGATCATCCAGAATCAGATAATTCCGCTTGTATAGCCACCTGCGGATATCGTCCGGTGCGCGCATGGGCTGCAACACAGCCTTCTCCGCTCCCATCAATGGCGGCGAAACATCCAAAATCTCGGTCATCAGCGTGCCGCCCATGCCAAGGATGGCGATTGCATCTGCTTCGTTTGCCGCTAGCGGTTTCAGCCCGTCGCCCAGTCGCGTTTCAATGCGATCTTCCGCGCCGATCTGACGCGCCAGACGCTCGGCTTTTTCCAGCGAAGGCTCGCTGATATCGATGGCGATACAGCGGCTTGCGAGGTTTCGCTGAATCAACGCGCAACTCAATCGCCCGTGGTCACACCCCACGTCCGCGACCACCCGCGCGCCGGAAAGAAGTTCTATTGCACAATCCAACCGCTCTCGCGGATGTATTCTCTGACCATCCTGCTGCATATATTTTTATTATAAAAAACAATCCGTGAAATTGCAAACCGCCTACCAGCATGTTTTGTGTCATTTATGTAAAAACATCGCCGCGCTTTCGTAAAAAAACGCCGGAGTTCCGGCGTTTTGTAAGCTTGTCCGTTTTATACGCGTATCAATTTTTTCGGCTCCACGCGGTCGATGGGCCCGCCGCCGAGGCAGATGTCGCCTTGATAGAGCACGACCCACTGACCCGGCGTGACTGCGCGCTGGGGTTGGTCAAACGCGACATGCGCGCCGCTTCCTGCGACCGTGACACGCACCGCCTGATCCGGCTGGCGATAGCGAAACTTCGCGGTGCAGACAAACTCGCTCGCGGGCGGGGTTCCTGCGATCCAATTGACTTTCTCCGTGTCAAGCGAGAGTGAGAATAGTTCGTCATGCTCGCCCTGCTGTACGATCAGTAGGTTGCGCTTGAGGTCTTTACCGATGACAAACCAGCTTTCTCCGCTGCCGTCGCTGCGCCCGCCGATGCCGAGCCCCTTGCGCTGGCCCAGTGTATAATACATCAAACCGTCGTGTTTGGCGATCACACGCCCTGTCTCGTCCACCATGTCACCCTGTTGAGCGGGCAGATACTGCATTAAAAACTGCTTGAAATTCCGTTCGCCGATAAAGCAGATTCCCGTAGAATCTTTCTTCGCGGCGTTGCTCAAGCCCGTCTCCTGCGCAAGTATGCGCACCTCACTCTTTTGCAGCTCGCCGATTGGGAACATCGCGTTCTTCAGCTGATCCTGCGTCAATCCCGCGAGAAAATATGTCTGATCCTTTCCAATATCACGGGCGCGAAGCAGCTTCACGCCGCCGGTCTTGTCAAGCCGCGCATAGTGTCCGGTGGCAAGTGTTTCCGCCCCCGTGGACACGGCGAAATCGAGGAACGCGCGGAACTTGATTTCACAGTTGCAGAGTACGTCGGGGTTCGGCGTTCTGCCGAGCGCATATTCCTCTAAAAAATACGAAAATACGCGGTCACGATACTCCCGCGCAAAATTGACCGTATAGTAGGGAATTCCGATGGCGGCGCAGACGCTCTTTACGTCTTCATAGTCACTCGCAGCGGTACAGACGCCTGTTTCGTCGTCCTCTTCTTCCCAGTTCTTCATAAATACGCCGACAACGTCGTATCCCTGCCGTTTCAACAGCAGCGCGGCTACAGCGCTGTCGACACCGCCGGACATGCCAACTACAACATGACCGGTACGCAAGCTGCTCATGCTTTACTATGCCTCGTTTTCTGCGAAGCCGCCAGCCATTAATCCGCTAAAACGGTGGTAAGCATATATCCTTCATCCTCGAGAACAGCACCTGCCGCCTTGAGTATTGCAGAGGGGTTCATGTCGGACTTGATCTTTGCGTCGCCCATATCTACAGAAATGACCTCAAAGCCGGATTCTTTGAGAATTCTTGTCACCTTGCTCACGCAGTGCGTGCAGCCCATGCCGTCAATTTTCAGCCGATATGTGTTCATAAACCATCCTCCTTATGTTATTTTCTAATGCTACCATACATTTTGTTCGCTGGATTATGACTTTGTCACAGAGCGTATATACAATACACAAAGCCCTTATCTGCGGTTCGCTTTTTCGTCTATGTGTTATTTCGACCCGTCCGCCTGTTTTCCTGCTTTTCAGGGTTATGTTCCGGTGCATGAAAAATACGCGGACACGCCGTGTGCCTTGACAAATCTGCCGTTTTCCTGCGATAATATGCGTTGACTGACGAATAAGGAGCATAAAAAACATGGCAGCTCAATCGGAGAAACCTTCCTGGTATACAATGGATTCGGTCGTAACGCTCTGCAAAGGGCGCGGCTTTGTCTACCCCGGCAGCGAGATCTATGGCGGACTCGCAAACAGCTGGGACTACGGCCCGCTTGGTGTGGAGTTTAAGAATAATATCAAACGCGCATGGTGGAGAAAATTTGTACAGGAGTCGCCCTACAACGTCGGCATGGACGCGGCGATCCTAATGAACCCCGAAACCTGGGTGGCAAGCGGACACGTCGGCGGGTTCTCCGATCCGCTGATGGATTGCAAGAGCTGCCGCGCTCGTTTTCGCGCGGATAAGCTTATCGAGGACTATGTCGCCGAGCACAACCTCTCCAACGTGCATCCCGACGGTTGGACGAACGCGCAGATGGAAGCGTTCATTTCGGAAAATGGCATTGCCTGCCCCGAGTGCGGCAAGACGGACTTCACGGGCATCCGCAAGTTTAATTTGATGTTTAAAACATTCCAGGGCGTCACGGAAGACACGGCATCCGAGCTGTATCTGCGCCCTGAAACCGCGCAGGGCATCTTTGTCAATTTCAAAAACGTGCTGCGCACCACGCGCAAGAAGCTGCCGTTCGGCATCGCGCAGGTCGGCAAATCCTTCCGCAACGAGATCACGCCCGGCAACTTCATCTTCCGCATCCGCGAGTTTGAGCAAATGGAGCTGGAGTTCTTCTGCACGCCCGGCACCGACCTCGAATGGTACCGTTACTGGAAGGATTACTGCCACAAGTTCCTGCTTGCCCTTGGCATGAAGGACGAGAGCATCCGCCTCCGCGAGCACGCGCAGGAAGAGCTTTCGCACTATAGCAAGGGCACCACGGATATCGAGTTCATGTTCCCATTCGGCTGGGGCGAGCTCTGGGGCATTGCCGATCGCACGGATTTCGACCTCAAGAGCCACGCCGACCACAGCGGCGAGAACTTTGAATACCTCGATCCATACACCAACGAGAAGTTCATTCCATATTGCGTGGAGCCGTCCCTCGGCGCAGACCGCGTCGCGCTCGCGTTCCTCTGCAACGCCTACGAGGAGCAGGAGCTGGAAGGCGGAGATGTCCGTACCGTACTGCACCTGCATCCCGCGCTCGCGCCGTTCAAGTGCGCGGTACTCCCGCTGAGCAAGAAGCTCAGCGATCAGGCGCAGGTCGTCTATGAGAAGCTCGCAAAGAAGTTCATGGTGGACTTCGACGAGACTGGCTCCATCGGCAAGCGTTACCGCCGCGAGGACGAGATCGGTACCCCGTACTGCGTCACCGTGGACTTTGAAACCGAGACCGACGGCTGCGTGACGGTACGCGACCGCGACACGATGGAGCAGGTTCGCCTGCCGATTGACGAGCTTGCTAGCTACATCGAAGCACGGCTGGACTTTTAAACTCCGACACACAAGCCCCCGCGTCCTGCGCGGGGGCAATTGTTTGTTTAACCGATTTTTGTGCATTTCACAGATTATATCGAATCGATAGGACACGATATGGCAGAGATTACCGGCGTCGTCAACTCCATCATCTACCGCAACAGCGAAAACGGTTGGACGGTTCTTGAGCTTTGTCCCGACGAGGGAGATAAGCTGACCGTCGTCGGCGCGCTGCCGTTGGCAAACATCGGCGAGCGATTGGGATTGACGGGCGAATTTTCCTCGCATCCGAAATACGGCAGCCAGTTTAAGGCGGTCGCCTATCACACCGTCGCGCCCGCGACGCTCTCCGCTATTGAGACTTATCTTGGCAGCGGGCTGATCAAGGGTGTGGGGCCTGCCACCGCGCGCGCGATTGTCGGTAGATTCGGCATGGAAACGCTCGCGGTGCTAGACGAAGACCCGCTGCGCCTCTCCGAAATCCCCGGCATCGGGCCGAAAAAACGCGATATGATCCTCGCGAGCTATCTGGAAAACCGGATGATGCGGGATATTCTGCTCGCGCTGGAACCTTACGGAGTGACTGTCAATCAAGCCTATAAACTCTATAAGATCTACGGCGAACTGTGCCTGGCGCGAATTGAGGAAGACCCGTACCAGATCATCAAGGATGTGGACGGCATCGGTTTCGTCACCGCAGATAAGATCGCGCAGAACGTCGCCGGATTTTCATTCGATTCCGAATCCCGCCTGCGCGCGGGGCTTCTTTATGCGCTCTCTACCGCCGCAAACGAATACGGGCACACCTATCTGCCAAAAACATCGCTGCTCAACTATTCCGTCAAGCTGCTCGGCGCTCCGGAAGATCGACTCGTCGATACGCTGGACAATCTGGTTGCGCACGGCGATGCGATCCAGCAGTACGTCGCCGAGACGGAAGCGGTGTTTTTGCCGTATTTTGACCGCATCGAAACCTACATTGCGGAAAAGCTTCTCAAGCTCTCGCAAAAGCCCGTCGAAAACCCGTTCTTCGACTTTGCGGCGATTCAGGCCGCGCAAAAGCTGGAGCTTTCCGACCAGCAGCGCGGCGCCGTGCTCGCGGCGCTCCATGAAGGAGCGCTGGTCATCACCGGCGGCCCGGGCACGGGCAAAACAACCATCATCCGCTTCATCACCGCCATCATGGAGGAGATCGGATTGGAAGTCGCCTGACCGCGCCCACCGGCAGAGCAGCCAAGCGCATGAGCGACGCGACAGGGCACGAGGCGAAGACCATCCATAGACTCTTGGAGTATGTCCCCGGCGAGGGTTTCCTGCGCAACGCGGACGATCCGCTTTATGTGGACATGGTCATTGTGGACGAGATGAGCATGGTGGACGCCATGTTGATGAACGCGCTTCTTAAGGCGATTTCGATCGGCACGCGCCTCATCCTCGTAGGGGATGCTGACCAGCTGCCCTCCGTCGGCGCGGGAGACGTGCTGCGGGATATCATCAGCAGCGAAACCATCCGCGTCGTGCGACTCGACGAAATCTTCCGTCAGGCGCAGTCGAGCATGATCGTTACCAACGCGCACCGCATCAACACGGGCTTTGCTCCCCTGCTGGACGTTCCGGAGAGCGACTTTTTATTCGAAGAGATCGCCTCGCAGGATCGCATACTGGAGCGCATTCTGCACATCTGCACGCATCCGGGTCAGGTGCTCGACACGCGAGAGCCGCTGCTGGATGTGCAGATTCTGGCACCCATGAAAAAGGGCGTTCTGGGTGTCTATCACATTAACGCCAAGCTGCAAGCCGCGCTCAATCCGCCCGAACCGCACAAGCGCGAACACATCAGCGGAGAGACCATCTTTCGCGAAGGCGACCGCATCATGCAGATGAAGAACAATTACAAGGTCGAGTGGCGCAAGAAGCTGCCCAACGGCGGCGTGGAGGACGGCACAGGCGCGTTCAACGGCGACCTCGGCACGATCTATCAGATCCACGAAAACGAGCGCTCGCTGAGCGTGATCTTCGACGACGAGCGCCTTGCCGTATTCGACTATACGCACATCGACGAGCTGGAGCTTGCGTATTGCATCTCGATTCACAAGAGCCAGGGCAGCGAGTTTCCGATCGTCATTCTGCCGATGTTCGGTACGGCGTCACCGATGATGACGCGAAACCTCCTGTACACGGCGGTCACCCGCGCGAAGCGGCAGGTGGTCTGCATCGGCCGCAGGGACGCGTTGATGAGCATGGTCAACAACAACCGCACCGACCGGCGCTATACCGCGCTCTGCAGCAGGCTCAGTGAACTCAAAGGATTGGGCGTATGACTTCGCTGCCGCATGATTCGCTTTGGAACAAACTTCTCGACGCGCTCTATCCGCCGGACGTCGCCTGCGCGCTCTGCGGGCGCGAAACGCTGTTGGGCGAAGATCGGCTATGCAGCGACTGCCGCGTGTCCCTCTCGCCCTCTCCCGTGCTCAGTTGCCCGCACGGGCTCGACGGCATCACGGCGGCTTATCGCTACAGCGGAGGTGCGAGAAACGGTGTGCGCGCGCTGAAGTATCAGAATCAGGTTCGGCTTGCGCCCTTCTTTGCAGACGCAATCACCCTTCCGGCAGACTGGCAGATCGATTGTGTTGTACCCGTGCCGCTGCATCCGCTGAAGCAATGGCTGCGCTCGTATAACCAAAGCGACTATATCGCGCGGGAGCTCTGCAAGCGATATGGCATGCGGCAGCAGAACAATCTGTTGCGCCGTACACGATTTACCAGATCGCAAACGACGTTGAACGGATTTGAGCGTGCGAAGAATGTCTCGCATGCGTTTCTTGCTTCGCCGGACGCACGCGGACAAAACATCCTGCTCGTAGACGATGTGACCACGACGCACAGCACACTGCTCGCTTGTGCGATGGCACTGCGAAGAGCAGGAGCCGTTCGCGTCTACGCTGCCTGCGCGACCGCCGCGATGCATGACGCGGATAAGGAGTAAAGCAAAAAGCCCGCAAAAAGCGGGCTTTTGATATGCGTGCGTCAGTTCAGCGAGTTGCGATACAGTTGCGCCATCTCAGGGATGGTACTCCAGCGTATGCTGCCCGCCTGCACATATTCGTCGATCATTTGCAGCCACTCCTCCAATCGTTCCATATCCACAGCCCCACCGAATGACCAAACCGCATAGAACGTGTTGACCTGCGAGCTGTCGCTTGCCGCGACAACAAGGGGAAGTGTTTCGCGCCAGGAGTCGATATCCATCTGTTCAAATTCCGATCCTAATACACTTTCGCCCTTCAGTTCTTCGTACGCACCATTCAAACTCAACCCTGTCGGAATCAGTAGCACTTCGCCTTCTGGGTCAGGGATGATCCAGTTCGATCCGTCGTCCATCAACCAAGGCTGTACGCGTTCCTCAACCTGGAACGGATAAGGTCCATGTCCAAGACCCGGATTTCGATACGGTTCAAATCCGTCCGGTCGCAGCGCGGGGTCAAGCGACCATAGCGCGTACTCGACGATGCAGGAAACAGTGTATATTTCCGCTTGTTCGCAGGCCTCTACCCAGTTTGCTTTGGAAGCTACGCCGGACGCAAACGATGCGTCTATTCCAAGCTGCTTCAGTTTACCCTGCATTTCGACAAGTGTTTCCGCGATGCTCTTCACCGTAGCGTTTTTGTCCCCGCCTGCGTCGGCATGAATACCGACCGCATGACCACGTTCCTGCATCTCTAGCAGCACATTATCGTTCCAGTTGATGCAGCCATCGATGATCTCCTTCGATTCCAGCGACATTTTCGCACCGTACTTCTCGAAAAGATCCGCATAATCTCGCAGTTGACTGGCGTGTCGAGAGAAACTCCTTTCGTTTGTTCCGTCTTCCCATCCTTCCAGATGCAACACGATGGTAAACTGCACGACGCCTTTCCCATCCGGTGCTGAAGTGGTGATTACTTCCGGTTTTATAGCCGGTGTAGCGATTGGCTCAATTGAAACGTCCGGAACAGTTTGTTCAGATTTAACTGGCGTTTCAGTTGTGATAACAACAGGCTTTTCCGTGGTGTTCGGGGGTTGGGCCGTTGGCTTTGGAGGGGCGCAAGACGAAAGCAGCAGCCCCAATGTAGCAATAGAACAGATCACAACAATACGAAAGCGTCTCATATGCCCTCCTGTTTCTATTTTCTTGATGCCAATAGAAGTTGTCCGATTCTGCATCTGTTTCTATAATCATCATAATTCAGCACAGCTCTTTTGAAAAGTGCCTTGCATCACTAAAAAAGTCAAAAAGGCCATATTTGGCCTGCATTGACGATTTTATTCGTTATGTAGTTAAATGTAGAGGTTTTTTCCCGCTTGTCTGCCAGAGAAGAAGATCGTTACGATCAATAATCCAACCAGCGCAAATGCAGTGTTCCAGTTTCCTGTCCAGTCGAAAAGCCCGCCGCCGAGAATCGGGCCAAGCGCGCCAAAGCCGTAACCCAGCGATTGTACCATGCCGGAGAGACTTGTGGCTCTGCCCGCTGTGCGCGTGCGCAGGCTGATAAGCAACATGCATAGGTTGAAGCAGGAACCCGTGGAGAAGCCATAGAGCATCACGCAGATTGTCAGCGGCACAACGGTTTTTGATAGTACCAACCCGCAGAGCGACGCGATATAGAACCCCGCTACAACTGAAATCAACCCGCGTTGATCTTTCAAGCGAATCGCAATCGCAGGGATGATGAACGCGGCCGGAATCGTCGTCAACTGGAACGCGAACGCGATATACCCGGCGGATTCCGGCGAAAGCCCTTTGAAGAGAGCGATACTCGGCAGCCACGCCGCGAAGAAGTAGAAAAGAAACGACTGCGCGCCCATCAGTATCGTCAGCCACCAAGCAAGCCCCGTACGCCAGACGGATTTGTCCGGTTCATGCGAAACTGTCAGCGTGTTCGTCTGCTGCAGAATCGATAGCTTTCTCTGCGGCAACCAGACGAGCAAGCCGATCAAAGCAAGCCCCGTCCAGACAGCGAGAGCATTGCGCCACCCCATGCCGGCGAGTTTGGAGAGCGGATAGCTCACCGCAGCGGAAACGGCAGCAAATGATGTCATCGATATTGTAAATGCACCTGTCGCAAGCCCTATCCGTTCCGGAAAGCGCGCCTTGATGATGCCCGGAACCAGCACGTTGCCGATCGCGATGCCTGCACCAAGAAGAAACGTGCCTGCAAACAGGCCGAAATTGCCGGCGAAGGAGCGGATACCTACACCGAGCAGAATCGCGATTACGGCGTAAAGCAGCGTCATGCCTGCGCCAAACTTGTCACTGATACGCCGCACGAACGGTGAGAGCACTGCAAACATAATCAGAGGAATCGTGGTCAAAAGCCCAAACATACCGCTGGAGAACGGAAGTTCCCCCTTCATGGTTGGAACAAGCGGTCCAACAGCTGTGATCGGCGCACGAAGGTTCACCGCAACAAGGATCAGCCCGATGAATAAAAGCAGTTGAAATGGTCTCTGCTGAGATGTATTCTTTGTCAAAATATTGGATCCCTTTCCGCGAGGTTTCAACGGTTTTCATTTTTTTCGTCATGATATGTGTGAAAAAAAGCGCACTCTCATCCGGTTGGAATGAGAGTGCGTTTTCATGGCGGAGGGCCAGGGATTCGAACCCTGGGTCCCTTTCGGGACACGGCATTTCGAGTGCCGCACGATCGACCACTCTGACAACCCTCCGAGAATGCTCGCGCAAAAGATATTATACTGAAATATTGATCAGATTGCAATGTTTTAGTTAAAAAAATGGGCATTCAATTACGCTAGATTTCACGTGTGCTATACTACACTCAACCGGCAATGATGCCGTCAGATGGAGGGATTACCATGACTGAAGATTTTGGGAAAAAGATTGAGAAGTTTGGTCAGGATATCTGGAAAAAGACGACCGGCGCAGTCGAGTCGATCAGTAAAAGCGCGGAAGTCGTGAACAAGCGGCGCGAACTGAAGGCGGTCTACGCAGACATAGGGCAACTGTTTACCAAGAAGCATCCCGCGCAGGCAAACGACGAGTTTGGCGACCTGACACAGAATGCCACCAGCTTAGAGAAAGAGATTGCTGATCTCGAAGCTCAAATTCTGGAGCAGCGCGGCAGTAAGAAATGCGTCGAGTGCGGTGAACAAATCCCGTACGCAGCTGCGTTCTGTTCTAAATGTGGCGCACCGCAGCCGAAACAGGAACCGGAACCCGCTGAAGAAGCAGAGGTTGTCGATGGCTGGGTATGCCCTGCCTGTGGGCAGGAAATGGGAAGCACAGATACATTCTGCTCTTCCTGCGGAGTCAAACGGCCTTAAATGTAAACATCGGGAACGCTTGCAAGGCGTTCCTTTTTTTGTTGCTTTGCACCGGCGCTTACCTCCGTCATGTCTTCAGTCAAGCGTTGCGCGCAATCCGGCTCGGGAACGGGAGAAAAGATAATTGTCAGGGATAGAAAAACAAAACGTCCGCGGTTGCGGACGTTCT
>PNNR01000048.1 GCA_013824375.1 Clostridiales bacterium
CCGCCTTTGGGCGGTTTTTTTGTGTCATAGAGCGGATATATCAAAAAGATATGTCGAACCTATTGACAATCAAAATCGGATCGGTATAATATATCTATCAGATATAAAGGATGTGTGAGCTTGCGACAGACGGATTATGTGATTCTTGGGTTGTTGGCAGAGCAGCCGCTCAGCGGCTATCAGATCAAGAAGCTCGTCGATATCCGGTTTAAGTTTTTCTGGAGCGAGAGCTTCGGGCAGATTTTTCCCGCGCTGAAGTCGCTCGCGGCAGAAGGACTTGCAGCGGAATGCGCGCAGGAGCACGCGGACGGGCGGGCGAGCAAAACATACCGGATCACGCCTGCGGGCAGGGAAGCGCTTGTCGCGTGGCTCAGTCAGCCAGTGGAAAAGGAGTCTCTGCGGCTGGAAATCCTGCTCAAGACGTATTTTTCCAACTATGCCGCGCCCGGCGTGATGCTTAATCATCTTGCGGCGTTTGAGCAGAGCCACGCGCAGCAGCTGCAAATCCTCGGCATGTTTCAAAAAGAACTGGAAAGCATCATTGACGACGACGAAAACCACCGCGAGGTGCTCCGCGTGATCGACTTCGGGCAGAAGGTGAACAGCGCCTACCTCGACTGGTGCCGCGAAACGCGGGACTATTTTGAGAAAAAGCAAGCCCATTTGCGTGAAGCGCAGAGCAGCACTGACCACAAATAACAAGCACAACGACTCTACTACAAAGGAGCTAGCAATCATGCGTCAAAAAATCCGCAGAATTCTGCTGTACGTCTCTCTGTTTCTCTTTCCGGTGACGATGAACTTCCTCTCGCCGTACGTTTCCATCGACGGCGCGTTCGCGGGGGTGCTCTCCGGCAGCGCGATCATGTTTCTCGTGCTGTTCGTCTCCGGCATGTTCTTGGGCCGCGCGTGGTGCGGCTGGCTGTGCCCGGCGGGCGGCGTCGCGGAGGTCGCGCAGACCGTGAACCCGAAGCCCGCCAACGCAAAGCGGTTAAAGATCGTGCGTTACGTCATCTTCGCGGTGTGGTTCGGCGTGCTCGTCACGGGTTTTGTGCTCGCGGGCGGCATCAAGGGCATCGATCCGCTGCGCCTGACCGAGAACTATGTCTCCGTGGACGAGCCGCTGAAGTACATCACGTACTATCTCGTGCTGGGGCTTTTCTTTCTGCTGGATCTCACGCTCGGCCGGCGCGGCGCCTGCCACGGCATCTGCTGGATGAGCCCGTTCCTCAACGCGGGCATGCTGGTCGGAAGGCTGCTGCACCTGCCGCAGATGCGGATCAAATCCAAACCGGAGAACTGCATCGACTGCAAGAAGTGCAACAACAAGTGCCCGATGAGCATCGACGTCAATGCCGCGGTCAAGACGGGCAGCGTCAAGAGCTACGATTGCATCCTCTGCGGCGAGTGCGTGGATGTTTGCCCGAAGGACGTGCTGTCGTATCGGAAACCGAAATAAGATGAAGTAGAAACAAAGCCGGACGCGAAAGCGTTCGGCTTTTCTTCTTTTGTTGACGCAACCCCTTTGCAAGCATAGAATGTTTCTGTCACCCGACGGGTGCAAGATTCTTCCGCAAAGGACACGTTGATTGAAATGAAACACCGCCTGCTCGCCACCTGTTCATCCTGCTCCTGCTCCTTACGCCCATGCCCGCGCGGGCGGAGGCGGCGGAGCCTGTCGTGATCAACGACGCAACGGGGCTGCTGGCGATGGCGGAGCAACCGGAGGGGAACTATGTGCTCGGCGCGGATATCGACATGCGCTGGACAACGTGGACGCCATTCGCCTTCTCCGGCAGCCTCGACGGCGCGGGGCACACGATCTATAACCTCACCCTCTCGCAAACGGGCGAGGAGCAGCGCATCACCTACGACGGGCGGCACCGCGGCTATCAAACCGTGTTTGCAGCGCTGTTTTCCTCCGTCAGCGGCACGGTGCAAAACCTGAACCTGCTCAACGTCAAGGCGGATCTTTCGACCGATCAGCCCTGCTTTCTCGCCGGCATCGCGGGGTATCTGGCCAAAGGCACGATTACGCACTGTTCCGTCTCGGGCAGGCTGAAGATCACGTCCACAGCACCGCAGTGCGGCGCGGGCGGCATCGCCGGTTTCGGTCGCGGCCTCATTCAGGATTGCGCGGTGGACGCGGAGATCACAATCGTCGCGGTCAATCCCGCGTCCTACTGCGAGGAATATCTCGGCGGCATCCTCGCCAACGGTTTTGCGGACGTTGAGAACTGCGCGATCAAGCTCGAGGGCTTTACCTCTGTGCGCGGCTATGTGCATAACGGCGGCATCGTTGGCTTATCCGACGTGAACCCCGAAAACAAGCGCTATTTCGGCTTTGTGCGCGGCTGCAGTGTGGATGCAAGGATCTCATTTTTCGAGGACGTGGAGGACAGGCGCGCCTATTGCAGCGCGTATGTCGGGGAAATTCAGAACGACGACCTGATCGTCGGCAAAAACACGGCTGTGCGCTTTGAGAGCGTAGAGAGCAAAGCCTTTGCGCGCATGCTGCTGCCGGATACGGACGAAAACCCCGTCTATAACGCTGTCGTGACCGCGCCGCGCTGCAAGGAGCTCGGCTACACGACCTTCACGAACCCCAAGACGGGCTATACATACCGCGACGACTACACCGCACCCGCGCATACGCCGGGCAGGTGGGAGGTCATTACCCCCGCGACCTACGACAGCGAAGGCGTCCGGCGGCAGAGTTGCTCCGAATGCGGCGTGCTGCTGCGGGAGGAGATGACGCCGAAGCTGATCGCGAGTGCGTCCTGCTCGCTCAACGAGAGCAGCGTTAGGTTGCCGTATCAAGCGACGATGCAACTGACCGCGACCGTATTGCCGGAGGATACGACGGACAAGAACCTCCGCTGGATGAGCTCGAATGAGACCGTGCTGAAGGTGGACGGAAACGGCCTCGTCACCGCGGTCGGCAAAGGGACTGCCGCGATCTATGTCAAGACGGGAGACGGATTATCCTCCGCCGCATGCGAATGGAGGTCTATTTGACACCTAGTCAATGGATCACGCGGTATATTTTGTTCGGGTGGATATGGGAATAATAGGAGGGCATCAATGCTGAACTCCGCCTTGACCATGCGATAAAACGTGTAAAAATTACTCTGTTATTATTCGTCCTGTATGATAAAATCAATCTTAGATGGATACCATTCTTCACCACTGCGCGATACGCCTGTTCAAATGAAAACGCGGCAAACAGACTTGAACTAGATGACCCGTATAAAGGGGGTACGTCATGCAGGATGTGCTATATGTGGAAATCAGCGCGTTGGGTATCATCCTTCTACTCATCGTGTTATTGACCCAGCGCGAAGTGAACGGCATTTCCGCAGCACAACGCAGATTCAATTCGCTCATCTTTATGATGATGCTGATGCTTGTTGTTGACGCTGCTTGCTGGCTGATTGACGGAACACGATTTCTGTTTGCACGTGAACTGAACTATGCGGTGGAGTCTTTTTACTATGTGTTGCATGTGCTGCTGCCTTTCCTCTGGGCGCTGTTTGTGGAAGGAGCGCTGAGTACGGACTTGAAGGCCGCAAAGCAACGCGTCTTCATTCTTGCTTTACCATTGGTTGCGGCCTTTGTTGCAGTAATATTGAACATCAGATACGAGTTTGTGTTCTCAATCGATACACAAAATGTATATCACCGTGAATCAGGATTTTATGTTTTTGCAGCGTTATCCTATTCCTACCTTGTTTATAGCAGCATCCGCGCGTTGATTAAAGCAAGGCAAGCGGCTTGGGTAGACGATCGCCGGCGTTGTTATACGATGGCTTTCTTTGCGGTGCTTCCATCTCTCGGAGGGCTTATTCAGCTGTTTTTCTACGGTGTAAGCCTGAACTGGATTCTTGCGTCGGTTTCAATTTTACTGGTATATATCGACACACAAAACCGTCAAATCTCAACCGATCCACTCACCGGAGTGAATAATCGCCGGGAACTCGGTAAGTTTTTACTGCGCGAAACTGGAGAGCGAGATCAGGCAAGAAGCGGCGCGGTAACGTTGATCATGATCGACGTGGATGATTTTAAGCAAATCAACGATAACTACGGACATTTTTACGGCGACGGCGTGCTTATCAATGTTGCCGAAATTCTGAAAACAAGTTGTAAAAACTCCAACGCATTTCTCGCGCGGTACGGCGGAGACGAGTTTTGCATCGTTTTGCCACCGACTCCAGAGATGGATGTAGAGCAGATCATCGCCCAGGTGCAGGCAAATGTATCAGACTGGAACGCCTCGCATCCGGACCGAAAGTCCATTGGACTTAGTATCGGTTTTGCGGAGTGGGATCCACAGTTGGATAAATCATACGAAACGCTCATTTCTCGAGCGGATGTGCGTATGTATGAGATCAAGAACGCGAAAAAACGCACGTAAAAATAAACGAAGATATGCAAGCCCGCCGGAAGGCGGGCTTGCATGTTGCTTTGATTTCGTTACTCTTTGTTAAGAGATTGGGGGAATATCGACTGCCGATTTGCATTTTCTCGTGCATGTGATATCATAAAATAGTTCGTAGTACGAAGTAGTTTCGGCTGCCCTGCCGCCAAGGAGTGAAATCATGACCGATCAGGAAATCGAGCTGTTGCTCAATCAGGCGCTCAAAGACATGTTCTACAGCGTTCTGCGGCTGCAGGAAAAGAGTGTCAGCAAGCTTGCCAACGGGAACCTGAGCCGCACAGAGATGCATGCGCTTGAGATCGTGCAGGACATTCCGGATGCGACGCTGACGCAGATTGCGGACATACTTGGCATCACAAAGGCTACGGTGAGCGTGTCCGTCAGCCGCCTCGTGGAAAAGGGCTTTCTGATAAAAACGCGGGCGGACGACGACAAGCGGAAAAGCATACTGAAGCTTACGGATGAGGGGGAGGCGATGTGTAAAAAACACACGCAGTTTCACGATATGCTCATTCAGGCTGTCATTCGGGATTTCAGGGTCGCGCAGTATCCGGAGGTGCTTCAGTCCATGCAGGCGCTTGTGAACTTTTTTAACCACTTGCGTGTGTAATTATGCATAAGTGCGGACGGTAATCATGGTATTTGGTGCTTTTTAAACCGAGATTTGATTGAAAATACGTTGCAGTAACGCATTGTTTTAACAGAATGGAGATTTGTGTTGTGCAATGCGTTCTGTAAAAAACAAGCCAGTATATTAACATGCAGCGGTTCACAATTGAATCGTGGCACGCCCCGTGCGCTTGACAAGTAAAAAGTACCATGTTATGATTCTGCGCAAGTTAGTTAGTAGTGCTAACCAAGTGCGGGATCATTTTTTTATACCAACCGCACGACGATTTTTTACTCACTGCTCTGGACTCATACATAATTTATACCCGAAAGGACCCTACACATGGATCTGGACGTAATCATCCGGTTGATGGAGTGCGCGGAAAAATCCGCGTTTTCGAAAATTGAAGTACAGCAGGGAGATCTCAGAATCCTGTTGGAACGCGGAGCGGTCGCAGTCGCGGCGGCGCCCATTGTCACACAACAGCAACAGCAGCAGGCGGAAGCACCGCAAACGGACGAGAAGGACGCTGTGCGTTCTCCGATCTCCGGTATATTCTATCTGGCAAAAGAACCCGGCGCAGCCCCGTTTGTTCAGGTCGGCTCCAAGGTGAACAAAGGCGACACGCTCTGCATCATCGAAGCCATGAAGACCATGAACGAAATCCGTGCGCCAAGGAGCGGCGTCATAGCGGCTATCGCAACCGACGGTGCGACACTGGTCGCCGGAGACGCGCTGTTTCTCTTGAGTGAAGGAAACTAATATGCAGACGGTACTCGTGGCTAATCGCGGGGAGATCGCCGTTAGAATCATCCGCAGCTGTAAAAAGCTGGGGCTTAGGTCTGTTGCGGTCTATTCCGAAAACGACGAGAGGGGACTGCATGTTCGCCTTGCAGACGAGAGTGTCTGCATCGGCCCGCGTCCTGCGGACAAAAGCTATCTCAGCATTGACGCAATCCTCGCGGCGGCAAAGGCCTACCGCGCGGATTTGCTGCATCCCGGCGTCGGCTTTCTTTCGGAGAACGATGCGTTTGCAGAGGCGTGTGCCGAAGCGGGCATTCGTTTCATCGGCCCGCAGCCTTCGAGCATGCGTGTGCTGATAAAGAAGCCGCACGAAAGACCATGATCGCGAACGGGTTTCCCGTCGTGCCCGGCTCGGACGGCACGGTAGACTCGCTCAAAGAAGCCATACAGGCGGCAAAGAGCATCGGCTACCCGCTGATGATCAAAGCTGCGAAAGGCGGCGGTGGCAAAGGCATCCGCATCGTCGAGGACGGAGCCACACTGGAGCGTGAATTTCCGCTCGTGCGCAGGGAAGCCGAGCTCGCCTTCGGCGACGGCAGCGTGTATCTGGAAGCGTACCTGCCGGAAGCCCGGCACATCGAGGTGCAGATTCTTGCGGATACGTATGGAAACGTGTTGCATCTCGGCACGCGCGAATGCACCCTGCAGCGCAAGAACCAGAAGCTGATCGAAGAAGCCCCCGCAGCGAACATTCCCGAACACATCCGCACTGCGATCGAGCAGACGGCGGTGGACATCGCCCGCGCGGTCGGCTACCAGAACGCGGGAACAGTCGAGTTTTTACTCACAAAGGACGGGCGTTTCTTCTTTATGGAGATGAACGCGCGCATTCAGGTTGAGCATCCGATCACCGAGAGCATCTTCGGGCTTGACCTCATCAAGGCGCAGATTCAGGTCGCAATGGGGCACCATATCCACATTCTTCAGGAGAACCTGATCCCGCGCGGACATGCGATCGAATGCCGCATCAACGCGGAGTGTCCGGCGGAGAACTTCCGCCCGTCGCCTGGCGTGATCAAGAGCATGCAGCTGCCCGGAGGCAACGGCATTCGCATCGACAGCGGATACTCCACGGGTGACGAGATTTCGCCCTACTATGATTCGATGGTACTCAAGCTTATCGCCTTCGCGGACGACCGTGACGAAGCGATCCGGCTGAGTCTTGCCGCGTTGGGAGAACTCACCATCGACGGCATCGATCACAACACAGAGCTTGCCCGCGCGATGCTCAGCGACGCGGATTTCCGCAGCGGAAACATCCACACAAAATGGATTGAGCAATCGTTCTTGCCTCGGTTTCTTAGGGGGCATACATGAGAATAGAAGTTGGAGAATCAACTATTGGGCGGTTTTTAAGGGGACACGCATGAACCTGTTTACAGAGAAAATTGAACATACCCTGCCGCAGACGGGAGAAGAATCCGGTGCGCTGGAGATCCTCCGCTGCACGCGCTGCGGACGCGACCTTATCGCGGAAGTGGTGCTCGCGGGCGACGCGACCTGCCCCTATTGCGGCAACCTGTTCCGCCAGCCTGCCTATCGCCGTATCGAGGCGATCGTGGACAGCGGCAGCTTTATCGAAATCGAGCGCGAGACCGAAGCGGGCGATCCGCTCTCGTTCCCGGGTTATCGCACCAAGCTCGAAAAAGAGCGCGTAAAGAGCAAGATGCAGGAAGGCGTTGTCATCGGCAAGGCGACGATCAAAGGCCAGCGCACCGCGCTCGCGGTCATGGATAGCTATTTCATGATGGGCAGCATGGGCACCGTTGTGGGTCAAAAGATCGTAATCCTCGCGGAGTTCGCGCTTTGTAACCGCCTGCCGCTTGTGATCTTCTGCGCTTCCGGCGGCGCGCGCATGCAAGAAGGCGTACTTTCGCTGATGCAGATGTCGCGCACGACCATCGCGCTCGCGCGACACAGCGCGGCGGGGTTATTACACCTCAACGTACTCACACACCCGACGACGGGCGGCGTCACTGCAAGCTTTGCCATGCAGGGCGATATCACGCTAGCCGAACCCGGCGCGCTGATCGGCTTTGCAGGTCCGCGCGTGATCGAACAGACCATGCGGGACAAACTGCCGGAGGGATTCCAGTCGGCGGAGTATCTCAATGAACACGGATTCGTCGACCGGATCGTCGAGCGCAGAGACATGCGTGAAACGCTGGCGACGCTGCTTGCGCTGCACAACGCGGGGCACATAGAGACGGCGGAGGGGGTGCGCAGATGACGGTCAAAGAGACGAAGCTTCCCAAGGAAGTCGTGTCCATCGAGGCGGATCCCGCCTGGGCGAGCGTCATGAGCGCACGTAAGGAAGACCGCCCGCAGGCGCGGGATTATATCGAAAAACTCTTTCACGGCGTGTTTGAGGTGCGCGGGGACCAGTGCATGGGCGACGACGAGGCAATCGTCACCGCTGTGGCGTGGTTTGAAACGTATCCAGTGACCATCATCGGTCAGCAAAAGGGGCACACGCTGGAGGAGCGCATGCGCTGTAATTTCGGCATGCCGTCTCCAGAAGGTTATCGCAAATCCATGCGGGCACTGCGGCAGGCGGAGAAATTCCACCGTCCCGTCATTTGCCTCGTGGATACGCCCGGCGCGTTCTGCGGCATCGAAGCCGAGGCGAAGGGCCAGGGCCGCGTGATCGCGGAGCACCTCAAGGCCATGGCGACGGTGAAAACGCCCTGCATCTCGATCATCATCGGTGAAGGCGGCAGCGGCGGCGCGCTCGCGCTCTCGTTGGCCGATCGGCTGATCATGCTCGAGAACAGCTACTTTTCCGTGATCTCACCGGAGGGCGCCGCGTCGATTTTGTTCAAGGACAGCACGCTTGCCGCTGAGGCCGCGAAGAACCTAAAACTTACGGCGGGCGATCTCAAGCGATTCGGTATTGTGGACGGCATCATCCGCGAACCGGAGGGGTATTCCCGCTTCCATATGGACGAGAGCGCGGAGGCGGTCAGGAAAGCCATTCGCAATGCGCTGAAGCGGCTGACCACGCTCCCGCCGGATCGGCTGGTCGAACAGCGGCAGCAGAAGTACTTAAATATGAGATGGCATTGACCATTACGAAATAAGTCGCCGATTTAAAAGGCAAAAGTTCTTTGAAAGTAGGGGTAATACAAAGTGTTAGCACCGGTTTCAATTACGGGCATCGGCAAGTGCGTGCCCGAAAAAGTAGTGACCAACGATGATCTCGCGCAATTGGTGGAAACCAGCGACGAATGGATCAGCAAACGCACTGGCATCCGCTCGCGCCACGTCGCAGTGGAAGAGACGGCTACGGGGCTTGCGATCTCGGCGGCAAAGGACGCGCTCGCGATGTCCGGCGAAAAGCCGGAGAACGTCGGCGTCATCGTCGCCTGCACGATCACAGGCGACGACTTGACCCCTTCGCTCGCGGGGCGCGTACAAAGGGCGCTTGGCATCCCTGTTTGTGCGGCGATGGACGTCTCCGCTGGTTGCACAGGCTTTGTCTACGCGCTCGTGACCGCGGCATCGCTGATGGACGCGCTCGATAAGGACGTCGCCATCGTGGTTGCCAGCGAGCTTATGACGAAGTATTGCGATTGGACGGATCGCGCCACCTGCGTGCTCTTCGGAGACGGTGCGGGCGCGGTGGTGCTGCGCCGCGGCGAAGTGGCACATCTGCTGCACCCGATTCTTTCCGCAACGCCCGACGTTGACGACGTCATCGTCGTAAAAAAAGAGAACCGCAGCACACCGTTTACGGGCGCGGTTGAATCCCCCAGAGAATCCATCCGCATGAAGGGCGCGGACGTGTTTACGTATGCGGCGGCTGTCATGGAAGCAACGCTGACCGAACTGCGCAAACGCTGCGGCGGGCAGCCGTACAACAAGGTAGTGCCGCATCAGGCGAATGAGAAGATCATCGATTTCGCGGTGCGCACCATGAAGCTGCCGCGCGAGAATTTCTTCGTCAACATCGCAAACTATGCCAATACATCTTCCGCTTCCATTCCGATTGCGCTTTGTGACGCTATGGAGTCCGGCTGGCTGAACGCGGGCGACCGCGTGGCCATCGTCGGTTTCGGCTCGGGCCTGACCAGCGGCGGAGCGGTGATCGATTGGACCATACAAAACAAAAAGGAGAACAAATAACATGCAGGAAAAAATTATCGAAAGCCTTATGACTCAGTTGGATCTCGATCGCGATGCGATCACGATGGAAAGCCGTTTTATCGAGGATTTCTCGATGGACTCGCTGGACATGGTGGAAATGCTCATCAACCTCGAAAAAGAGACGGGCATCAAAGTCCCCGTTGAAGAAGTTGGAGACATCCACACAGTCGGCGAACTCATCAAGCACCTCGAAGGAAAGCAGTAATGAAGTACCCCGGCACAATCTGCGAGCTGATTGGCACGCAGTATCCGCTCATTCAGGGCGGCATGGCCTGGGTTTCGGACGCAAGCTTGGCCGCTGCCGTTTCTATGGCGGGGGGATTAGGTGTCATCGCCGCGGGCAATGCGCCGCCGGAGTGGGTGGAAACGCAGGTCAAGCTCCTGCGCGAAAAGACGGACAAGCCGTTCGGCCTCAATGTCATGCTATTAAGCCCCTATGTTTCGCAGATCGCCGATCTGGTCTATGACCTGAAGGTGCCTGTGGTCATCACGGGCGCGGGCAATCCGGACGCGTATGTCAAGCGCTGGAAAGAAGCTGGCTGTGTGGTGGCGCCCGTTGTGGCGAGCCGCGCGCTTGCGATGTTGATGGAGCGCATGGGTGCGGATTTCGTCATCGCGGAAGGCTGCGAGGCGGGCGGGCATATCGGCGAGCTCACCTCTATGGTGCTCTGGCCGGATATCGCGCGCAGCGTGGGCATTCCTGTCGTGGCGGCAGGCGGCATCTTCGATGCGGCGGGTATTGCCGCGGCCTTCTGTCTCGGAGCAAAAGGAGTGCAGGTCGGCACACGCTTCATCCTCGCGGAGGAGTGCACCGCGCATACGGAGTACAAGGAGCGCGTCGTCCGCGCAAAGGACATCGACAGTAAGGTGACGGGCCGTATCACGGGACATCCCGTTCGCGTGCTCAGAAGCCCCCTGCAGCGCGAGCTTGCCAATGCAGAGTACGGTCCGGACGGAGCGGTCGCGGTCGAAAAGCTCGGTGAAGGTTCGCTTATGCGTGCGGTATTGCACGGCGACAAAGAGCATGGCTCGTTTATGGCGGGTCAGTGTGCCTGCATGTGCGACCGGATACAGCCCGCAAGCGATATCGTGCAGGAGCTGTTTGATCCCGCTGCGATTAAGTCAGCGCTGTCCAAAGCAATCACGAGTTTGGAGGCAGACGCATGAAGACGGCATTTTTATTCCCCGGTCAGGGCTCTCAAGCACTCGGCATGGGATCGGATTTATATCTATCCTACAGCCGTTACCGCGAGGCCTTCGACCGCTGCGAAGCGGGTGCGGGGATCGACCTGAAAACCGCGTGCTTCAAAGGAGAGGGCATGGATGAAAGCTCTGTCATCCAAGCCGCGATCTTCACGCACTCTCTGGCAACTTTGCGTGCGCTCGAGGCCGAAGGCGTGCAGGCGGACGTATTCGCGGGGCTTTCGCTCGGCGAATATACGGCTCTGGCTGCATCCGGTGTGTTGATGGATGCGCAGGGAGCTTCGCTCGTGCGCAGGCGCGGCGCGGTTATGGACGGCGCAGTGCCCCCCGGCACGGGCGGCATGCTATCTGTCGTGGGACTGACGCTGGAACAGGTGGAGGCTGCGATTGTGCCGTTTGACAACGTCTTTATCGCGAACCATCTTTCCGAGACGCAGATGACGCTCGGCGGTCTCCTCGGCGAACTTGTTAGCGCGAAGACCGCACTGGAAAGTGTTGGCGCGAGAATGGCGACGATGCTTGCCATGAAGGGGCCTTCGCACTGCCCGCTTCTGAATCAGGCGGCAGAACGTTTTTCTACGGAACTTGCGGGCGAAATCTTCGGCGAACCGTGCGGCGTTATCTACAGTAACGCGCTCGGTGCGCCGTATCCGATCGGTGCGGACTATCGCGCGCTTCTCTGCGCGCAGATGAATACACGCGTGCGTTGGCACGACTGTGTGGAGGGTATGCTCGCGAGCGGCGTGACCCGCTTTGTCGAGATCGGACCCGGCGGCGTGCTGAGTAAGATGCTTAAACGTCGCGTCGGTAAGGATGTTGCACTCTACAGCGTACAGGATGAGGCCTCGCTGGAGGCATTTGTCCGCGCGGATAAGGAAGGCCGGGCATGAGCGAAGCAGCTCTTGTCACGGGCGGCAGCGGCGGCATTGGCCGCGCGATCTGCCTGCAGCTTGCAAAGGACGGCTACGACGTCTGCGTACACTACAACAGCAATCGACTTGCGGCGGAGGAAGTCTGCCGAGAGATTGAAGCACTTGGCCGCAAGGCCATCGCGCTGGGCGGTGACCTCGGCGATTCCACCGCGTGCGCCGCTTTGGTACAGGGTTGCGTGGAAACGCTCGGCGGGTTGTGCGCGCTTGTCAACAATGCGGGCGTGACTTGCGACGGGCTATTGATGCGTATGACGGACGAGCAGTATCACAAGGTGCTGCGTTCAAACCTCGACAGCTGCTTTTTCATGACGCGCGAGGCGATCAACGTGATGGCGCGCGAAAAGCGCGGCAAAATCGTAAACATCACATCCGTGGTTGGGCTCACGGGCAACGCGGGGCAGGTCAACTACGCCGCGAGCAAGGCCGGTATGGTGGGGCTAACGAAATCCGCCGCGAAGGAAGTCGCTCGCTGGGGCATCTGCGTTAACGCAGTCGCGCCAGGGTTCATCGAGACCGCAATGACGGACGCTATGACCGATATTGCAAAGGATGCGCTCAAAAAGAGCATCCCGATGCGTCGCATCGGTAAAGCGGAAGATGTCGCAGCTATGGTGTCGTTCCTCTGCTCGGAAGGCGCGGGGTATGTCACCGGGCAGGTATTTGTGGTAGACGGCGGCATGGCGATGTAATCCAAGCCGCAACGCAAGGAGGATTAGAGGTTATGGAAGTTTTTATCACCGGTATCGGTGCGGTGTCGCCCATCGGTATGACCGCGCGGGAGAGCTTTTCCGCGGCGGTTGCGGGCAAGAGCGGCATCAGCACGCCAGAATTGTTCAACTCTGAGCTGACGCAGATTTTTGCGGCAGGCCAGGTCAAAGATTTTACACCAGAGCCTTACGTCAACAAACGCGAAGCGAAGCGAATGGCGCGCTTTACGCAGATGGCGATTGTCGCCGCGGCACAGGCCTGGGAAGAAGCCGGATTCAAACCCGAGGATTATGACCCGGAGCGTGTTGGTGTGGTGCTGGGCAGCGGCATGGGCGGTTTGGACGTCATCTGTGAACAGTATGCGGAGCTCGTCAACAATGGCCCCCGTAGCGTTTCGTCGTTCTTTATTCCCAAGGCTATCATCAACACCACTGCCGGATTGATCGCCATTCGATATGGCCTCAGCGGCCCGTGTTACTCCGTCGTGACTGCCTGCGCTTCCGGAGCGGATGCGATCGGGCATGCGTATTACGCCGTGCGCGAAGGCAGAGTGGACGCGATGCTTGTCGGCGGCGCGGAAGCGGTGCTCATCGAGCTTGCGGTACAGGGATTCCATCAGATGGGAGCGCTTTCCGAGAACACGGATGCCGATCACGCAAGCAGACCCTTCGACAAGGATCGCGACGGGTTCGTCATCGGAGAAGGCGCGGCGTTCATGCTGCTGGAGAGCGAAGCGAGCGTCAAGCGACGCGGCGCCAAGCCCATCGGCACGCTTGCTGGTTATGCGCAGACTTGCGACGCGCACCACATCACGGCGCCGCATCCGGAAGGCAAACAGACTATCCGCGCTATGGCGGACGCGATGAAGGACGCTGGCATTTCTAGGGAACAGGTCGGCTACATCAACGCGCACGGCACGAGCACACCGCTCAACGACGCTGCGGAGAGTGCGGCGATCGAAGCCTGCTTTGGCGAACACGCCTCTGCGCTCAAGGTGAGCTCGACCAAGTCCATGACTGGGCACATGCTCGGCGCTGCCGGCGCGTTTGAAGCGGTGATATCATTGCTCGCGCTCAACGAAGGCATGGCTCCGCCGACCATCGGTCTCGAGGAAGAGGACGAGGTCTGCCGCCTGAATTACGTCAAGGGCAAAGCGCAGAAACTCGACAGCGAATACGCGCTCTCGAATTCCCTTGGGTTTGGCGGACACAACAGCTGCCTTGTGCTCAAGCGCGGCGGGAGGTAACTTCGCAGTGGAGAGTAAAGAGACAATCAGCATGGGAATCGAGCAAATTAAGCAGATTCTGCCGCACCGCGAACCGTTTTTGATGGTCGATCGCGTGGACGAACTTATCCCCGGAGTCTCGGCAAAGTGCGTAAAAGCGGTTTCCGGCAACGAATGGTACTTTCAGGGGCACTTCGATAAAAAGAAAGTCATGCCCGGCGTGCTGATCGTCGAAGCCCTCGCGCAGGCGGGCGGAATCGCGCTGCTCACGCTGGAACACATGCGCGGCAAGCTCGCGTTTCTAGGCAAAATCACCAGCGCACGGTTTCATGCGCCGGTGGTGCCGGGGGACTTGTTGGAGCTGGACTCCGTGATCACCGCGGTCAACGGTGTTGTTGGGATGGGCACCGGAACCGCGCGCGTTGCGGGAAAAAAGGTCTGCTCCTGCGAATTTGTGTTCGCGATCAAGGATCCGGACTGACGGCTGAAACAACTGTACGGCAACAAAAAACAGAACGCTCGAATGTATCGGACGTTCTGTTTTATAGTATTGAACACTTCCGGTGTTTGGGTTACATTGACTCGCGGATGATGATTTCCACATCGAGCATGATCTGGCGCGGGGCGAAGTTTTCGCTGTGCATCTGCTCAATGAGCATCTCGCAGGCTAGGAAGCCCAGCTGAAACTGCGGCTGCTTGACCGTTGTCAGCGTGGGCTCACTCATGACGGAGATGTGCGTGTTGTCAAAACCGATCACGCCGAGGTCTTTCGGGATTGCGATGCCGAGGCGTTTCGCAGCCTTAATTGCAGCAACGGCGAACACGTCGGAGGCAGCAAAGATCGCTTCCGGACGCTCGGGCATGCTCAACAGCTGGGTTGCGATGGATACCGCCGCGTCGTAGGAGAACTCCGGTACGGACACGATGAGATTCTGAACAGGGGCAATGCCCGCGGCCTCCAAGCCTTCAATGAAGCCCTGCTGGCGTTTTCTTGCGTATTTGTACTTCAGCGGTCCATTGATCATCGCGACGCGCCGCCAGCCCTTGCTGAGGATATAGTCAACGACTGCGCGGCTTGCCGCCACGTCGTCGATAGAAACATAGGAAGCAGGGCTTTGCTCGTTATATTCTGCGCATTGGATGAGCGGGGTATGCATCTCGAGTTGTGTGATCGTATCTGCGGAGGGAATCGGATCAAGCGTAATCAATCCGTCCGCATGCGTCTTTTCGATCATTTCCTCGATGAAGGAGAGCGTCAGCGGGTGCGACCCTGTGCGCACGATGATCTCCTGATAACCCTGTCTGCCCGCTGCGGAAGAGATGCCGCGTATGACTTCGGAATAAAACGGATTTTCAATGTCCGGCAGCAGGATGAGGATCAAATGGCTCTCATGCCGCACGACCGTGTCATAGCCAAGCGCATAAATGGCCTGTAGGATCTTGTCATATGTGGCTTCTTTCACGCTTTCTTTATTGTTGATTGCGCGCGAGACCGTGGCGATGGAAACTCCCGTCGCATCTGCAACATCTTGTAAAGTTGTTTTCTTTTTCGATTGAGACATGCACGTTCCCTTTTCTATATACGTCAGGATATCTTATCATATTTGCATCGTTTTGTAAATCGGCATCAAATCCAAAGCTAAACTCACTTAAATGAAAATAATGAAATGTAATATTTAAAAAAATACAAAACATGTAAATATTGATGACGACATTTGAAAGAAATGATGGATTAGAGTCAAGCGCGGGGAGTAGCAAGCATAGATTTTTTCATTCATCCTCCTTCTTCCTTCTGATATGGAACAGGCAGTACACAACAAAGGATTCACAGCAGCAGACAAAAGAGGAACCACAGCCAGCGAATGCTGATGCCCGCGCACAAAAAGGGGTGCGGGCATCAGCGGCTCCGGCGAACTTGGCCATGCGGCCAGCTTTGCGTCCTTCGTTAAAAAAACACCTACTCCGGCGGTTGAAGAGCACGCAGTAAAAGCAGACACGGCTCCCGCAGCGGAAGAGCCCGCAGGAAACGAACGGCTGTATTATCGAAGAACCCGACCAGCTTTCTATTCTCAATGCCTCTGGTGACAACAGAAGAGCAGCGCTTGTGAAACTACTAAAAAAGCGTCCGGTAATAAAGCCCGGTCGTATGCGCGGTTTCCGTCTTTTCTCCGGAATAAAAGCGAGCGGTGACCACCGCGATTTCTTCGGGTGTTTCGCGCGTGAAGTAGAGAATCTGGTGATCAAGACCGCGCATGTTCCGCTCAGCGATGTCCAGCGGCACGCTGTTTAATAGCGCCACCGAACGGTAATGGTCACATTCGATGGGAAAGCGCACCTGTATACGGTCGGTGAGCTCGCCCTTCTGTCCGCAGGCTGCGCAACCGACGGAAGCCTTGATCGGGCAGTTTCTCAGCTGCATCAACGGCAGAGAACCATAGGAAACGATGCCGCGCGGCTGTTCTCCGCCGAGGAGTTTGATCGCCGCCATCGAGAGCTCAAACGAGAGCGTGAGGCTGGCAAGCCCCTGCGCCTCGTAGGACTGCAACGCTTCTGTGTTGGAGATATTCAGCCCGTAGCCGCCGTGCACGGTCAAGCCAAGGCGTTTTCCAAGCGCAATACCGTAAACATTGTTCGTCCAGACGCCGGACAAGCCTTGCGAGGCGAGCGTCTCCAGCGTTGCGTCAAATGCGGGTTCGTCTTCGGGGAACAGCACGGTCGGCAGCTGCGCAATCAGCTTTTTGCCGAGCTGTGCGATCAGCTCCGCGTCGATCTCCTCCGCAGGCAGCAGGATCTTTTCAAACGAGCCCTCGCAAGCAATCTGTTGTTTCTTGCAAAACCTTGCCCAGAGAGCGGGTTTCTCCAAACCGGATTGATACCGTTCGGGTGGCAAAATCGAATATTCCTCCCGCCTGTGCGGCTGCGGGCGCCCTCGCAGAGCAAGAAGCTCGTCCAATGCTTCTCGGCGCATGGCATTCAGCGCGGAGGCGGGCATGGTGTAGCCCTCCGTGATTTCGGCAGTAAACGAGCGCACAAAAAACGGCGTGCCGCCCGTCTTTTCCAGATTCTTTTTTGCGCTCTCTTCATCCAGCGCGCGGTGGATCGCCCTCTCCGGCGCGCCGCCTTGCACGGCGGCCGTGATCTTTCCATCGCTGACGGAGAGATAGCTCGCGCTTTCGTCCAGTGAGAAAGTTAGATCGACAGGAACAAGCGGTGTTTCATTGCGATAGAGGGCGGCAAGTGAACTGAGTACGATATCCGTGCCAGTGACATCTTCTTTCGTGCGGTAGCCGAACATCTGTCCGTCGCGCTTGCCCCGGAGGTATCCGTCCGTAAAGCCGCTGCGGGAGAATACCGCGCGGAGAGACTCCGCATCGTAGGATTTGCCTGAGAGCGCGAGCTTGCAGGCGGCGGTCGCGGCGGCGACGTATTCGGGACGCTTCATGCGCCCTTCGATTTTTAACGAATTCACGCCCGTGCCCGCAAGTGCTTGCAGATGCGAAAGCAGCGACATATCCTTGAGTGAGAGCGCATAGGAGTGATCCCCGCTCGTCCAATTCAGGCGGCAAGGCTGAGCGCAGAGTCCGCGGTTGCCGCTTCTGCCGCCGAGCATAGCGGAAAGATAGCAGGCGCCAGAGACGCTCATACAATGCGCGCCGTGAATGAAAGCTTCCTTCTGGATCGATACCGCGGAGCAGATCGACTCAATTTCTGTCAGCGAAAGCTCGCGCGCGAGCACGATACTGTCGAATCCGGCGCTCTCAAGAAATCGTGCGCCGTCGATGTTGTGTACGGCGGTCTGCGTGGAGGCATAGCGCTTGAGGGTGGGGTAGCGCGTCTGAAACAGGCGCAGCACCGCCATATCCTGGATGATCACCGCGTCCGCGCCTGCCTGCGCGATGCGGTCCGCTTCTTCCTCCAACGCGGAGAGCTCCGCGTCCAGCACGATTGTGTTGACGGTGACGTATACCTTCACCCCGCGCGCGTGGCAATAAGAGACGGCCTTTTGCAGGTCTGTCTCGGTAAAATTCGCGGCATTTCGGCGCGCGTTGAAGTTTTGCCCGCCGAGATAGACCGCGTCCGCGCCGCAGCGCACTGCGGCGATCAGCTGCTCTTCACCGCCGACAGGGGAGAGGATTTCCGGTGTTTGCATGAGTCAAGGCTCCTTTACGACAATAGCCGCCTTGTAGTAAGACTATTGTATAACAAAACTCCAATTCCGAGAAATGAAAATGTATTTAGCAAAAGGGGCACAGTTTGGATGATGGCATCGGCGACATCAACACCGGCGGGGCGCGCTTCACACCGATGTGGCCGATGGCGAGGGGCGGGCGGAAAAGATTTTACATTCGGCGGGTACATATGCTAATATGACCTAACACAGCACAGATTGAGGTAATCATGCCAGAAAAACGAAGAAATGAGCTCTACTTGTTCTTTGCCGTGATCGTGGCGGTTAACCTTGCCGCGGGTTTCAGCGAAGGGCTGTTCTCGAACTATTTTAAGGACGTCTATCACACGGACGGGTTTCAACGCGGACTCATCGAGCTGCCGCGCGAGATGCCGGGCGTGATTACGTTTTTCCTCATCAGCGCGATGTCGTTTCTTGGCGATATCACCATTGCGATCTTCGCGCAGGGCATCGCGGCATTCGGCTTGATGGTACTGGGCCTTGTGACGCCATCCTTTGGTGTGATGCTCGTGTTTCTGTTCATCAACTCGCTCGGCATGCATATCTATATGCCGCTGCGGGACAGCATCGGCATGTCGCTTGCAGAGCCGGAACAGATCGGGAAGCGCATGGGACAGTTCGGCGGAACAAGCTACGCCGTATTGACGGTTGCCGGGCTGACGGTGTTTTTCCTGTTCCGGTTTGGGGTGTTTCGCTTTGCGAGCCAAACCAAATGGCCGTTCGTCATCGCGGCGATTTTCTATCTGTGCGCGATGCTGATGATGATAAAACTAAAACTAAAGACCGGGCAAATACGCGGCAAGCGCGAAAAGCCCAAACTGATCTTCCGGAAAGAATACAAGTTTTATTATCTGCTTGCGATCGTATTCGGCGTACAGAAGCAGGTGATGCTCGTGTTCGGGCCTTGGGTGCTCATCGAAACGTTGAACCAACGCGTGGACGTCATCGTCATGCTTGGTATCATGGCTTCGACACTCGGCATGTTCTTTATGCCACAGCTAGGCAGGTGGATCGATCGCTTTGGGGTAAAGAAACTACTCTATGCCGACGCGATTTCATTCATATTTGTCTACTTGTGCTACGGCGTATTGTCGCATGGCTTCAATGCGGGAATCTTGGCGAGAGTCGGACTGCCCCTGATTCTGACTTGTGCGCTGTTTATCATTGACAGATTGTCGTCTCAAATGGGCATCATCCGCGTGATCTACCTAAAATCCATCGCATTGATGCCATCAGACGTGACGCCAACGCTTTCGTTGGCGATGATGATGGATCACATTGTTTCTATAATCGTTGGCGTGTCGGGCGGTCTACTGTGGGTAACGTTTGGATCGCATTACATCTTCTATGCGGTCGCTGCGCTCTCCCTCGTGAATCTTGCGGTGGCAATCCTCGTCAAGGAACCGCGCAAGGTGGAGGTTCGCCTGTAGGGGTTGAGGGCTGCTGCTGGAGCGGCCCGTCTGCGGCTCAAAAGCGAACATCCAATCCGGCAGAAAAGATGATAGCAGACCAATCAAAAACTGACGCCTTATCGGCGTCAGTTTTGTTTGAGTAATGGAGGTTTTATCTGCGATGACGACGGCGGCGCGGAGTGTTGGCGATCTGCATGATCAACAGCACTACGCCGAAGAGAAGCACGATTCCGCCGCAGATATAGATCCAGGAGTAAGTGGTTGTCTTCACCGGATCAAGGATCTGGGGCACAGCGGCTTCTTCCAGATTACGCGCTGTACCGCTTTGCTCAATAGAGGTCGGGGTATAGTTGCCGTCCCCCGTGCGTGTGACGGAGAGGGAATACGACTCGCCTTCGAGTGCGGTGACGGTGACGGTATATGCACCCGCTTCCGCGCCCTGATCTACCTTGCAGCCCTGAGGAGCAAAGTCAATCGTACCGTTTCCGCTGCCGCCCGTGAGGCGAATGTCAAATGTGCTGCCCGGAAAAGCATTGTTGTTCCAGCCGCTCATGGCAAGGGCTGCCTGCACGGCGCCGGTGGTGATTCCTTCAAACGTGGCGGCGGCAGAGGGTTCATAGGTTGCATCGCCCGCTCTATTCACGACGACAGAGTAATCTTTCCCTGCCAGCGGGTAGACGGAGATCACATACACGTTGCTTTCGCCGTTCTTGAGCCGTGCCGCGCAGCCGTCGTTGGTGGAGAGTGTCGTAGCACCTGTTCCGTTGCCACCTGTTACGGTGATTTCAAATACACTGCCGGCAGGCGCATTTGCGTTCCAATTTTCGATCTGGAGTGCGTTTTGCGTGCCCTTACCGGATTGACCGTGATAGGTGCGCGTCTGTTGCGCTTCGTATTGATCCGTTTCCCCCATCACTGCATTGAGTGAGTAGCCGCCTGCAGAAGTGATGGTGACGGAAAACTTGGTCTCGGTCGTACCCGTTGCGGGAGAAACAGTACAACCACTTGCCACAAAGCTGATTGGAGCTCCATCGACGCCGCCCACGATTTTGATCGGGAAAGTGTCGTTGCAGTTCTTTGTCTCTGCCCAACCGGAGACTGAAAGCGTATGCGCGCGCGTTTTAACGGAAACGCCACTCTCGGAAGCGGAGACGCTGTTGTAGCCGTAATTGCCAGGGCGTGTCGCTGTCAGGGCGTAGGGTCCGACTGCATCCACGGTAACTTCATATTCTTCCGAAGAAAGCTTGACGACTGAGCAATTGACAGGAGAGAGTGCAATTGCCTCATTGGTGCTGCCGCCGTAGATGCGAACCATAAAAGTTTCGCCGCTCTTTGCTTCGCTGATCCAGTTTTCGATATGCATCTGAGACTGGGTGGATTTGCTAGAGCATCCGCTCAGTAGCGCTGAATAGACATTGTTATAATTGGTGTTGCCGTCCATCATCGCGGTGAGCGAATAGCCGCCCACGCGGTTGACGGTGACCTCAAACTCAGTTCCGGTGGTTCCGACCGCGGGTGTTACCGTGCAGCCGTCCGTCTGGAAGGAGATTGCGCCGTTGGTGCTGCCGCCGGCGACTTGAATCTTGAAGCGGTCGTAATAGTCATCTCCGCCACCCCAACCGAGGATGCTTAACGGCATCTGATCTGCTCTGCCCGCAAGACCCGTGCGGGTTTCGCGCGCAAGGTCGGAATCACCATTTTTCTCAGCTGTCAGCGTATACGCGCCGGAGCCGGTAACGGTGACGGTATAGACGTCCGCACCCGTTCCGCTCATCGGGAAGATAGTGCAATTGGTCGCAGAGAAGGAGACGGGTTCTGTCTCGGAAACACCCTTGAGGGTAACACAAAAACTTTCGCCACAATTCTTTGCACCCTGCCAGGAGACGATCGAGATCGCGTTTGCGTCGCGAATCGCAAAATCGGACACGCCGGCTTGCGGCATGTCCTCGGTGGACTGAAATTCTACGATGGCTTCTTCGACGGCCGGTGCAGGGGCTGCTTGCTGCTGATTTTCCTCCACTTGAAAAGACTGGAGCAACGTTCTGGTCGCAGCACTGGCGGGTTTATATGCAAAAATAACGGCTAATCCAAAGAACAAAATGAATGCAACGAATGCATATACTCTTCGCTTTAAACGTTTGCGGGAATAACGAACAGACCGTACGCTATGCTGCGAACGGCATGGGGGAGCGGAATTTGATGATGTGTACCTACCCGTTTGTCCCATCGTCATTTCCCCCGAAGTAACGTTGCGAGAACTGCCATGATGCGGATTCCGTATAATCCGTTATCTCGTAACAAAAGCGTTACGGTATATTCATGAAAATTTAATATAATACTACCTTGTTGAGTATACAATGTCAAGGGAAATTTTACAAACCCTTGTATTTGGATGAAAATTCATGCACAATCTGTTGGGGTTGACATGCATGTTCATAAAATGTTTTTTTCCAAATATTTTGTGGGATTTGTATCAAAAATCTGTTCTTTTTTCGCGGGTGGGGGATAGATGTACTTTTTAAGTTCGGTTTGGTATAATGCATCATATTGATGCAAGAAAATACAATATTTTAATTACCTTATGAGGTAACTGCAAATATACGGAAGAGGATGGTCGAAAAAAGGATGCTGCAGGTTCTTGTGTTGGACGAAGCGCGGCAATTGCTGCTGAATATGGCGGGAAAACGCGCGGTTTCGACGGAACGGGCGGCGATTGACAACCTTTGCGGCCGGGTTTTGGCCAAAGATATGCGTTCGACCGAGGATTTGCCGCAATTTGACCGCAGCGCGGTCGATGGATTTGCGGTCGTGAGCAGAGATACGTTCGGCGCGTCCGCGGCGCAGCCAACGTTGCTTTGCCTCTCCGGCGAGGTGAAGATGGGGGAACGTGCACAATTTTCGATCAACACGGGGGTCTGTGCACTCGTCTGGACGGGCGGCGAACTGCCGCAGGGCGCGGACGCAATGACTATGCTGGAGGAAACGCAGCCGCTCGCAGGCAACCTGATCGCTGTGGAATCAGCGGCAGCGCCGGGGAGGCACATCGTGTTCCGCGGGGACGACGTGCGCGCGGGGGATTTGATCCTGCCCGCGGGAACGCGCCTTTGCGCGCGTGATATCGGCCTTCTCGCTGCGCTGGGTATTCCGGAGACGGAGGTCGCGGCCCGCCCGCAGATCGGAATTCTCTCCACGGGCGACGAACTGATCCCGCCCGGTCAAACGCCGACCGGCGGCCAGATCCGCGACGCAAACGGGCCTATGTTGCTTGCCGCCTGCGCGGAAGCGGGCGCAGACGTAGTGCATCTCGGCATTGTGCCGGATGACGAAGAAAAACTGCTCACCGCCATGAAAGAAGCATGCACCAACTGCGGATTGCTGCTGCTCAGCGGATCAAGCTCCGCAGGAGCGAAGGACGCGGCGGCGCGTTGCCTCACGAAACTTGGCGAAGTGGCGTTCCACGGCCTCGCGCTCAAGCCGGGCAAACCCGCGTTTGCGGGACAAATCGGCGGTACGCTCGTCGTGGGGCTGCCGGGGCATCCGGCGGCGGCGTATCTGGTGTTTCACGCGCTGGTACGTCCGTTGATTGCAGCAATGTCGGGCGAACGCTTCGTACAGCACACGGTGACGGCGACGCTCGCGCAGGCAGCACCGAGCAACCACGGGCGGGAGGAGCTGCTCCCTGTGCGGTTGGACGGTGGATTTGCCGAGCCTGTCGCGCTCAAATCCGGCCTAATCTCGCCTTTAACCCGTGCAGACGGATACATCCGTATTCATAGGGACACCGAAGGCCTGGCCAAAGGCACACTGCAGGAAGTCATTCTCTTTTAATATACGCATTCAATCGTTGAGCGATTCTAGAAAGATACCGAGGGTCATACATGAGCAAATACGAGTACCTGAGCAATACACAGCTGCATGAGGCGCTGAAGATATATCTCGCGTTTCTGGAAGCGCGTTCTCTATCCTCCCGCTCGGAGGAAATCCACGTGACACAAGCGATTGGCCGTGTGAGCGCGCGCGCGGCGTATGCGCGGCAATCGAGCCCGCACTACACCGCTTGCGCGATGGACGGAATTGCCGTTACCGCGCGCATTACATTTGGCGCAACAGAGACTACGCCCATTCTACTGGACGCGAGCGAGTTTATCCGTGTGGACACCGGCGACCCGCTGCCGGAAGGCTGCGATGCCGTCGTGATGACGGAGGATTGCGTGGAAGACGATGGCGGCATTGCGCTCCGCGCCGCCGTTGCGCCCTGGCAGCACGTCCGCCAGATCGGCGAGGATGTCTCCGCGGGGGATATGATACTGCCTTCCTATATCGAGATCGAACCCGCCACCATCGGCGCGCTGCTCGCGGGCGGCGTTCGCATGATTGAGGTGCTGGCAAAGCCGCGCGTTGGCATCATCCCCACGGGCGACGAGATCGTGCCCCTGGGCGATAACCCACGCACGGGCGAGATACCGGAGTCCAACTCCGCCGTGTTTTCGGCGATGCTGCAACGCTGGGGCGCGGTCAGCGCGGTCTATCCCGTGGTGAAGGACGATCCCGACTTGATTCAAACCGCGCTGAAGCGGGCAGTGGGGGAATGCGACCTCGTGCTGCTCTGCGCGGGCACTTCGGCAGGGCGCGACGACGGCACCGCTGCCGCCATCCGCGCGCTGGGTGAAGTCTGCGTCCACGGCATCGCCATCCGTCCGGGCAAGCCCGCCGTGCTGGGCGCGGTCGGCAGCAAGCCCGTTATCGGCGTGCCCGGCTATCCCGTCTCCGGTATCATCGTGCTGGAGGAGCTGGTCAAGCCCGTGCTTGACCGCCTGCTCAAGCGAGAGAGGGAGATCCAGGAGAGCGTTTGCGTCAAGATGGGAAGAAGATACGTGTCTTCCCTGAAATACCGCGAGTTTGTCCGCGCGACGCTGGGTTTCGACACGGAGGGCAGCCTGACTGCTGTGCCGATTCAAGCGGGCGCGGGCGTGATCACGTCTCTGACCAAAGCGGACTGCATCCTGGACGTGCCGCAGAACAGCGAAGGATTTGAGGCGGGCGAGCGCGCGCATGTGCGCCTGTTAAAGCCTATCGACCGCATCGCGCGGACGGTGCGCATCCTCGGCAGCCACGATCCGCTCATCGACGAGGCGGCGGACGAGCTGCGGCGCGGGGACATCCGCGCGTATGTCAGCAGCGCGCATGTCGGCAGCATGGGTGCGATCCTCGCGATCGGACGCGGCGAAGGGCAGCTCGGCGGCGTGCATCTGCTGGATGAAACCGACGGCAGCTATAACGTATCCTATATAGAACGTATTATTCCCGACGGCGGCGTGGCGCTGGTCGAGTGCGTGCGCCGTGCGCAGGGGCTCATCGTTGAAAAGGGCAATCCGCTGGGCATTCAGTCGGTCGACGACCTGATAAAACCCGGCGTGCGCTATGCAAACCGGCAGAAGGGCGCGGGTACGCGTGTGCTGCTGGATTACCTGCTCCGGCAGGCGAAGATCGCGCCGCAGCAGATCGCAGGGTATGACCGCGAGGAACTGACGCATACCGCCGTCGCCGCGCAGATCGCGGCGGGCAGCGCGGACTGCGGCCTCGGAATCCTCTCCGCGGCGCGGATGTACGACCTCGACTTCGTGCCTGTCTGCGAGGAGACGTATGACCTTCTCATCGCGCTTTCCGCGATGGAGCAGCCGCAGGGGCGTGCGTTTTTGCGTGTGCTCGCGAGCGAACCGTTCCTACGCAGGCTAGATGCGCTCGGCGGATACAGCTACGACAAGCCGGGACGAATCAAAAAGATCTGGCCGGAAAAGCAACAGGAGCCGTAAACCAAACCGGAATCCAACCAAAACGACCTGGATACGGTTTCTCCGGAGCGTTATTCTTTTAAAAATAATATTTCTTCGCAAACAATCTGTATTTGCTTGCAAAAATGTATTTGCCGCCGTATGATAGAACTATCCTGCGGCGGTTGTTTATTGGAAGAATATCGCTTTTTAGCGGTGTTTTGACCGCTTGGCAGGAGACAAGATTGAGTGAAACAGCAATCCGAAAGGACTGTGACGAAAAATGGACGAAACTCTGACACACGTGAACGAGCGCGGAGAAGCGCACATGGTGGACGTCTCCGAAAAAGACGTGACCCACCGCGAGGCGATCGCGGAGAGCTTTGTCGTGATGAAGCCGGAGACGCTGCAGCTCATCCAGAGCGGCGCTTCGGCAAAGGGAGACGTGTTCTCCACCGCGAGAATCGCAGGCATCCTCGCCGCCAAACGCACAAGCGAGTTGATCCCGCTATGCCATCCCATCGCGCTGACTTCGGTGAAGGTAGACCTGGTCGCCTGCCCGCCTGATCGCGTACACATCATCGCCGAAGTACGCTGCGACGAGAAGACGGGAGTAGAGATGGAGGCACTGACCGCGGCAAGCGTCGCGGCGCTGACCATCTACGACATGTGCAAGGCGGTTGACCGCGGCATGGAGATCACGACCACGCGCCTGCTCAAAAAGAGCGGCGGCAAGAGTGGATTGTTTGAACGCGAGGCGGGCGCATGCGAACCCATCGCCTGACGCGCGCGCCAAAAGATGCACCGCGGGAAACGGTAGACACACTGACGCTGGACGAACACCTCGGCGCCGTCGGCGACCACAAGAGCGAGAAAGACGGCTCGGTGAGCCTGCTCAGCCGCGAGGCAGAGGAGCGGATACGCGACCTCGGCGGTCTTTGCACCGCAAAATTCGCGGCAAATATCGTTTCGGAGGGTGTTGACTACTCGGAGTTGCGGGTTGGAACACGCATAACCATCGGAACCTGCGAACTGATCATCACCCGCGTCGGCAAACCCTGCTACGAGGCCTGCACTCTTGCGCAAACCGGAAAAACGTGCCTGCTCCCGCAGAACTGCGCCTTTGCGCGGGTCGCGTGCGGCGGTGAAATTAAAAAACACGACGAAATCACGATGGATTAGATACAATATCAACAATTCAATCAGAGATTGGAATCAGCATGAACGATCGCTTCGGACGCACAATCACATACCTTCGCCTCTCGCTGACGGAACGCTGCACACTCAAGTGCGCCTATTGCCGCGCGCAGGATGGCGACTGCCCGAAGAAGAGCGAACTCACGCTGGACGAGTTTTTGCGCATCACGCGCGCGTTTGCACAGATCGGCGTAAAGAAAGTGCGCCTGACAGGCGGCGAACCCATGCTGCGGCGGGATCTGCTCCAGATTATCTCTGGCATCCGCGCGATTCCGCAGATTCAGGAGATCACAATGACCACCAACGGGCAGCATCTGCCGGGAATGAGTCCCGCGCTGCGCGCGGCGGGATTGGACCGCCTGAACATCAGCGTGGATTCCCTCAAGCCCGAGAAGTTTGCTAAAATCACGGGCGGCGGGTCGCTCAACCTCGTGCTGACCGGAATCGAAGAGGCGTTTGCGGCGGGATTCCCCTTGGTAAAGCTCAATGTCGTGCTCCTGCGCGGCGTGAACGACGACGAGACGGACGATTTTATCGCGCTGACACGCGATCGCAACATTCAGGTGCGCTTCATCGAATATATGCCGCTGGGTGAAACCGACCGCGCGGAAAGCCGCGTCACCGGCGCGGAATTGCTGCAAAAGCATCCGGAACTTGTAGAGATTGCGCCTTCCTACAAAGGCCAGCCTGCGCGGGATTATCAGATGCCGGGCTATGTGGGCAAAGTCGGCCTGATCGACCCGATGTCGCACCGCTTTTGCGCGGACTGCAACCGCGTGCGCGTGATGAGCGACGGCATGCTGCGCCCCTGCCTCGGATACAATCAGGAGTTCTCGCTCAAAGAGGCGCTGGATCAGGAAGACGATGGCGCACTGATCGCGGCGCTCCAAATAGCCATCGTACAAAAACCGCAAACGCATTGTTTTACAGAAGAGTTTTCGGCGCAGAAAACGATGAGCCGCATCGGCGGTTAAACAATAGAATTACCATTCGTGGTAGACACATAGAAATCAACGAGCAATTAGGAGAAGCACGTGGCGAAGATCACATCCATCAACATTAGCCTCAAGAAGGGCACGTTCAAACAGCCCGTGGAGCGCGCGGAACTGCGCATGGATCACGGAATCGTGGGCGACGCGCACGCGGGCAATTGGCACCGGCAGATCAGCCTGCTTGCGCAGGAGAGCATCGACAAGATGACCGCGCTGGGATTGGACGACCTCACGCCCGGCAAATTCGCCGAGAATATTACCACAGAGGGTATCAATCTCTATACCCTGCCCGTGGGCACGATCCTGCGCCTCGGCAGCTGCCGCGCGGAGGTCACGCAGATTGGAAAACAGTGCCATCAGCACTGCGAGATCTACAAAAAAGTCGGTCAGTGCATCATGCCGCACGAGGGAATCTTTGTGCGCGTGCTCACCCCGGGCGAGATCGCCGTCGGCGACGAAGTTTCTGTCGAGGAATAAAGTGTCTGTATGTTTGCGGGCGGAGCCCGCTTTTTTTCATCTGATTTGTTCAAATTTGAGGATCGGAGGATGTACCAGTATTCTTGAAAAACATACGTGAAAATACGATCGCAAGCGTTGTTTTTAAGAAAGAATAATGGTATGATTCGCGTATGAAGCTCATCGACACCAAAGATGCCGAAGGACACGTGCTTTGCCATGACCTGACACGCATCGTCCCCGGCGAAAGCAAGGACGCACAGTTTAAAAAAGGGCATGTTGTCGCCGAGAACGACATCCCCATGCTGCTTTCGATGGGGAAAGACCACCTCTACGTCTGGGAAGTGGACGAAAACACGCTGCACGAAAACGAGGCGGCGGACTTGCTCGCGGCCCTTTGCGAAAGCGCGCATATGCGCCGCGGCGAGGTCAAGGAGGGCAAGATTGAGCTCTTTGCCACCGAAGACGGCGTGTTTACGGTGGATGTTCCGCGCCTCGACGCGCTCAACGATCTGCCGGATATCATGGTCGCCACGCGGCACACCAACAGCGCGGTCAAAGCCGGCGACAAGCTCGGCGGTACGCGGATTATTCCGCTGTTGATCGACCGCAAGCGCATCGAAGAAGCGCAGGCGCTTGTGGGAAACGAACCGCTGATGAAGCTAACCCCCTTACGCAAAGGACTCAAAGCGGGCATCGTCGTCACCGGAAACGAAGTGTTCCACGGACGCATAACGGATAAGTTTACGCCCGTCGTGGAGCGGAAGCTCGCCGCGTTCGGCGTGCCGCTGACCGAGCGGCGCGTGAGCGACGACAATCAGGAGCATATCATCGCCGCGATCAACGAAGTGCGTGCCGCGGGCGTGGACATCGTTCTCTGCACGGGCGGCATGAGCGTCGATCCCGACGATCGCACGCCCGCCGCGATCCGCGACAGCGGCGCGGAGATTATCACCTACGGCGCGCCTGTGCTGCCGGGTGCGATGTTCCTGCTCGGCTATTATGCGGACGGCACGCCCGTGATGGGGCTGCCCGGTTGCGTGATGTATTCGCGCGCGTCGATTTTCGACATCGTGCTGCCTCGTGTCGTCGCGGGGATGCGGATTGCGCGCCGCGATCTGACGCGCCTCGGCAACGGCGGACTGTGTTTGCAGTGCGACGTTTGCACCTATCCCAACTGCGGATTCGGCAAGGAGTAACGGAACAGTCGAGAAATTCCAGTTTTTTGTCGATTCTTCTATTCGGGGCTTTCTCAGGTGTACCGCCGGCCTCACGTAACAAATCAAAAATGAAATCAAAGAGGATTTTGATACATGAAGGAATGGATCGCCCTGTTTTGCGCCATCCTGCTGACGGTGATGATTGGCGCATGCACGGCTCCCGCCGCACCCACCGCCACCGAAGCCCCCGGCGTAACACAGGAACCCGTCGCAGCCACGCTGGAAGCGGCGGACGTTCAGCTTTTTATCGCGGCGAGCCTCGAAGGCGCGTTCCAAGAGATTATTCCGCTCTACAACATGACGCAGCCGAACGTGACGATCGTCTGCAGCGCGGACAGCTCCGGTACGCTGCTCACCCAGGTGCGGGAAGGCTTCGCGTGCGACATCTTCTTCTCCGCTGCGACGAGTCAGATTGATACGCTGGAAGAGGAAGGCTACATGATCGCGGGTTCGCGCGTAGACCTGCTGAGCAACAGGCTCGCGCTGATTACGCGCAAGGGCAGCGGCACGGCGGTCACCGGATATGCCGACCTCGCGAAGGCCAAGAGCATCGCGTTGGCGGACGGCAGCGCGCCCGCGGGCGTACACGCGTCAGCTGCTGATCAACCTCGGCGTGCTCGACGGCACGAAGGAAGCCAAGGATTATACCGCGGCGGATGTCTCGGCAGCGCTCGGCGGCGCGGAGATCAACGAGTGCGGCAACGTCGGAAAAGTCAGGGAAGCGGTCAAGGAAGGCTCCAACGATGTCGGCACCGTGTACTATTCGGATGCTTATTCCGTCAAGGACGATGTGGACATCCTCGAAGTTGCGGATACCGCGCTCACGGGCGACATTCTCTATCCCGTCTGCCGCGTGAACAACGCGGAAGCCACGGCGGCGCAGAGTGCAGCCGCGGACGACTTCCTCGCGTTCCTCCAGACGGACGCGGTGAAAGCCATTTTCGAAAAGCACATGTTCATCATCAACCATAAATGATATCCGAACGTCGAAACAACAGCCGGAAGGAGGCAGATCATGCAGGAGATTTTAAACATTCTGAAAACCCTCGACTACAGCCCTCTCTGGATTTCGCTTCAGACCGGGTTGGTCGCGACCGTGATCTGCTTCTTTCTCGGCATCTGGACCGCGCGGTGCGTGATGCGCATGGGCAAGCGTGCAAAAGCGTTTGTCGACGGCATCCTCACGCTCCCGATGGTGCTGCCGCCGACGGTCGCGGGATTCTTCCTGCTGTTGATCTTCAGCCTGCGCCGCCCGATCGGTTCATTTTTGTACGACGAACTCTCCATCAAGGTGGTGCAGACGTGGCTCGGCTGCGTGCTCGCGGCGGGCGTGATCGCCTTTCCGCTGATGTACCGGAACGCGAGAGCAGCGTTTGAACAGGTGGATATCGAACTGATCTATGCCGGGCGCACGCTTGGCATGAGCGAACGCGCGATCTTCTGGCGCGTGGTGCTGCCATCCGCGGGCCCCGGCGTAGTCAGCGGAACGATCCTCACGTTTGCGCGCGCGCTCGGCGAATACGGCGCCACCAGTATGCTCGCGGGGAACATTGCGGGCAAAACGGGCACGATCAGCCAGCGCATCGCGATGGTGATTCAAAACGGCGATTACCTGACCGCCGGGCTGTGGGTTGCGATTATACTGTTGATCTCGTTCGGCATTGTGGTCGCGATGAACGTGTTCGCGGATTCCAAAATGCGCAACATCAAAAAATGGTAAGCTGTCACAAGTTATTCGATTGATCCGAGGTGCCGATGTCGCTTTCCGTCAACATCATCAAACGACTGCCGGGGTTCACACTGAAAGTCTCCCTGAATGCGGAGGCGGGCGTGACCGCGCTGTTGGGCGCTTCCGGCAGCGGAAAGAGCATGATGCTCCGGTGTATCGCGGGTGTGGAAAAGCCGGATGAGGGCAGCATCGTGCTCGACGGGCGCGTGCTCTATGATTCTAAAGCGAAGATCGACCTGCCGCCGCAGGCGCGCAAGGTCGGCTATCTGTTTCAGCGGTTCGCGCTGTTTCCTAACATGACCGTGCTGCAAAACATCGATGCGGGGCTTTCACTTGAGCGGGACGCGCACACGCGCAAGACAAAACGCGAAGGCTTCATCGCGCGCTTCCACCTGCAAGGGTTGGAGGATCGGCTCCCGCGCGAACTCTCTGGCGGGCAGATGCAGCGCGTCGCGCTCTGTCGCATGCTGGCGGGCGAGCCGGAGGCGATTCTGCTCGACGAGCCGTTTGCCGCGCTGGACAGCCACCTCAGATGGCAGATGGAGGCGGAGGTAAAAGAGACGCTCGCGGGATTTCCCGGCGTGGCGCTGCTGGTCTCGCACGACCGCGGCGAGGTCTACCGCATGAGCAAAAGCGTTTGTGTGCTCAACGCGGGCAAATCCGAACCGATGATCACGACACGCGAACTCTTCGACCAGCCGCGCACGCTCCAGACCGCGCTCATCACGGGCTGCAAGAACTGTGTGCCCGCCGAACGGCTTACAACGGAAACCGTTTATGTCCCGCAATGGAACGCGAAGCTCGCCTGCGCGCCGGACGATTCGAGCGGCATTACACACGTTGGCATCCGCGCGCACGATATTGTGCCTTGCGAACCCGGCACGGAGAACGCGATTCTTTGCCGCGTGGTTGACGCAGCGGACGACGTGTTTTCCCGCGTGCTGACGCTGCTGCCCACGGGTGGAACAGCAACGATCCGCGCGGAAGTCAGCAAAGCGGTTGGCAACACGTTGCAGACCGGCAGCGATGCGTGGTTCTGTCTGCCCAAAGAACACATCATGCTGCTGCGTGAAACGCACGAAGGCTAGCCAAACGCTAACGTTGATTGCTATACTGTTGTTGCCGCGACGATGCGGCAGGAGGAGAGAACGATGTTCAAGGCATCCGTCATCACCGTCAGCGACAAAGGCTCACGCGGCGAACGCGTTGATACCGCAGGCCCGCTCGCGGCAAGTATGCTCAAAGACGCGGGGTTTGAGATCATCGCGCAAACCTGTGTGCCGGACGAGCAGCCGCTGATCGAAGCGGAGTTGCGGCGGCACGCGGACGCGCTCGGATCAAATCTGATCCTGACCAGCGGCGGAACGGGCTTTAGCAAGCGGGATGTCACACCCGAGGCGACCATCGCGGTCTGCGACCGTCTCGCGCCTGGAATTCCGGAGGCGATGCGCGCATACTGCCTCAACATCACCAACCGCGCGATGCTCTCCCGTGCGCAGGCGGGGCTGTATCACGATTCGCTGATCGTCAACCTGCCAGGCAGCCCCAAGGCGGTGCGGGAGAATCTGGAGCCGGTGCTACCCGCGCTGGAGCACGGGCTACATATGCTGCTCGGCACGAAGAACGAGTGCGCAAGCGAGCCCAAAGCGCATGTGTAACATAGATTTTCAAGAAAACAGACATTGAACGCAAAAAACGAGCGCCCTTGCGGGGCGCTCGCTGTGGTTCTGGTGCTTGTTCTGTTATGCGCTCTGGGGGACGCCCAGATACTGGGACTGGTCAAACGCCAGAATACAGTAAAAGATGACGCTCAGGAAAATCAATCCGACCGCGAAGCCGCCGCTCTTGCCGAAGGCTTTGGCGAGCTTCACCATGGTGATGATTACAAACACATGTTCGCAATCGGGATCAGTAGCAAGAGAAATTTCCAACCGTTGCCCCAGGTGATCTTAAAGAGCACGTAGAGATTGTAAAACGGAATGATTGCGGCCCAACCGGGTTCGCCTGCTTTTACGAAGATCTTCCAAAGGGCGACGATTGCGAGGACGCTGACTGCAAGGCCTACAAATGACGCGCCGGGACTTGCCTCATAGGAATAGTCAAAATTATAGTCCATTGTTGTAACTCCCTTCCATCTTTTCTTGGTAGTTTTTGTTCAGTTACATAAACCACTTCGTGTGGTTTTGAAGTTAACTTGAGTATACCACTTCGGCTTGAAAAAGAAAGAGTGAACAGTGAGTTCATCACATTATTAATTGATAAATAGAAAATCAACCAAAGTATGAATAGTCAACATTTTTTAATTGACAACATTAAAATTTTGCGTATGCTGAAGATAACCAGTCGTAACAAAATCACATCAGGAGGCAAGTCATGTCCGCATATTCTCTCAGTGCGCTGGAGATTTTGAGAAATCCCGCGCTTACGCTCAAGTGGTACGTCGTACCTATGCTGCTGCTCGTCCTGTACATCTACAACAAGGAGATTTCCGCGAAAAACTGGAATGTCGTGCTTGGAGGAGCGGCTCTTTGGGGCATGGATCTTTTCAACGAGATTTGGAACAGCATCGTCTTTCACGCGACAGGGTTCGCGCCCGTCTGGGGCACGCCGATGGGCGTTGGCGACACAGCGCTGCTGCTGTTGATCGGCTACAACATCGAGATTTCGTTCATGTTCGCGATGATGGGCATCGTCGCCTGTCTGACGCTGTCCAAAGACCCGAAGATGAAGATTTTCGGCATCAACAACCGCGTGTTCATGGCGGTGATCTACACCACGCTTGCTGTGGTCGTGGAGTGTTATCTCAACTACGCAGGGCTTCTGACATGGGAGTACCCGTGGTGGAGCCGCTCCTTCCCATATCTCGTCTGGCTGATTGGCTACCTGCCGTTCTTCACGATGGCGTTCGTCGTACACGACATGAAGAAGATGAAGAACAAGCTCATCACGCTCGGCATCATCTTCGGCGTGGATGTTTTTGCGCTGGTCGTATTCGGGTTGATTGGTTGGATGTAAGAGTTTATATGCTGAAGAAAGCGCCTTTGATCGGGCGCTTTTTTGTTTCCTACATATTCGTTTCACTGTTTGTTGTGGTGCGGAAGGCCTTTAAAAATTCGACAAGTCGGGCGGAGCATGTTACTATAGAAATATATTATAGTAAAATCTGGGAAAACAGGAGGGATTTCATGAAGACCATTCAGATGGGGATTGGATTTGCAACCGGCAGGATGAGCTTTCGCAAAGTGCTGAATGCTTACATCAAAAACTGGCAGGAAGCAAAGAAAAAGCTGCCTGCTGACTATAAAATCAACCTGAACTTATTTGTTGCATATGATACGGACTATTTAAAAACGCAGTCGACAGACTACACCAACCTCAGCCAGGATATTGTGGATCAATTCGATCAGATCGTGTTTCTAGGCGCAAAGAATGCGCTCAAGAGCATCGAACGGCTGGAAGAACATAGCTTGCTGAATAAGAAGGAACTGAAAAGCATCTTCAGCACGGGGTATGCGGGCAAGCGAAACGCGATTCTGTTTGCGGCTCTTGAAAACCACATGGACTACCTGCTGTTTCTGGATGACGACGAGTATCCGCTTGCAGTAACAAAGAGCAAGGACGTCTGCCTCTGGAGCGGACAGCACATCATTCTCTCGCATCTGATGCAAATACCCAATGCCGACTACACAAACGGTCTGCATTGCGGATATGTTTCCCCGATTCCGCAGATTCCATTCAGCGAAAGTTTTACCGAGCAGGATTTCAAAGCGTTCATCGAGGCAATCAGCAACGACATCATCAATTGGGAGAGTATGCGCCAACTGATGCGCTCCGGCGGAGTGACCTATGCCTCGACCGAAGTGCTGATGAAGAACCAGCCGGAGGAGGTGCAGGAGATCAACGGCTGCAAATTTATCTCCGGTGCGAATCTTTGTATCAACCTGACAAAGCCGGAACGCACGTTTCCGTTCTTCAATCCGCCCGGCGCGCGGGGCGAAGATACATTTCTTTCAACGATGCTGCATGATCGGACTGTGCTAGAGATTCCATGCTATGCGTTCCACGACGGTTTTTCCAGCTATAAAAACCTGCTCAATGGTGTGCTGCCAACGGAACTCGCCCCGATAACTGCGGATTCAACTGCGATCATCAACCGCTTTTTAAGCGCCTGCATCGGCTGGGTGCGTTATAAGCCACTGCTCGTGTACATCACCAATCCGAAGGGATACGCCGAGCAAATCGAGCGGATGCGAACCACGCTGAATGAAGTTGCGCCAAAGCTCGCCAAATATTTCCAGAACGACGGGTTCCTCAACATCATCCGTGAACTGGAAGAGTATCATGCAAACGTGCAGAAGCACGCAGAACAGATCCGTCTTGCTCAGACCACATGGCAAAAGCTGTTGCAAAAGGTGATTCTGCGGTAGTGGCATCAGTCAGAAGCAGAATACGCGGTATTACACAAAGGACACTCTTCTACGAGTGCCCTTTTTTAAGGCTTTATTGTTTTACAGCGAAATCCCGAAGAGATGCATCGCGTTTTGGTAGGTGGCGGCGGCCGCTTCTTCGGGCGAGATGCCGCGCACCTTTGCGAGCGTCTCCAGCGTGAGGTGGATCAGCAGCGGGCTGTTGCGTTTTCCGCGATGCGGCTCGGGCGTCATATACGGGCAATCCGTCTCGATCACGATGCGGGAGAGTGGGAGCTTTTCCGCGATCGCGCGCTGCTTGGTGGCGTTTTTAAAGGTCAGCGCGCCGCCAAAGGCGATGTAGTAGCCCATATCGACATACTTCACTGCGTCCTCATAGCTTCCGGAATAGCAGTGCATCACGCCTCCCAACCTGCCCTTTCGCGCGGAGAGCATCGCCATCACATCCCCGTGCGCTTCGCGGTCGTGGATGATCACGGGCTTCTTGGCGGCAATCGCCATGTCGAGCTGATTGCTGAAAGCCTCCCGCTGCGCCTCACGCGGGGAGAAGTCGTAGTGGTAGTCCAGCCCGATCTCGCCGACGGCAACGATTTTCTTCTGCTCCAGCGCGCGCTCGACGCGCAGCAGGTTCGTGTTGTCCGCTTTGCTTGCCGAATGTGGATGTATACCAGCGCTGCCGTAGACAAAGTCGTAAAGCAGCGTCAGCGCCTGCACTTTCGGGATATCGTCCGCTTCGACGCAGGCTTCGACAAATCCGCGCACGCCCGCCGCCGGAAGGGAGGCGATGAGCTGGTTGCGGTCCTCGTCAAATTTGTCGTCGAGCAGATGCGCGTGGGTGTCAAACAGTTGCATGTGTTCTCTTTCTGTGTTCTGGATTCTTCGCGTAACGTCAAAAGAAACGGTTTCGTCTCTTTTAGTAACTACTCAGGTTGTGTCAGATCGAGATCCATCAGAATCTCGTCGTAGTATGTTCCGCGGACGTTAATTCTAGCCTTGTGCCGCCCGACTTCGACGAAGTCGAAGTGCTTGTAGAGAGCGATGGCGCGATCGTTGCCTTCGCGCACCTCCAGCGAGAGCGTGCGCAGGAAATTTGTGCTTCTCGCGAAATCGATCATCGCCTGCATGGCGATGCTGCCGATGCCGAGGTGCCAGTAGGCGCGCTTGATGGTAATCGCGATCCCGCCGACATGCGCGAGGCGCGACCGCATGGCCGCGCGCACATCGCAGACCAGCACGATTTCATTATTGATTGTGCCGACGAACATCTTGGTGTTTGCTGCCGCGAGCGTGCTTTCGATCCAGCTTTGTTCGCCTTCGAGCGTCAGGCCTTCGATCCCGTTTTCGTCCGCGAGCAGAAAATCCGTCTCGCCGCCGACGACCTTGAGATAGTCGATCATCTCCTGTGCGTCGGACAGCGCCGGATCGCGCAAAATTAGCGTGCGTCCGTCCTTAAGGGTGTGTTCGGACATAGATGCTCTCCTTTGCAATGACGATTAAGGCTTTGCCGTTTATCGAACTTTCAGGCCGCTCTCCATCGGTGCCAGCGTGGTCAGCGCAGAGAGGTTTTCGTCCGCCGCGTCGGATGCGCAGAGGATCATGCCGTGGCTCTCCACGCCGCAGAGGGTGACGGGTTTGAGGTTTGCGACCAGTACGACCGTTTTGCCGACGAGGTCGTCCGGCGTGTACCACTGCTTGATGCCTGAGACGACAGTGCGGGTTTCCGCGCCTACTTCCACGGTCAGCTTGAGCAGCTTCTTGCTCTTTTTGATCTCTTCCGCTGCAACGACCTTGGCAAGCCGCAGGTCGATCTTCGCGAAATCGTCGTACTCGATCTCCGCAGGGGCTTGCTCCTCGCTGTGTGCGGCTTTCGCGGGCGCGGTCGGCGTTGTTTCCGCTGTCGGAGTGGACTCTGCTGCTGTCTTGGCTTTGTCCGCCTCCGCCCCAAAATAGGCAAGCTCCGCTTCCACGTCGATGCGCGGGAAGAGAGAATCGCCCTTGTGTACTTGCGAACCCGGGACGCTGCCGCCCCACGCGACAGCTGCCAATGCCGACTGCGCGGGCGCTGTGCCAAGCTGTGAAAACATATTCGCGGGCGTGCTCGTGAGGAAGGGGATCAGCAGGATCGCGACGATGCGCAGGCTCTCCGCGAGATTGTACAGCACGGTTTTCAGCCGCTCCTGACCCGCTTCGCTCTTGGCGAGCGTCCAGGGAGCGGTCACGTCGATGTATTTGTTGCAGGCGCACACGAGTTTCCAGATCTCCGCCAAAGCGTCGGGGATATGCAGCTCGTTCATGAGCGCATCCACTTTTGCGGGCAGCTCGCTTGCAAGCGCGATCAACGCCGCGTCCTCTTCCGCCGTGACGGAAGGGGCGGGCAGCCTGCCTGCGAAGTATTTGTCGATCATCGCGACCGTGCGGCTTAAGAGGTTGCCGAGGTCGTTGGCGAGGTCGGTGTTGATTCTGGCGATCAGCGCCTCGTTGGAGAATGTGCCATCCGAGCCGAACGGCACTTCGCGCAGCAGGAAATATCGGATCGCGTCCACGCCATAGCGCGCGCAGAGTTGCACGGGATCGACCACGTTGCCCTTGGATTTGCTCATCTTGCCGCCGTCGAGCACGAGCCAGCCGTGCCCGAACACCTGCTTGGGGAGCGGCTCGCCGAGCGCCATAAGCATGATCGGCCAGATGATGGTGTGGAAGCGCACGATCTCCTTGCCGACGATGTGCACATCCGCCGGCCAGAACTTTTTGTAGAGCGAATCGTCGTCGCTGCCCCAGCCGAGCGCGGTGATGTAGTTAGAGAGCGCGTCCAGCCAGACGTAGACCACGTGCCTGCCGTCGAAGTCGACGGGAATACCCCACGTAAAGCTCGTGCGGCTCACGCAGAGGTCTTCCAAACCCGGCAGCAGGAAGTTTTGCAGCATCTCGTTGGTGCGGCTGTTGGGCTGGATGAATGTGGGGTTGTCTTTGATGTACTGAATCAGGCGGTCGGCGTACTTCGAAAGCCGGAAGAAATAGCTTTCCTCCTCGACGAGCTCGACGGGGCCGCCGCAGTCCGGGCAGACGCCACCCGCGTCCTCGATCTGGCGGTCGAGCCAGAAGCTTTCGCACGGTGTGCAATAGTGCCCCGTGTACTTCGACTTATAGATATCGCCCTGATCATAGAGCTTTTTGAACATCTTCTGCACGGCCTTGACATGATGTTCGTCGGTCGTGCGGATGAATCCGTCATAGGAGATGTCCAAGAGCTTCCAGAGCTCCTTAAACCCTGCAACAATAGGATCCACATATTCCTGTGGCGTGACGCCCGCGGCCTTGGCTTTGCGCTCGATCTTCTGGCCGTGTTCGTCCGAACCGGTCAGAAAGAACGTCTCATCGCCGCGCTGGCGGTGATAGCGCGCGATGGCGTCCGTCGCGACGGTGCTGTAGGCGTGACCGATGTGAAGGCTCGCGCTGGGGTAATAGATGGGTGTTGTGATGTAAAATGTCTTTTTTTCGCTCATACAGGCTTCCTCCAACCAAATCAAACTGAATCTAAAATAATCAAAAACGCGCCGCCCAATCGTAAGGACGGCGCGAAGATTCGCGGCCGAAAAACCACCCTACTTCCCCAAAACCGGGGGCATAAGTTTCCGCTGTATCGGGCGGAGGCCGCCGCGGCTGAGGCGAATGATGCGTTCACCGCGAGGAGCTCGGGAGCCATCTTCGCAAGGCGCGCGATTTCGGGCTTTCACCTGACCCCGAATCTCTCTTCAAACGCGCTACGATGCTACTCTTTCCGTCGTCGCTCATATCGTCCAAATAGCGTATCACCAACAATGTAGTGTTGTCAAGAGCGCGGGAAAGTGCTATGATAATTTGACTTTCTGAATTGAAAGAAAGCATACTATTGCAAGTTTCGAGGTAGATATGTTCGTTGTCGCAGGGCTCGGCAATCCGGGAATATTCTATAGGCGCACGCGCCACAACGCGGGCTTTCAGGCGCTGGACGTACTGGCGGATTACTTAAATATCAAGGTCGCCAAGCGCGGCTTTTCCGGCGAATACGGCGAGGGAAACTATAACGGCGAGCGCGTGGTGCTGGTCAAGCCCACGACCTACATGAACCTCTCCGGCGACTGCATTCAGGCGGTATTGCACTTCTACAAGTGCCCGGCGGAGAACCTGATCGTGCTCTACGACGACATCGAACTGCCGGTGGGCACTCTGCGCATCCGCGACAAAGGCAGCGCAGGCACGCACAACGGTATGCGCTCCATCATAGGCACACTGGGCAGCGAAAACTTCCCACGCGTGCGGATCGGCGTAGGCAGCCACAACGGCGGAGACTTAAAAAAACACGTGCTCGGAAAACCGAGCAAAGAGGAACAGACAGAGTTGGCGACCGCGTTTCACGATGCAGCTGATGCGGTGCGTCTGATTCTGGAAGGCAAGCTGCCGCAGGCGCAGGCCGAATACAACAAACGGCACATCGGCGGGACAAAGGCGGAATAAACCGCCCGCGTCCCGACTAACAATAGTAACGGGGGACGCTTGACGCCGGGCATGAACTACAACCCAATATTGAATCTACTCGATTCCGCGACGGATTACCAGCGCATGCGTTTGGCGCTGGAGGGGGGCAAAGGCCCGGTCGCGGCGTTTGGCGTTGCCGCAAACGCAAAGGCGCACCTCTGCGCATCTCTTGCGCGCACCCGTCAGGTGCTGTTTGTGACCGCAACCGACGTCACCGCGGCGCAGCTGCACGAAAGCGCGCGGCTCTACGGCGTGCGCGCGGAGCTGTTCTTGCCGCGCGAAACGCCGCTGGTTTATGTGCACGCTGCCTCCGGCGAAAACCGGAGCGCGCGCATCTCCGCGCTTTCCGCGCTGCTCGACGGCGAGCCGTGTGTGGTTGCGGCGAGCGCCGCGTCTCTGATGCAGGCGCTGGCGCCCAAAGGCGCGTTTGCGGGCAGCCAGATCACGATCTCCGTGGGCGACACGCTGGAGCCGAGATCGCTCATCGAGCGGCTGGTTTCTGCGGGCTACGAGCGCGTGGAGATGGTCGAAGGACGCGGACAGTGCGCCGCGCGCGGAGACCTTGTGGAGGTGTTTGCCCCGGGCGAGGAATACCCCGTCCGCATCGAGTTCTTCGGCGACGAGATCGACCAGATGCGAACCTTCGACGCGGTCAGCCAGCGCAGCGTGGAGCAGATTCAGTCGGTCGTGATCCGCCCCGCGCTGGAGACGCCGCAGCCGCGGGAGCTCACGCAAAAGGCGCTCAAGCGCATTGCGGGACGCGCGGGATTGAGCGATCAGGAAGACGCGTGGAGCGAAGGCATCTCAAGCGTCGGCGGCGACGTGCTGCTTCCGCTTCTTTATAAAAAGACGGATATCTTATTAGACTATCTGCGCGAGGACGCGATCATCATCGTGGACGAAGCGCTGCTCATCGACGAAGCGCTGCGCACGGAGCAGCTTCGTTTTGCAGAGGGTGTCAAGGCGATGCTGGAGCGGGACGAAGGCGTACCGGAACAAGGCGCGCTGGAGCGCAGCGCGAACGAAACGCTGGAACGGTTGCACACCGACCGCACCGCGCTGCTGTACGGGCTTTCGCGCACGCATCCGCAGTTTTCCCCGCGCGAGATCGTGAATCTCGAGTCTCGCGGTGCGCCGCAGTTCATGGGCGCGTTTGACGAAATCGCGCGCGAGATCAAACGTCTCAACGAGCACGGAGAGAAGACGGTCATCTACGCGGGCGAGCAGACGGAAGAACTCCTGCATAACCTCGCGGACTACAGCGCAGCCGCAACCGCGATGAGTGAACTGCCGGACGAACTGCCCGCGGGCAAGACGCTGATCCTGCCGGGTCAGCTCACGCGCGGCTTTTCATATCCGCAATATAAGCTAAATATCTTCACCGAATACGAGGTCACGGGACGCACGGAGCGCGCGGTCAAAAAGACGCGCGCCAAGAAACACCTCTCGTTTTCCGAGCTGTCGGTGGGCGACTATATCGTGCACGAGGCACACGGCATCGGACGGTTTGTCAAGGTGGAGCCGCTGACGGTGCAGGGCAACACGAAGGATTATCTCTTAATCGAGTACCGCGGCGGAGACCGTCTCTACATCCCGACCGACCAGCTCGACCGCGTGCAGAAATATGTCGGCGGCGGTGAAGAGGAGACAGGCCCGCAGCTTAGCAAGCTCGGCGGCGCCGAGTGGATGAACCGCGTCAATAAAGCGAAGAGCGCGGCAAAGCGACTCGCATTTGACCTTGCGGCGCTGTATGCCGAGCGGGCGAGCGCAAAAGGCTTTGCGTTCTCCAAGGACACCGCATGGCAGCGGACGTTTGAAGAGCGGTTTCCCTATGAGCTCACGCCGGATCAGAAGCAGAGCATGGACGAGATCAAGGCGGACATGGAGCAGATTCGCCCGATGGATCGGTTGCTTTGCGGCGACGTCGGCTACGGCAAGACGGAGCTTGCGCTGCGCGCCGTGTTCAAGGCAATTCAGGACGGCAAGCAGGCGGCAATCCTCGTGCCGACGACGATCCTCGCCCAGCAGCACTACAACACCATGTGCTCGCGCTTTGCCGATTTTCCGGTGAAGACCGCGGCGCTCTCCCGCTTTCAGACGCCGAAGGAGCGCGAGGCGGTCAAGGAAGCGCTCGCCAAAGGGCAGATCGATGTCGTGGTAGGCACGCACGCGCTGCTTGCAAAAGACGTGAAGTACAAAGCGCTGGGCTTGCTCGTCATCGACGAAGAGCACCGCTTCGGCGTTAACCACAAAGAGCAGATCAAGGCGATGAAAAAAACCGTCGACGTGCTGACGCTGACCGCGACGCCGATTCCGCGGACGCTGAATCTCTCCATGACGGGCATCCGCGACATCAGCGTCATCGAAACCCCGCCGGAGGCGCGCTATCCCGTGCAGACGTACGTGATGGAGCACTCCGACGCGCTGGTCAAGGACGCATTAAGCCGCGAGATCGCGCGAAAGGGTCAGGCGTATGTGGTCTCCAACCGCGTGATCAGCATGGAGCAGACTTTGCGAAAGCTGGAGCAACTTGTGCCGGAGGCGCGGATCACCATCGCGCACGGGCAGATGGGCGAGACGCAGCTCGAAAACGCGATGCTGGACTTCCTAGAACAGAGATACGACATTCTCCTCTGCTCCACGATCATCGAAAGCGGCCTCGACATCGGCAACGCCAACACGTTGATCGTGCTGGAGGCGGACAAGATGGGGCTCGCGCAGCTCTATCAGCTGCGCGGGCGCGTTGGCAGATCCAACCGCATCGGTTACGCGTATTTCACGGTGCAGACCGGCCGCGTGATGAACGAAAAAGCGGCAAAGCGGCTTATGGCGATCCGCGAATTCACGCAGTTCGGCGCGGGATTCCAGCTCGCGATGCGCGACCTGGAGATTCGCGGCGCGGGCTCGCTCCTCGGCGCGGAGCAGCACGGCCACATCACCGACGTCGGCTACGAATACTATGTCAAGCTCATCCGCAGAGCCGTGGAAGAGCAGCAGGGCAAGGCGCTTGAACCCGTCACCGAGACCAGCGTGGATATTCCCATCGACGCGCATATTCCGCATGACTATGTGCCGAGCGAGCTCATGCGCCTGAAAGCCTACCGCAGAATCGCGGAGATCGACGGCGCGGAGAGCATGATGGACGTGACGGAAGAGTTCATCGACCGCTACGGCGAGCCGCCGGAGAGCGTCACAAACCTCATGCGCATCTCCGAGGTAAAGGCGTATGCGTCCCGGGCGTTTATCGAGAGCGTGACGGTGCGCGAGGGCGAGGCGCGGCTTCGCTTTTCCGAACACGCGAAGCTCGACGGGGGCAGGCTCATCGCCGCAGTTTCCGGTTTTGAGGGAGCAAGGCTCGTCGCTAGCGATCCGCCTGCGATTGAAATACGGCAGAAAAATGCCAGCACCGAGGCAATCACAAGCAAACTGCCACAATTCCTTTACACAATTGTTCGTTGCGTAGACAGCGACGCGGGCATATAATGGACAAAGCGGCTTTGCAGAACATCTGCCGCCGCGATGGAAAACTCCATCGTATCAAATCCACTGCGCGGGAGCGCTGAATAAAAAAGGGAGAAATCAACCAAGATGAACAATACCTGGAAAAAAGCGGTATCTGTGCTGATAGCAGTCGCCCTGACGCTGTCGTTCGCGGCATGCGGCAAAGGCGCAAACAACGCCTCTAACTCGAATGCTGCCGACCCAAATCGTGATAAGATCGCTGTTCGAATTGGAAAAGGCGACGACTTCACCATCACCAAGGGAGAAATTGAAGATCAGTACGGCTACATGGTCTCCATGTACGCGCAATACGGCATGAGCGCGCCCAGCGTGGACGAGGACATCGAAACCATGCAGAACGATGTGATCGCTTCCCTTGTAATCGAGAAACTGAAGCTCTATCAAACGGGTCAGCTCGGCATCATACTCACGAGCGAGCAGACGGCTGATATTGAAAAACAGGTTGACGAGCAGATGAAGAGCTACACCGACATGTTCCGCGAGCAGGCTAAGACGGAAGGCGCAGCCGACGTCGAAGCGCGCGCGCTGGAGATATTCCAGGAGCAGATCGACGCGGCGGGCATGGAACTCGACATCGATGGATTCCGCGATTTCATGCTCAAAGGTTACACGGAAGAGGCTCTCAAGGAAGCTCTGAAAGACCAAATCACCAAGGACGTTACTGCGACTGACGAAGAGATCCAGACCTATTACAATGACCTGCTTGCCTCTCAGAAAGAAACCTACACCACCACGCCTGCGGACTATAGCCAGGCAGCAGAGGATTTCCAGATAAACGGTGGAGACCCGATGCTCTACACGCCGGAAGGCTTTGTGCGCGTCCGCTCCATCGCCATTTCGCCCGCGACGGAACTTCCCGCCGAGTACACCACGCTCAAGGATGAGATGACCGCGATCGAATCACAGTATGGTGCGGCTGCACTCAAGGCGCTCGCCGATAAATACGCAGCCAAGAGCGCGGATGCCTCCGACACGAGCATCAGCGTCACCACCGGCGAAATTGAAGGCGGCGCGGCGCTCGTGAGCGATTACGTTACCAAGAAGGCCGCTGCAGACGCGATGTATGAAGATTACATCAAAGACGCGCGTGAAAAAGCCAACGAAGCGCTTGCTTCTCTCGAAGCCGGCACGAGCTTTGAGGATGTGCTCGGGAAGTATGGCGAAGACTCCATCTACACCGAGTATCCGGCGTTTGTTGAAACCGGCTTGCTGATGTATGTTGGCGGCGAGGACACCCTATGGGATGCTGAGCTTGTCAAAGCGGTCGGCTTGCTCAAGGATGGCGAACACACTGCGATCATTCAGGTGGATGATATGTTCTACATTCTCCAGCTCGTCGGCAGTGAACCGGCCGGCGAAAAATCCCTGACGGATGCATACGAAAGCGTGAAGGCTGCCGTTATCGCTCAGAACAGCGATCAGCTTTGGAATACGCAGTTGGAAACCTGGCAGACCGATAAAAAGATTGTGACCTATTACGAAGATGTCTATCGCGGCATCGGCAAAGAGTAACATTTGAAACAAGGCGGGCGGCAGATATGTCGTCCGCTTTCTGTTTGTGCGCAGCTGGTTCAGCCGTTTCTTTATTTCGGAAGTTGTCTCTGTAACCGGGTCACAGTAAATTCACTTGTCTTTTCCAAATTGAATTAGACCATG
>PNNR01000051.1 GCA_013824375.1 Clostridiales bacterium
AAACAGCAATATCATGCAAGACTTGGGTATATATATCATATACAATTCTTGACAATACTCGCGAAAAGGAATATGTTAATTTGACCGCGGTGACCACCACGGAATGCCGCGTTTCGCGAAAACAACGTTAGGGGAACACAATCGTGCCACAGAATAAGCAATCCAACGCTTTATCCATAGCCTCCGTTCTCGGCGCACTCATACTCTGGAGCTCGTCGTTCGTCGCCATTAAGCTTGCTTATACGACATACCCACCGATTACGCTTGCCGTTGTACGTTTTTTTGTTGCAACTCTGATTCTCGGAGCGTTGACACTGCTGCCGAAAAACCGCGCGAAGCTTGAGATGAAAGATATCTTCACGGTTGCCGTCTGCGGGTTGACTGGAATCATGCTCTATGCCGTGCTGCAGAATATAGCGATGCAATGGACGTCCGCCTCCAGCGCTACGCTGATCATCGCGTCCTATCCGATCATAACGCTTTTGCTGGAAAGCTTGATCTACAAGACAAAACTCAACGCAATCCGGATCGTCGCGATCCTGATTGCCATCATCGGTGTAGTTATCCTGTCCTATGTCAAGGCGGAGTCCCGATTGGAGGGCGAGTTACTTGGCATCCTGCTGCTCGTCGCTGCAGGCGTTGTCTGGGCTGTCTATAACTTTATGACAAAGAAGGTAATTAATCGCTACCCGCCGATCACGCTGCTCTTTTACACGACGCTGTTCGGGACGGTCTTTATGGCGCCTCTTGCGCTGCTCGAACGAGCGCAGTGGCAGGCGCCAACACTGATTTCATTCTCTATGATGATGTTTCTCGGTGTGTTTTGTTCCGTGCTTGCTTTCCTGCTCTACAATCGGGGATTAAAGACCATGACTCCGAGTGTAGTGACGTCTATGCTTAACCTCATGCCGATCTTTGGCGTGTTTTTCTCCTGGATTTTGCTGGGAGAACAAGTTACAATGCGCAAGTTTATCGGCGGAGCGATCGTTATCATCGGTGTTATGTTAAGCGTGCAAAAGAATAAGACTGATCCAGCGGTAGCAACTGCAACGGAAACCGCAGCGGAAATACAACGATGAATAAACTCGGAAGACGCATTGCAAGAAGAACCAAATACGGGATAGTGAAACACCTGCACGCATAAAGTTGCTTTTTCGGGCACAATGTATATAATAGAAAAAGCTTTAGAAGTTCGGCACGCATGCAATGAATCTGGAGATCTATACCAAACATCCGGTACGTATAAAAAAACCTTTTGCGAAATGATCGGATAAATTCTCGGGGGTATACTGTTATGCAGACAAATCATTCAAAATCTATCCGCAGGCTGACAGCGGCAGGCGTGCTCGCGGCGGCAATCGTGCTGCTCACGACGCTCGTTTCACTACCGATGCCCGGCGGACTCGGCTATATTAACCTCGGCGATGTGGGCGTACTGCTCGCGGGCATGATGCTCGGCGGCGGTTGGGGTGCGCTCTGCGCGGGCGCGGCATCTGCGCTGGCAGATGTGCTGCTCGGCTATACCGTCTATGCGCCGGCGACGTTTATCATCAAAGGACTGGTCGCACTGGTGGCGGGGCTGTTGTTTGCAAGAACACAGAAGAAGATTCGCTTTGCCGCGCTGTATCCCGCCGCGCTGATCGTACCCGTAGGTTATTTCTTCTATGAAGTGATGCTTTATGGCGTGGCAAGCGCGATTCCGAATATTCTGTTCAACACCATGCAGTGCTTGATCGGCGCGGTGATAGCGACTGTACTGGGATTGATGCTCTCGAAAAGCAAACTGTTTATGAAAGAAACAGCAAACACAGCTATTTGCGCTGAGATTCTCCGCGAACCCAAGCATGGACCGGACGTTGTACTGATCGCAACCCGCGCACAGGCAGAGTTGATCAAGAAAGCAGGGGACATGCTCTCTGTACAGGGAATTATGGCGCGAATCGTGGTAGTCGATGATTTTGCTACATTTGAGCAGCTGCCTGCGATTCAGCGTGAACAGTTCCTGCCGGAAGGGAAGACGTTCGTTCGCGTTGATGATCCAGACACTACGCCGAAAGCAATTATGCTAGCGGCTGTTGAGGCGAAAGAACAGTAGCTCTATTTATATGGCTGTTAAATATACGGCTAGTAAATAACTAAAAATTAAGATTGCTTATATTTGGCATGCGGAGCGAAAGAGGCTCCGCATGCTTTTTGCTTTTTTTGCCTTGTTCCGTTCATAATCAATGCTCCAATTCTGTAGTCTAGGCGATGGATTAACACCATATGTTGTATGTGTCGGATTAATATTGAACAATGTATTACAATATTTAGTTTGCTATTGCAAATTGCCTGCGCTTTCCATAGAATTTCTATTTAGGAGAACGCTATGAATACGAACGAATACGGCAACCTCCAAAACAAAAAAACATCGGCGGATTCGGGGCTATACGGCAACGGATCCGCTTATCGTACTGTTCCGGCAGCGGGCGGCGCCTACGGCGCGAACAGCTACGTGCAGCGGAACACAGCGCAGGATTCTTATCGGACGCCTGCACAGCCGCGTGCGGCGTATGATTTCGCGCAGTATGGCAATGCGCCGCGGCAGACCGGGTACGCTCCCGCAAACAATGCTTATCAGCAGCGGACGAGTCAGTCGACTTTGCAGAACGGCCGCGTTCACGCGCCTGGCAGTCACAGCCACCGCATCAACCACAATCCGTCTACACAAAACGGCAACGGCGCAAAGACCCCAGTCAACGGAAACAGAGTGAAAGCCAACGGCAACGGCGGCTCCGGCAACGGCGGAAACGGAAACGGCGGTAGAGGCACCGGAAACGGCAATGGTTATGGCAACGGAAACGGGAACGGCAATGGAAACGGCAAGAAGCCGATCAAGAAGAAGACGCTGAAACAACGAATAATTACTTGGCTCAAAAAAGCACTGCGTTCCGTCTATCTGTTTGGCAAGACTGTCTCCGCCTGGTTTAAGAAGACGTTTGCGAAGTTCAACAAACTGGAAAAACCGATCCGCATCTTCCTTGCAAGCGCGGCTGGTTTCGTTTTCGTTTCAATGGTAGTCATCATCGCTGTCTCCGGCACACGGCATCAGCGCGAAGAGGCCATTCAGGCAGAGCTCTCGATGGCGACACCCATGCCGACCATCGCACCGACGGCAACCCCGGAACCCACGCCGAGCCCAACGCCGGAAATCCGGATTGAGAAGGGCGCGGAGGGCGAGGACGTCATGGCGCTGCAAAAGCGGCTCATGGAGCTTGGCTATCTCGCGATTGACGAACCGACCAGCTACTTCGGCCATGCAACCAAAGAAGCTGTGAAGCTCTTCCAGCGGCAGCATGAGCTGCAACAGGACGGCATTTGCGGCAATGAAACGATCACGATGATCTATGCGGAAGACGCGAAACCATACGTCATGACGGAGGGAGCGGAAGGCGACGATATCAAGTCCTTCCAGGAGCAGCTCGTCGAACTTGGGTATCTGGAAGACAATCAGGTTACCGGCTATTACGGTACGGACACCGTGGAAGCGGTCACCAAATTCCAGAACCGCAACCACCTGACCAAAGACGGAAAAGCGGGTGAACAGACGCTCGAAGCAATCAACTCGCCGGATGCGCGCGTTTCCTACACTAGAGAGCAGGAGATCATTAAAGAAAAGAAAAAACAGGCGGCTCTCGCGAGGGCTTCTTCCGCGGAAGGCCGTATCGATAAGCTCATCAACGCCGCGAGAAAACAGCTCGGAGACACCTATATTCTCGGCAAGAGCGGTCCGGATTCGTTCGACTGTTCGGGTCTCGTAGTTTATTGCCTGAGACAGGCAAACGTATACACCCGCCGCCTCAACGCCGCAGGCTTAAGCAAGACGACAAGCTGGACCAAGGTGTCCGATCTGGACAATGTCAAACGCGGCGACCTGCTGTTCTTTAAGTCGGACGACAGCAGCACCATCGGTCACGTCGGCATCTATATCGGCGGCGGCGAAATGATCGACGCATCGTCGGCAAACGGCAAGGTTGTGCGTAGAAGCGCAAAGAGCAGCTACTGGCGCAGAAACTTCGTCGTCGCAAGGCGGCCCATCGAGTAATCAGGATTGCACGCAGACGGCGGCGCGGGAACGCGCCGCCGTTTTCGCGCGGACGTGTAACGAGCGTGACAGAGGTTCATTCTTGCAATCCGCATCAGGATACAGTATGATGAAACCCGAAATATGGGAGGGAACCACATGGCATACCCCAATGAACTGATCAGGAATTTTTCCATCATAGCGCACATCGACCACGGCAAATCGACGCTGGCCGACCGCATGATAGAGCAGACGGACACCGTCGCCATGAGAGACATGTCAGAGCAGCTGCTCGACTCGATGGATATCGAGCGCGAGCGCGGCATCACAATCAAGTCCTCTGCGGTGCGGATGTTTTATACGCATACCGACGGCAAGCGCTACATGTTCAACCTCATCGACACGCCCGGGCACGTGGACTTCAACTACGAAGTCAGCCGCGCGTTGGCGGCCTGTGAGGGCGCGGTGCTGGTTGTTGACGCGACGCAGGGCATCGAAGCGCAAACGCTAGCGAACGTCTATCTCGCCGTGGACAACGGCCTGGAGGTCGTGCCGGTCATCAACAAGATCGACCTTCCAAGCGCGGAGCCGGAGAGAACCGCGCAGGAGATCGAGGACGTCATCGGCATCGAAGCGCATAGCGCGCCGAAGATCTCCGCAAAGAGCGGACTCAACGTCGATCAGGTGCTGGCAGCAGTTGTCAAGACGGTTCCGCCGCCTGTCGGTGATCCGGACGCGCCGTTGACTGCGCTGGTGTTCGATTGCTTCTATGACAACTACAAAGGCGCGCTCTCGTATGTGCGCGTGTTTGACGGTACCGTTCGTCCGGGAAACCGTATTCGCTCGATGGCGACCGGGCACGAGTTTGAGGTTACGGAAGTCGGCGTATTCACGCCCGCTCCCATGTCAGTAGATGAACTAACCGCAGGCGAGGTTGGCTATATTGCGGCCTCGATTAAGAGCGTTGCGGAAACCAAGGTCGGCGACACGATTACCTCCGCTGATCGTCCGGCGAGCAAACCGCTGCCCGGCTATAAGCAGGCGAACCCGATGGTCTTCTGCGGCATCTATCCAGCAGACGGCGCGCAGTACGGCGATCTCAGAGACGCGCTCGACAAGCTCAGGCTCAACGACGCCTCGCTTTCCTATGAACAGGAAACGAGCAACGCGCTAGGTTACGGCTTCCGCTGCGGGTTCCTCGGACTTCTGCACATGGAGATCGTTCAGGAACGGCTCGAGCGCGAATTCGACCTCGATCTGGTGACCACCGCGCCAAGCGTTATCTACAAGATCGTACTTACGACGGGCGAAGAAGAGATGATCGACAACCCGTCCAACCTGCCGCCGGTCACTGAGATCGAGCACCTCGAAGAGCCGGTTGTCAACGCGACGATCATGACGCCTTCGGAGTATGTCGGCGCGCTCATGGAGCTCTGTCAGGAGCGGCGCGGCATATTTATGGACATGAATTACATCGAGGAATCGCGCGTGCGCATTCATTATGTTCTGCCGCTCAACGAGATCATCTACGACTTCTTCGATCAGCTCAAAAGCCGCAGCAGGGGATATGCGTCGTTTGATTACGAGCTTAAGGGCTACGAAAAAAGTGACCTCGTGAAGCTCGACTTCCTGCTCAACGGAGATGTGTGCGATGCGCTGAGCACGATCGTACACAGAGACCGCGCCTATGCAAAAGGCCGCGCCGTGGCGGAGAAGCTCTGTGAAGTCATTCCGCGCCAGCAGTTTGAAATCCCCGTGCAGGCCGCCATCGGCGGAAAGATCATCGCACGCGAAACCGTACGCGCCGTGCGCAAGGACGTTCTTGCCAAGTGCTACGGCGGCGACATCACGCGTAAGAAGAAGCTACTCGAAAAGCAGAAGGAAGGCAAAAAGCGCATGCGCCAGGTTGGAACCGTGTCCTTGCCGAGCGACGCTTTCATGAGCGTGCTCCGCATCAACTGACGATGGCGGGCATCTATCTACATATACCGTTCTGTGTGAAAAAGTGCGCCTATTGCGACTTCGTGAGCTTTCCCGAAGGTAGCGTACCCCAAAGCTATGTGGACGCGTTACTCACCGAACTGGAGCTTGTTGCGCGCAGCGGGAGTTATCCCGCCGCGTTTAACACGGTGTTTTTCGGCGGCGGCACGCCTTCGCTTCTCACGGGCGAGCAGATGCAGAGCATCTTGGCTTCACTGACTGCGCATTTCGATATCCGCGAAAGCGCAGAGATTTCGATGGAATGCAACCCCGGCACAGTCACACCGGAAAAGCTCGCGGCATACCGCACGGCGGGCATCAACCGCCTCTCTATTGGATTACAGAGCACGCACGACGCGCTGCTGAAATCCATCGGACGCATCCATACGTATCAGCAATTTCGGGAGACGCTCCAAAGCGCGCGAGAAGCTGGATTTACCAACATCAACGCAGATTTGATGCACGGGCTGTCGAATCAGACGGAGCAGTATCTCGAATCTCTCAACGCTGTCTGCGATCTCGGCGTGCAGCACATCTCCGCGTATTCGCTGATTCTCGAGGAGCACACGCCGTTGTTTGACTGCGTGGAGCGCGGCGAGATTACGCCGCCGGATGAGGATCGCGTGGCGGACATGCAGGACGCGGGCATCGATCTTCTCGAAACGCGTGGCTATTACCGCTATGAGATCAGCAACTTTGCACAGGAAGGCTACGAATGCCGACATAATCTCAACTACTGGCACAACGGCGAATATCTTGGCTTTGGCGTTGCCGCGCACGCGGTGGTGCGGGAGAAAAAGTGGACGCGCTATGCCAATGTCAGCTCGCTTGAGGAATATTACCGCCTGCTCACACGTGGGAAGCGTCCGCTCGCGGAGACCATCCGGCTTGCGCCACGGGATGAGATGTTTGAGTGCATCATGCTGGGGCTTCGGCTTGTGCGCGGGGTAGACCGCGCGGCGTTCGCGGCACGGTTCGGGTTTGATGTCGCAGACGCGTATCCTTATGCCATGGAACAGCTCAGAAAGCGCGCTTGGATCGTTGAAACCGAGCAGTCGATTGCGCTGAATCGAAAAGGGCTCGATCTGCAGAACGAATCGCTGGGTTTTTTCATGTAGAAGCTATCTGTCGTCGTTTTGCAGTGTTGGGAGAACCAAATCTATACAATTATTTTCCACATACAACCCTTCGGGGTGTTTTCACTGGAATGTCACATTTTTGATACAGCACTTACTTGACATCAAATCCTGTAAGTGCTAAATTTTTCTCATGGGTTAGCACTCAACAAAATAGAGTGCTAATAACAAAAAATATCATTGCAATGCTGAACTGCCGCGCATCGCGAGCAGGACTTTTTTCGAAAGGAGGCGGCGGGCCTTGGATCTGGACGCGAGAAAACTCGGCATATTGAAGGCGATTATCGATGAATATATCATGTCCGCGTCTCCGGTCGGCTCCCGCGCGATCAGCAAGCACGAGGAGTTCAATCTATCGAGCGCGACCATCCGCAACGAGATGGCGGATCTGGAAGAGCTCGGATACTTAGAACAGCCGCATACCTCCGCAGGACGCGTTCCTTCAGATAAGGCTTATCGGCTCTATGTCGATCAAATGATGCAGCGCGCGGCGCTCTCGGACGACGAGATCAAACTCATCCGTGCGCACATGAGCGCGCGGCTGGACGAAGTCGAGTCCGTGATGAAGCAGACGGCGCAGGCGCTCTCCGCGGTGACGAACTATACCGCGATGGTGATGCCACCGATGCTTGCCGCCAATCGCCTCAGACACATTCAACTGGTTCCCTTGCGCGAAGGACGCGCTCTTGTGGTCATCGTGACCACGACAGGATTTGCAAGAGACGCGATCATCCGCGTGCCGGAAGATATCCGCACCGGCGAACTGGAGCGCATCTCGCGCCTGTTAACCGAGCGGTATTATGACTGCCGCATGGATCACATCGGCGAGATGATCGCCAAGGAGATGAGCGGCGAACTCTATGAGCGGCGCGCGTTCCTCTGCTCCGTGATGGAAGCCGTCGAGCGCAAGATGGCACCGGATTCGCCGAACGTGCAGCTTTCGGGCACAACCAACATGCTGCACTATCCCGAATACAGCGACGTGAACAAGGCAAAGACCTTCCTCGCCGCAGTTGAGGGGAGGAACATGCTCTACGAAATGCTCAAGCGTGCCAGCAAGCTGGAGTTTACCATTACGATCGGCAACGAGAACGAAGACGAGATGTTCAAGGATTGCAGCATCGTGACCGCTACCTATCAAGTGGGCGATGAGCCGTTGGGTTCCTTCGGTATCATCGGTCCCACGCGAATGAATTACGGCAAGGTGATCTCCGTTCTGGAATATATGCGCAGGAGCCTCTCCGAGATGCTCAGCGCGGATCAGGACGACGATTAAAGTTAATCATCAGAAGAGCCTTGCGGTTTACGTGGGGCGAGAATGGACAAGGAGACTGGAACATTGACCAAGAAGACTGACAAACATGAACCCGTAGAAGAAACGATCCAGACGGAAGAAACCAGAAGCGAAGCAAATGTCTTAGCGGAGTCCGCTTCCGAGCAGGAATCCTATACGCTGACGGCGGAGGAATTCGCAGCCGCCAAGGCGCACATTGAAGCCATCACCAAGGAAAAGGACGAGACGGTCAACCTCCTGCAGCGCATTCAGGCGGATTTTGACAACTTCCGTCGCAGGAACGCCAGCATCCGGCTGGATAGCTACGAAGAAGGCAAACGTGACACCGTAAAAGAGCTACTGCCCGCGCTGGACAATCTCGATCGTGCGTTGGACAGCATCCCCTCTGAGAACGCGAACCTGCGCGAGGGAATCGCGATGGTGCAGCGGCAGATGTTAGATTCGCTAAAGAAGCTTGGACTGGAAGAAGTCGAAAGCGACTGTATCTTTGACCCCGTCAAACACGAGGCTGTTATGCGCGAAAAAGTTGACGGCAGAGAGAGCGGAGAGATCGTTGTGGTATTCCAGAAGGGTTATCGCATGGGCGGACGCATCATTCGTCACTGCATGGTGAAAGTCGCGGAATAAAAAATTTTCGTTTCACATCAGAACGGAAGGAGCACAAGCTCCCGTAAGATTTGAGATAAATTATTGATAGAATACTTGGAGGATATTATTCATGGGCAAAATTATCGGCATCGACCTCGGCACGACGAACTCTTGCGTCGCTTTCCTCGAAGGCGGCGAACCCGTCGTTATTCCCAACTCCGAAGGCATGCGCACCACGCCTTCCGTGGTAGCGTTTAAAGACGGCGAGCGCATGGTCGGCAACATCGCCAAGCGCCAGGCAATCACCAACCCCGACCGCACCATCGCGTCGATCAAGCGCGACATGGGCTCTTCCCGCAAGGTGCACATCGAGGGCAAAGATTACACCCCGCAGGAAATCTCCGCGATGATCCTACAAAAGCTTAAGACCGATGCGGAAGCATACCTCGGTGAAACCGTCACGCAGGCGGTCATCACTGTCCCGGCATACTTCACGGACAGCCAGCGGCAGGCGACCAAGGATGCAGGACGCATCGCAGGCCTTGAAGTGCTACGCATCATCAACGAGCCGACGGCGGCAGCACTCGCTTACGGCATGGATAAAGATAATAATCAGAAAATCCTGGTTTACGATCTCGGCGGCGGTACGTTTGACGTTTCGATCCTCGAGATCGGCGACGGTGTATTCCAGGTTCTCGCAACCGCGGGCAACAACCGCCTCGGCGGCGATGACTTTGACCAATTGATCATGGACTATATCGCAGACGACTTCAAGAAGAACAACGGCATCGACCTAAGACAGGACAAGATGGCGCTTCAGCGCTTGAAGGAAGCTGCGGAAAAGGCGAAGATCGACCTTTCGGGCGTTGCACAGACCACGATTAATCTGCCGTTCATCACGATGGATAAGTCGGGGCCGAAGCACCTCGATATCACCATAACGCGAGCGAAATTCAACGAGCTGATCAACGACTATGTAGAACAGACCAGAACCCTCGTGCAGAAGTGTATGAGTGATGCGAGCCTCTCCGCCTCTCAGGTGGATAAAGTAATCCTCGTCGGCGGTTCGTCCCGTATACCGGTTGTGCAGGAGATGGTCAAGAAGATCACCGGCAAAGACCCGTTCAAGGGCATCAACCCCGATGAATGCGTCGCCATCGGCGCGGCGATTCAGGGCGGCGTGCTCGGCGGCGAAGTCAAGGATATTTTGCTTCTGGACGTTACTCCGCTTTCTCTCGGCATCGAGACCGTCGGTGGTGTGTTTACCAAACTCATAGAGCGAAACACAACCATCCCCACGAAGAAGAGCCAGATTTTCTCTACCGCTGCGGACGGGCAGACCAGCGTAGAAGTCCATGTGCTCCAGGGCGAACGCGGCATGGTGCAGGGCAACAAAACCCTCGGACGCTTCCAGCTCACCGGCATCGCGCCGGCGCCCCGCGGCGTGCCGCAGATCGAGGTCTCGTTTGACATCGACGCCAACGGCATCGTGCATGTTTCGGCAAAAGATCTCGGCACCGGCAACCAGCAGAACGTGACCATCACCGCATCGACCAACCTCAACGAAGACGAGATCAAGCGCGCGGTCAATGATGCGGAGAAGTTCGCGGACGAAGACAAGAAGCGCAAGGAAGAGGTCGAGACGAGGAATCACGCCGACCAGCTGATCTATACCACCGAGCGCAGCCTCAAAGAGATGGGCGACAAGATCGACGCTTCCGGCAAGGAGCAGATCGAAAAATCGATCGCCGATCTGAAGAAAACCCTCGAAGGCGACGACATCGAGATGATCAAAACCGCGACTGAGAGCCTCACCGAAGTCAGCTACAGCGTGTTCGGCAAAGTTTACGAGCAGGCACAGCAGCAGGCGGGCGGTGCAGGCGATCAGGGCGGCTACACCGATCCGAACGCGGGCGGCGACAACGTTGTTGACGCGGATTACGAAGTCGTTGACGACAAGTAATTGACGCTTAAACACAAATAAACAAATAGCATCAGGGAGGCGCAACAAAGGCTTGCGCCTCCTTGTCGGAATCATTCGCAAGCATTTGATTGGAAACGGGAGAGCGATGCGATATAATCGCTTTCTGACAGAGAGGTGACGGGCGTTGGCAGATAAACGCGATTATTACGAAATATTGGGTGTGAGTAAAACCGCAACGGAGAGCGAAATAAAAAGCGCGTTCCGCAAGAAAGCGAAGGAGTGCCACCCCGACCTGCATCCCGGCGACAAAGCCAAGGAAGCGCAATTTAAAGAACTCAACGAAGCAGCGGAGATTCTCTCCGATGCGGACAAGCGCGCGAAATATGACCAGTTCGGTCATGCCGCGTTCGACCCCAGCATGGGTGGGCAGGATCCGTTCGCTGGCGGTGGGTTTGGTGGATTTGGTGATTTTGGCGATATACTGGGACAGATGTTCGGCGGCGGATTCGGCGGTTTTGGCGGCGGTCAATCACGCAATGGCCCCGTTTCCGGCGACGATCTGCGTTACAATTTGACAATATCGTTTGAAGAAGCGGCGTTTGGCGTAGAGAAAGAGATCACGATCCCGCGCGAAGAGACCTGCGCAACCTGCCACGGATCCGGCGCAAAGCCGGGTACCGAGCCGGTCACCTGCAAAACCTGCAGCGGAACGGGCCAGGTGCGCACACAGCAGAGCACGATTCTGGGTTCGTTCACTTCCACACGTCCCTGCACCAACTGTAAAGGCACGGGCAAAGTCATCGCCGATCCCTGCGCTGACTGCCGCGGTTCGGGACGAGTCCGCAAGAACCTGAAAAAGTCGGTCAAAATTCCCGCAGGCATCGACAACGGACAAAGCCTCTGCCTGCGCGGCTTGGGAAACGCGGGGCATCGCGGTGGACCCGCCGGCGACCTTTATGTTTCGATCAACGTGCGCCCGCACAGGCAGTTCACGCGGAAGGGCTTCGATCTCTATCTAGAAATGCCGATTTCATACACCATAGCAGCACTCGGAGGCAGTCTGACAGTTCCGACGCTCAAAGAAAGCGTCAAGTACCAGATTCCCGCAGGAACGCAGACAGGCTCGACCTATCGCCTCAGAGAGCAGGGCGTTCAGCGGCTCAATGCGAGCGGCAAAGGCGACCTGTTGGTCACCGTAACCGTCGAGGTACCAAAGCACCTGACGGACGAGCAGAAGCGGATTCTGGAGCAATTCGCCGAGACGCTAGGTGAAGGCGTAGACTCGCGTGGAAGTAAAAAAGGCTTCAACCGAGCGAACGGTTCAAAAAAATACTAACGTACAAGGCGCCCTCCCGGATTATTTTCGGGAGGCTTTTTTATTGAAATACGCTTGATCCTATAGAAAAAAACTTGTACATCCCTCTTGTTTTATGAATCGGGCAGATGTAATATTAGCACAATGCGAAGATCAACAGATCAGATTCATATGTTGAATATAGGAGGGGATTATCATGCATGGACCGTCGTCCGAGTGGAAAAAAGACAACGCAATTTCGCTCAAAGTGATCATCGGCAAATGGTTCTTTATACTCTATGCAATCGTTTATGCGGGATTCATCTTAATCAACGTTGCAAGCCCGAAGTTTATGAGTATTGACATCGGCAGCCTCAACATGGCTATCATCTATGGATTTGGACTGATTTTGTTCGCGATCCTGCTAGCGTTTGCCTATAACCATATCAGCACACACGCCGAGTCAGTGATGAATCAGGAACAGGAAGATGACATGAAGACGGAGAGAAAGGACGGAGACGAAGCATGAATTATCAGGCATCGCCTTGGGCAATCGTCATCTTTGCGATGATCGTTGCGGCCGTTCTCGGCATTTCGTTCCATTTCTCAAAGAAATCAAAATCCGCTTCCAGCTACATGGCAGCGGGCGGACAGATTCACTGGTCGGTCAACGGCATCGCGTTTGCCGGCGACTACCTTTCCGCCGCTTCGTTTTTGGGCATTTGCGGCATGATTGCGCTGTCCGGATATGACGGTTTTCTTTATTCGATCGGGTATCTGGCCGGATGGATTGTCGCCCTGTTCGTGATTGCGGAACCCATGAAACGCATGGGGAAATATACGTTTACGGATGCCATCGATCAGAAGTTTCAATCGAAAGGCATTCAGTTCTGGGCAGCCATCAGCACGCTGCTGGTGTCCATGTTTTATCTGATTCCGCAGATGGTCGGCGCGGGCGCACTCGTCACCCCGCTGCTCGGCCTGCCGTATTGGGTCGGCGTCGTGATGGTCGGCGTGATCGTTATCGTCATCGTCACGCTGGCGGGCATGACGTCCACCACCTATGTTCAGTTTTTAAAAGGCACCATGCTGATCGTTTTTTCGCTGGTGCTGGTTTTCCTCGTGATGTCGCGCGGTATCATGAAAGCCCCCGACCAGGGCGGCGAGAAACCGTATCATAAATTCATCACCCTGGAAGCGACGGATACGGCGGCAGGAAGCGTTAAAATCAAAGACACGACTTATACCGTCGTGAAGGATTTTCTCGACGGGAAAGGGCTGCACTTCGTAAAGCTGTCTAAAGATGGCGTCGAATCTGTCTGGAAGATCAACGACGAGACTAAACAGCTCACAGAAACGCAGGTTATCTCCGTGTCGAAGGACGGTACGACTCTTTATAACGGACTGCCGAAAGAAGCCGGCGCATTCTATTCTGTCGGCAACATGAGCGAAATTATCGAGGACGGCGTACCGGTAGAGAAGACCAAGACGCTGGATCCTTTCTCATTCATCGAGACCATTAAAAACGGTACTGTTATACGATGGGCAAAGACCATGGTATCCGACGAGACCGGGAAGATGACCATCTATCACCAGTTGCCGACTTCCGGCCGCGATGTCGTCAGCCCAGGGCTGAAATACAAGGTAGACGCATCCAAAGGCGCAACGACGATGCAGCGACTCGATTTTATTTCGCTGATGCTCGCGTTGTTTTGCGGTACGGCAGCGCTTCCTCATATCCTAATCCGGTATTATACGGTGCCCAACGCAGCTTCGGCGAGAAAATCTACCATCGTCGCGATCGCCGTCATCGGGCTGTTCTATGTGCTCACACTGTATATGGGGCTGGGAGCGATGGTCAACGGGGTGATTGACCTGACGAACGACAACATGTCTGCGCCATTGCTTGCCAAGTCGTTCGGCATATTCATATTCGCCATCATTTCGGCGCTGGCGTTTGCAACGGTGCTCGGTACGGTCAGCGGTTTGATTATCGCCGCATCCGGTGCGGTCTCGCACGATTTGATGGACCGTTACGCGGGCAGAAACATGAGCGACAAGACGAAGATCCGCGCCACGCGAATCGCCGCCATCGTAATCGGCGGGATTGCGATTCTCCTCGGACTTTTGTTTGAAGGCATGAATGTTTCCTATCTTGTGGGGTGGGCATTCGCGATTGCGGCTTCGGCGAATCTTCCGGCGATCATCATGATTCTGTTCTGGAAGAGGACGACAAAAGAAGGCGTTATCGCGGGAATCATTGTTGGCCTGATTCTCTCGCTGGGGCTGATCCTGCTCTCGCAGGAAACGTTTGACAACGTCTACAAGCTCGTCAACGTAAAAGCGCCCGTGCCGATTAATAATCCGGCGATCATCTCCGTTCCGCTGAGTTTCCTGTCACTTGTCTTTGTTTCTTTGTTCACACAGAAGAAGAAACAGCCAAGTTTGGAAAAGACCAACGGTTAATCACCGTAACCAAATAATCAATCTTTTCTAAATGTGAAAGGCCTCCTGTCGTTCAGCACGGCAGGAGGTCTTTGTATAGACCGTATTGGATTGGCTATTCAGATTTTGCCATCATTTGTTTTATGCGCTGTCTTTTGTTTAGAACAAGATGCATCGCGAGCGAGACCACTCCGCTGAAAATCAGGATAAAATAGAAGCTCGCAACGCGAGAGAGCAGCATCGCCGGCACAATAAGCGCACTCTGAAACAGCACGCGGAAGATTTGAACAAATCCGCTTTCGCTCGCGCCCGCCGATCCTGGGATCGGGAGGAAGCAGATCGCGAGATACAGCACCGACTGCAGCGCGATGAAATCGATCATGCCAAACGCCGTGAGGTGGAACGCGCGATAAACGAAGTAGGGAATCACAAACTGCGCGCCAAGCAGCAGAACATAAGAGATCAGTTCGCCGATCAGGAGACATTTATGTGCGCGGAATACCTCCGCGCCTTTTTGATACAGCGCAATCTGGTCATTCACACGTTTTTCGATGCGCTCCGGATGCTTCACGATGCGAAGCTTGGTGAGCAGCGCGATCACCTTGTGTACGATTCTGCCCGCAAAGTCCTTGGAAAACATCGCAAACAGCAGAAACAGGATCAGCGCGATGTTGATCAGCGAACCTAAGATAAACAGCCACAGAAACGCACCAAGGTTATCGAGAATCAACGCCGATCGGAAAGGAAGCAAAACTGCCGGAATCAATAGCACAACGACCTGATGCGCCGCATTGACGAGCAATAACGAAAGGGAAGCGTAAGAGACCTCCACGCCGAAAGCAATCATGTAGTACAGCTGCATCGGCTGGCCCGCAATTCCGGCGGGCGTGACAGACGTATAATACTGTCCGATAAAGCCGAAACCGAGGTTACGCAGCAGCGAGATGGGCTTGCCGTAGAGTACCCGCAGCGCAAGATGCAGTGCTACGCCGAACATCAACGCGGCGAACAGAGCGGCGCCGAGCGACGCAAGCAGCCACCATGGATCGGACGACTGCACAGCCGACCAGAATTCGCCAAGCGTGATATCGCGGAAAATTACATAGAGTGTTACTGCGATCAACGCAAGCATGATCAAAGTGCTGACCATACGGAGGCGCTTGTTGTTCTTCGGGTTCTTACCCGTTTCGGGAGTTGCGCTCTGAGGCGCAGTTTTACTCATTATTTCATTCATCGTTCAAATGATACTAAATATGGTAAACATTTGCCATCATACACACGGACGGAAACGTGAACTTATCATGAAGCACGATTGAATTTTGCTTGATCGGGCTAATGAGATGCAGACAATAGCGCGTTATGCTGGTAAACGGTCAAATACACATCAAACAAAAAGCGCCCTTGCGGGCGCATGGGATCGCGAGTCTTATATGGATCGAATTTCCGCCTGTGCTTTTTTGCTGAGCGTTGAGAGCGTGGTCTCATAAGCGTTGTCCAGCATCGCGCAGGCGACGTCGTCCGGTACGCTGCTATCCAGAAAGAGGGAACTCCAGTGATTCTTGTCCGTATAATAGCCCGGGATGATGTCGCCGGGATATTGCGCGCGGAGAATCTCGGAAAACGCAGGTTCAAGCTTGACCGTTAAAAGTGGTCTGCCGTCCTTGTATTCACCGAGCATGGCGAATATCTTGCCGCCAATGAGAAGAACCGTCGCGTTCCAGGCGGGTTTAAACTCCTGTGTTTCTCCTTGTTTTTGCTGGCAATACGCGCTGATCCAATCTCTCATGCTGATCTCCTGATGATGCGTTTATTCGTCAACTTCAAAAAACGCCGTGTGTCCAAGAGCGTCGGTGATTTGTAATACGGGTCGTTCGATCGTGCCGATTGGGAGCGAAAGCGGCAGCATCGGCCGGCAGTCGGTGGAAACGGGTCGGAATTCGTCGCCTTTCACCGTACCTGCCGCGGCATAGACGATCGGATAGGCGGGAGAGAAGACGGCTTCGTCCAGCGCGAGCATTCTTCTGCCGCGTGTGGTCACGATCTTTGCCGAAACCTGTGCGGGTGTATCATCCGCGGGATAGCGCAGCACAAGCTCGCTTTCGCCTTCCAGTAAGGAATGTGCGCTTGCGGCCTTTAAAAGCCGCGCGCGGAGTGTGTACAGCGCGAGCGGAGAAGCGTCCAGCGCGAGGAACCGTCTGCCGAGCTTCATGGCGGCGGTCGCCGTCGTTCCGCTGCCGGAAAAGAGGTCGCAAACCAGATCGCCGGGCTTACTGGAGGCGAGAATCACGCGGTTTAACAGCGCTTCCGGCTTCTGCGTGGCGTAACCAAGACGCTCGGTATCTTTTTGCTGGAGGTGCTCGATGTCATCCCAAACGTCGCTGGGATAGACAGGGGTATCCTCATAGTACGTATAGATTTTACCTGCGGAACGAATTGTGAAACAGATACGCCCGCTTTCGTCGATAAAGCGCTTCATGTGGTTGCGCTTTTCCGGCCCGCGCGGGTGACCGACCGCGTTGATATCGAAAAACACCTTCGCGCTCTTGCGGTAGAAGAGGATTGTGTCGTGCTTGCGCGGATAATATCGCGTTGCCCTGCCGCCGGATTTGTAGCACCAGACGATCTCGTTCATGAAGTTCGCGGCTCCGAAGATTTCGTCGAGCATCAGCCGCAGTTTCGCGCTCATGCGAAAATCGATGTGCAGATACAGCGAACCGGTGGGTGAGAGCAGATCGCGCGCGCCGGTGAGTATGCGTCGCATCCACAAAAGATATGCGCTTTCCTCCAAGTCGTCCGCGTAAGTCGGTAACGTGAGTTTGCTCTGCCCCGCGTTGAGCTTGCTGTGGAAGATGTCTCCCGTGCCGAAGGGCGGGTCGAGATAGATCACCTGCACGCGCTCGCGATAGGAAAGAAGAAGCGAATCAAGTGCTTCTTCCGCGCGCGATAGAATAAACTCGCCAGGGCCTCCGTTTGCGTGCCGCTCGCTGGTGCAGGTAATGCGCATGCGTATTTCCTCCCGCCGTCTGTTGAAACTGTTTGAGTAAGAAAAAAGCGGGATCCGGAATGTTATTCGCTCATTCGGTTTCCCGCCGCGATGGCGACGTGTGCTTCCATATGTTCTTTTGCGGCCTGCGCATCCCGCCGTTCGATTGCCTGAAAGATGCTCAGGTGTTCGGCGAGCGAATTTGGCGCGCGGTCGGGCAGGGTCAGCGAGCTCTGTCTGGCTTTGCGGATGTTGTGGTGCAGCGAGGCAAGTATATGCCGAATCGTTCGGCTGCCGCTTGCTTCGTAAATCAGCTCGTGAAAACGAGTATCGAGCGCGACGAGGTGAGAGATGTCGTTCTTCGCGGTGTAGAACTCCATGAGCTCTACAACCTCACGCAGCTCTTTGAGCTGCTCGTCGGTGACGCGCTGCGCCGCCCAAAATGCAGCCTGCCCTTCCAAAAGATGACGGATGGTGGAAACGTCCTGCAAATCTTCAATCGAAAAACCTTTTACCACGACACCGCGATTTGGGTGTGAGGTGACAAGATCCTCCAGTTCCAGCTGCTTGAGCGCTTCACGTACAGGCGTGCGGCTCACGCCGAGTTCCTCTGCAATCTTCATTTCGACCAGGCAATCGCCTGTCTGATAGCGGCCCTCGGCAATCGCGTTTCTTAAAAAACGGTACACTTTATCGGATAGCGAGCCGTAGTCTTTATGTTCATATAATCCGTTCATATTTCTCTCTTTCGTGGCGCGAAATGCGCACGTATCACGATGGAAAACTGGAATTGTTGCTTTCAATTCTTGATGACAGTTTATCGTTTTTGATTTCAAAACACAAGTGTTTGTATACAAATATACAATGAAACAAAAGGTTTATCAGGATTTGCAGCAAAAGAGGCGCATGATTGAGAAAAAACAGAAACTTAACCTAAAGAGGTTGCTATTATGCAAATTTCTGCGTATACTTGCAAAGCGCACGCGCATTGATACGCGTCGCCCGGCTTGAAGTGCATGAAGTGTTTATGCCCTGATGCCTACAAGCGGACGAAAATGCCACTAATAAGCCGCAAAGCTTTCACGCGCGGGTAACATGCTGGGTTCATTGTATATTTACATAACTCTGTGCATGCGATATAATTTTTGTTAATCAAGAATGGAGGTGTGCATATGTCTGAAGAGAAAAAGGCCAGCACCGAAGTTTCCAAAAACGAAGTCTCGAAGGTAGAAGCAGAGGGCGGGCGCATCATATTTGCGGACGAAGTCGTTGCAACAATTGCTTCCCTTGCGGTTTCCGATGTGGATGGCGTTTCCTCCTTAACCGGCGGAATGGTAGAGGGCATTTCTGAAATGCTTGGCAAAAAGAGCATGACAAAAGGCGTAAAAGTTGAGGTCGGCCAGGAAGAGGCCGCCATTGACGTTTCCGTCAACATCCGTTATGGATACAAAATCAAGGAAGTATGCCAAAAGATTCAAGCGGCTGTCAAGAGCGCAATTGAGAACATGACGGGTTTGCGCGTTGTGGAAATCAACGTGTTTGTCCAGAGCGTTGTGTTTGAAGCAGGCGAAGGCAGCACACGCGCGACAAAGCATAAAGAGCAACCAAAACAAAAAGATGCGGTTACGGTCACGGCGGAAGCGGTAGAACCCGAGCCGCCGCGCGTAAAGTAAGTTCAATCAGAATCAACACGTTGACGGGCGGATTCGTTCCGCTCGTTTTCGAAGTGTCTTCGAAGATTTTTTGTATTCCAGGTTGATCCGTCCGCCGCAAAAAAAGCGTGCTGAGAACAAGAAGGGGTTTAGGATTTTATGAAACTCAAGTTTTTTGACCGGTTTTTGTTGGGAATTCTATTGATTGCTGCTATTCTCGTATCGTTTGTTTTGTTCGGCATAGCGGCGAACATCATTCGGGAAGACATGGTTGTAGACTTTGTCTCGCTGTTCTATATGTTCCGTGAGAATGCCATGATCCTCGCGGGCAGCGGACTGTTGCTGCTACTGATCTGTATCAAGCTGCTTTTTGCTGGCAGAGGCAAAAAAACGGATACAAGACCCGCGTCTGCGTTGATGAAACAGACGGAGTTCGGCGGCACCTACATTTCGTTGGAAGCCATCGACAGCATGGTGCAGAAGCACTGCCGCGCAGTACCCCGCGTTAAGGACGTGCACACCACGCTGCAATCGACAGAGACCGGCATCACCCTCGGCATTCGCCTGTGCGTACTGCCGGATACGGATGTAGTCACGCTATCTGGCGAGCTGCAGAAATCTGTGAAAGAGAACGTGGAAGCACTGACAGGCATCCATGTCAATGAAATAGGTGTACTGGTGGAAAGCGCGACTCCAGCCGCGACGGCGACCGCCGTCAGCCGTGCAGAGTGAGGGAAAAACAATGAACGCATTTTTGGAGTTTGTAAAAACCCATAAGTTTACCGTGCTTCTTGTGCTCGTTGGTCTGGTGCTGTCAATTCTGTTCTTCACCATCGGCTTCTGGCGCACGATCCTGCTGTTCGTCATCCTCGCGATCTGCTTCCTGTTCGGTTATCTGCTCGACCAGAGCGGACCGGAGGGAATCAAGGATTTTTTCAATAAGCTCTTTGGCAAAAAAGCATAAAGCCCTGCATCCACTGAGGAAGCAAACCAAGAAATCTACATAGACTGGAATTCGATCGACCATGAGCAGAACCACCGCGCGCGAAGTCGCAATGATGATGCACTTTTCCAATCTGTTGGGCGGAGAGGATACTCCCGAACACGTCTGCGAGAAAGCCGAGTTGCTCGGCACGCTGGATGAGGAGGATCTTCTCTACGTCAGCCAGATGCTCGAAGGCGTGCAGGTGCATACGGAAGAGATCGACGAATACGTCAGCCGCTATTCCAAGGACTGGATGATCGATCGCATCGCGCGAGTGGATTTGAGTATTCTTCGTGTTGCGATCTATGAAATGCTATATCGAAAAGAAGACGTGCCGACCGGCGCCGCGATCAACGAAGCGGTGGAGCTCGCGAAACGCTATGGCGGAGAGCGCTCCTACGCGTTTGTCAACGGCATTCTCGGCAGCGTCGCAAAGGAGCTCGTTTCCCCGTGAACGGGCTGTTTCTCGGCGTCGATACCAGCAACTATACGACGTCTGTATCCTGTGTTTCAAACGAAGGCATCGTTTTCGAGCGGAGAACGATGCTTTCTGTGCCGTTGGGCAATCGGGGTCTTCGGCAGAGCGACGCCGTGTTTCAACACGTTCGCAACCTGCCGCCGTTGATAGAGGCAATATTATCTTCCGTTGACCGCAATACGATTCAAGCCGTTGCAGTCAGCGCGAAACCGACCGCCGCGGAAGAGTCCTATATGCCAGTGTTTCTCGCGGGAAAACTCGCGGCGGTTTCGATCGCATCTTCGTTCGATATTCCAATATTCGAAACCACACATCAGGCGGGACATGTCCGCGCCGCGCTGCTAGGTCAGGAGGAACAGTTTTCCGAAGGCTTGTTTCTTGCGATGCATCTTTCCGGCGGAACAACGGATCTTCTGCTCGTGCGGCGGGAGAATGGTTTACTCGGGGATATCACGCGCATCGGCGGCTGTGACGATCTGCACGCGGGACAGTTTGTCGACCGCGTCGGCGTTCGCCTCGGGCTGCCGTTCCCAAGCGGCGTTTCGCTCGAATTGCTTGCGAATGCCGCGCAAGATCGTTCGATCAAGCTGCCCGCAAACGTCCGCGGACTCAACTGCTCGTTCTCCGGGCAGGAGTCGCAATGCCAGCGGTTGATCGACAGCGGTGCGGATCGGGAAGCCGTTGCCTATGCCGTCTATGACTGCATGGCGCGCACGTTTACAAAGCTTCTCACCAACGCGTTTGCCGAAACAGGTGTGAAGAAGGCACTGCTCTCCGGCGGCGTATCGGGCAGCCTTTTGTTGCGCACACTGTTGCGCGAGAGGTTGGAGCAGGAACTTTTTTACGCGCAAAACGGACTTTCTTCGGACAACGCCGTCGGAACCGCGCTGCTTGCACGGGACTTTTATCAAAAACAATCGCGCTGAGCGGGGTGCGAGGATTACGGGAGGTGAACGGCATGGAGCAGGCTTTAACGCCTGTGTTTCGCGTGAGCGAACTAAACGAATACGTCTCACTCGTGCTCTCCAACGACCCGAACCTATGTGGCCTCAGGGTCAGCGGCGAGATCACCGGCTTCAAACGGCACTCGTCGGGGCACCTGTATTTCTCGCTCAAGGATGAAAACGCGCTTGTGCGCTGCGTGATGTTTCGTCAGCAGGCGATACGCCTCAACTTTCAACCGCAGGACGGTATGCAGGTGCTGCTCTACGGCAAAGCTTCGCTATACGAAAAGGACGGCTCGTTCCAGCTCTATGCCAATTACCTCAAGAAGAGCGGCGAGGGCGAGCTGTATTTAAAGTTTCTCGCACTGAAAAGAGAACTGGAAGAGCACGGTTGGTTTGATGAAACGCGCAAGCGTTTGATTCCGTTTTTACCGCGTCGTGTCGGCGTCGTGACCAGCGGAACGGGCGCTGCTGTGCAGGATATCCTCAATATCATCCACCGCAGGTTTCCCCGCATGCCGGTCGTCGTCGCGAGCGTTCGCGTGCAGGGCGCAGGCGCCGCGGAAGAGATCGCCAAAGCGATTGCGGAGCTAAACCGCAAACACGCGGCGGATGTGATGATCGTCGGTCGCGGCGGCGGCAGCATGGAAGACCTCTGGGCATTCAACGAGCCGGTAGTAGTGGAGGCAATCTTCAACAGCGAAATTCCCGTCATCAGCGCGGTCGGGCACGAGACGGACTTCACGATTGCGGACTTCGTCGCGGATCTTCGCGCTCCGACACCTTCCGCAGCGGCGGAATTATGCGTGCCGGAGATGGAAGCTTGCTATGAAGCCGTGCGGCTGCAAAGCGAAAGGATGCGCCGCGCGTTGAACGCAAAGCTGGAGCGTATGCGATCGAATATCAGACTTTTCGCCTCTGCAAAAGCGTTTCGTTTACTGGAAAACAGGCTCATGAACGAACGGCAGACACTTGACGGCATCCGAGAACGCGCATTTCGCGGCGCGCGGGAAAAAATTAGCGATACGCGGTCAGAACTTGCCCGCATACGCGCGCAGTTAACGGCGCTCGATCCTTCCGCCGTGCTGGAGCGCGGCTATGCGATTTTGACCAATTTGGGCGGTCACGCGCTCGGCGGAGTAACCGCCATGCATCCCGGCGACGCGGTCAATATCCGCATGCGCGACGGCGTTGCGGGCGCACGGATTGAAACGGTGACGGGAACGGATAACACAAAAGGAGAATGAAAGATGGAGCAATCGGTACGGTTTGAAGAAGCCATGCAGAAGCTTTCGGATATTGTCAGCAAACTTGAAAGCGCGGAAGGTTCGCTCGACGAGATGATTCATCTATACGAACAGGGCATGACACTCGTACAATCCTGCGAGCGGCAGCTCGACGCGTATGAGGCGACCATCACACGGCTTAACGAGACAGCGGAGGCGAAGAGCGATGCTGAGTGAACGGTTGACGCAGTACTCCGTCTGACGGAGGAGAAGCTCGCTGAGTTGCTCAGCGAAGGTGATCGCGCACCGATTTTGCAGGAAAGCATGGCTTACAGCGTGTTTTCCGGTGGAAAACGTATACGTCCCGCGCTTTGTATGGCGGCCTGTGAACTCTGCGGCGGCAAACCGGAAGACGCGCTGCTTGCCGCATGTGCATTGGAGATGATTCACACATATTCGCTGATTCACGACGATTTGCCCGCGATGGACAACGACGATATGCGCCGCGGCAAACCAAGCAATCATAAAGCATTCGGCGAGGCAAACGCGATTCTTGCCGGAGACGGTCTGTTGTCCCTCGCATTTTATGCTCTTTCACTCTGCCCGCATATAGATGCGCTTACAGCCATTTCTAAAAGTTCGTTTGAGATGGTCATGGGTCAGAGCCTCGACGTCAACAGTGGTGGGGATGAGTCGCTTCTGCGCCAGTTGCAGGATTATAAAACGGGCGCGTTGTTTCGCGCGTCGGTTGCCGCGGGAGCTGCCTGTGCGGGCGCAAGCAAAGAACAGCGCGAAGCCTTGATTCGTTTTGCGGATGCATATGGCATGCTGTTTCAAATCACGGATGACATACTTGACACCGAAGGCGAAGCCACAGTGCTCGGAAAGACGGTCGGCAAAGATGCGGAAGAAGGCAAAACGACGTTTGTGACCGTTTATGGATTGGAGCGCGCAAAAGAATATTCTAAGATTTATGCTCGCGAAGCGCGGGATGCTGTGCTCGAGGTCGGCGAAAACACCGCGTTCTTCACAGAGCTGATCAGCTTTACGTTAACGCGGAAATCCTGATCTAACCATATTACATTTATAAGAAAGAATATTACACAATGAATCGTTACCCTGTACTCGATAAAGTCAACTCGCTGGAAGACTTTAAAATGCTAAAGGAAAGCGAACTGCCCGTTCTCGCGGCGCAGATGCGCCAATTTATGATTGAACACATCGCACGCTGCGGAGGGCATCTCGCCTCCAGCCTCGGCGTAGTGGAGTTGACCATCGCCATGCACCGCGCGTTCAACAGCCCGACAGATCGCATCATCTTCGACGTCGGGCATCAAGCGTATGCACATAAAATTATTACAGGACGCAGAGAAGCATTCTGTACATTGCGGCAGACAGATGGCCTCTCCGGGTTTCCCAAGCGTGAGGAAAGCGCGCATGACCATTTCAATACGGGACATGCATCAACGGCGATTTCCGCGGCGCTCGGCATGGCACGCGCGATGAAGTTGCGCGAGGAAGATGGCGTCGCCATCGCGCTCGTCGGTGACGGCGCGCTCACGGGCGGGCTTGCGTTCGAGGGGCTAAATGACGCGGGTCAGGCTGATGTTCCAATGATTGTGATTCTCAACGACAACGAAATGTCGATTTCGCCGAACGTCGGAGCCGTGCATAGAATGCTTGTAAATATGCGCTCCAGCAGATGGTACGTACGTTTCAAGAGAAGGTTGGTTCGCTCGCTGGATTCTGGTATATTCGGCCGTTGGCTCTCGCGCCATATGGAGAACTTGAAAAACCGCATCAAAAGCTTTTTGATGCCTGTTCGCTTGTTTGAGGACATGGGGTTTCTATATCTCGGGCCGATCGACGGACATAATATTGATGAACTTATAAGAATGTTCCGACGCGCAAAGGAATTGCATGTCCCTGTGATCGTCCACTGTATTACACAAAAAGGCAAGGGATATACCTTTTCAGAACGTAATCCGGAAAAATTCCATGGCGTCGCTCCGTTTTCCATCGATACGGGAGATGTTGAAACCACGCTGAAAAAGAGCAACAGCAGTGTTTTTGGCGATACGATAGTATCGCTTGCCCAAAAAGATCCGGCGATCGTGGCGATATCCGCAGCGATGCCGATCGGTACGGGGTTGAGCGAGTTTGCAAGCCGCTTCCCAAACCGTTTCTTTGACGTAGGCATCGCGGAAGAACACGCGCTGACTATGGCGGCCGGCATGGCGGCAGGCGGACTCAAGCCCGTTGTCGCGATCTATTCAACATTCTTGCAACGCGGCTATGATCAGATTCTGCATGACATCTGTTTACAAAAATTGCCGGTTGTCCTAGCGGTTGACCGTGCGGGCCTCGTCGGTGACGACGGCGAGACACATCAGGGCGTATATGACATCGCGTTTCTTTCGACCATGCCGAACATGACGATCTACTCGCCTGCTACACAACAGGAGCTAGTCCATATGCTCGAGCTCGCGATTTCGCGCGGTGAACCCGCAGCTGTACGCTATCCGCGCGGGAGCCTGATGCAAGCTGTTTCTGCCCAGCCGGTAGAAAAAGGCGTTTGGGAAGAGCTGCTGCCAATCAATGATCGAGTTGTCATCGCAACCGGCGCGATGGTCGCCGTCGCAATCCACGTATGCCGTAAACTCGGTGCCGGACTCATCAACGCGCGAACGGTTCAGCCGATGGATGAAGCGATGCTGGCGAGAGTCAAATATGTAGCAAAACGCGTTATCGTTATGGAAGAAGGCGTAGATTGTCTCGGTTTGCGCGTAAACGCAGCTCTCTCACCGGTTCCGGTCGTTCGGATGTGCGTGCCGAACGATCCTGTTTCGCAGGCCTGCGTGAATCATCAGAGGCAGTTCTGCGGACTCACCGCTGAAGCGCTGGAAGAGAAACTGACGGAGGAACATTCATGAAGACGCGCCTTGATGTCGCGCTGTTTGAGCGCGGGCTTGCCAAAAGCCGCGAGGAGGCGCACGCCCTCGTGCTCGCAGGACAGGTTTATCTAGGCGAGGTAAAGGCGGAAAAAGCGGGACAATTTGTCACAGAAGACGCGCAGATCAACGTGCGCGGGGATACCTGTCCGTTTGTCAGCCGCGGCGGATACAAACTGAAAAAGGCTTTGGACACGTTTCCGATCACGCTAACGGATAAAACTTGTGCGGATATCGGCGCCTCAACGGGAGGCTTTACGGACTGCATGCTGCAGCATGGTGCGAAAAAAGTATATGCCATAGACGTGGGTTACGGACAACTCGATTGGAAATTGCGTAGCGACGAACGTGTTGTCACGCTGGAACGTACCAACGCACGATTTATGGAACAAGCGTGGTTTGAAGGCGGTTTGGATTTCGCGTCCATTGACGTTTCCTTTATTTCACTCGATAAGATATTGCCGCCGCTGATTTCTTGTCTCACGGAAGGCGGGCAGGTGGTCGCTCTCATCAAACCGCAGTTTGAGGCGGGCAGGAATAAAGTTGGCAAACATGGTGTCGTCTCGGAAGAGAGCACGCATGTTGAGGTAATCGACCGTGTGCTTGATGTCGCTCATAATTCGGGATATTGTGTAAGGGGGCTGACATATTCACCCATTCGCGGTCCGAAAGGCAATATCGAGTTTCTCTTATATCTGGAAAAATGCATACATAACAAACAATTTGCAACTGAAATCGACCATAACACAGCCATTTCTGTTGTTGATGACGCACACAATTCGTGCATATAAAGCATACATATTCATAATTTCTCTTGTATTTTTATAAGTGACGCCATATAATATGTACATATTATCTTTTTGGGAGCGAAAACGATGAAAATCGGCTTTGCTGGGAATCTCGATAAGGAAGGCATCGCCGAATTTCGTGCCCGCTTGATGGAGCAGGCAACTGGCCTTGGCGAAGAAGCGATCGCGATCGACAGCGTTGAAGCGTTGCGTCTTGAGCAATATGCGCCACAGCTTCTTGTCGTGATCGGCGGGGACGGGACATTGCTTCGCTTTGCCTCGGAAGCTGCCCAAAGGAATATTCCGCTATTGGGCGTCAACCTCGGAAGAATCGGGTTTTTAAGCGAAATCGCAATGAACGAGTTCTCAAGCGCGATCGAGCGGATTCAACGGAAAGACTATCGCATCGAGGAGCGCATGACGCTTCTATGCAGCATCAACGAAGTGCCATTTGCTAGTTGCCTCAACGATATCATGATCGCGAAGCAGTCATTTTCCGGGACAATCCACATCGACATGTTTTGCGACGGACAATCCGTAGGATCCGTTTTTTCGGACGGCATTATTGCAAGCACGCCAACCGGCAGCACGGCATATAATCTTTCCGCGGGCGGCCCTGTTGTGACGCAGTCGCTCGACAGCATCATCGTGACGGCAGTATGCTCGCATACGCTGCACATCCGTCCCATCGTCAGTGCGCCGGACGCAGTCTGGACGTTCCGCGTCAACGGTGAAGGATTTGTAGCGGGTGACGGCATCAAGCTCCGCAACGTCAATCCTGATGATCGCATCATTGTGACACGTTCCAACCTACGCGTCCGATTCATACGATTTCAGGAACACAATGTATTCGAACTCATCAGACAGAAACTTACCTGAGCACAGTCGATCTTCGGATTCTTTGCCGAAAAGGGTTTCGGCATCCAAATAAACAACACGACTCCAAGCCCCGACGAATCGTTCCTCGACAGTTCAGCATCTGTAAGAAGCACTCATTATTAATTTAGTATTGGGGATTTGAAACATGAAGGCAAAAAGGCATGACATGATTTCCAAACTCATCGCTTCGGAGAACATCGAAACGCAGGAGGAACTTGCCGGAAAACTGCGTGATCATGGGTTTTCCGTCACCCAGGCGACCGTCTCCCGCGACATCAAGGAGCTGCGCTTGATCAAGGTGCTTACGCCGGAAGGGCGCTATCGCTACGCGACGGTGGAAAAAGCGGAAGCAGACCTACAGGAACGCTTTATCCGCATGTTCAGCAACTGCGTGCTCTCTGTGACTAGCGCGGGCAACATGATTGTCATCAAGACCATCGCGGGCAGCGCAAACGCCGCTGCGGAAGCGGTGGACACCCTCAAGTGGCCGGACATCCTCGGCTCTATCGCGGGCGACAATACTATTTTTATTGCAGTTCGTGACGCGAAGAGCGTCGGCGACGTCATCAAGAAGTTCCAGAAAATGCTGAAATAACTTGGCCCTTCTTGCGGATATTGCGCGCTTTCCTGTCAGCCTCCGAACGGGAGGCTCTCATGATGAGCGCGCATTGCTGTATTTCAAAACAATAATATCGTAGATGCTCATAAAAACAGGAGGGCGTCGAAATTGCTCAAAGAGTTAACTATCCATAATGTGGCGCTGATCGACCAACAGGCGATTACGTTCTTCGGTGGGTTTTCCGTGTTGACGGGTGAAACCGGCGCAGGAAAATCCATTATTATTGAAGCGCTCAATTTTGTACTGGGTGAACGCGCAAGCCGCGAACTTGTCAAATCCGGCGAAGAGAAGGCGAGCGTCGAAGCGACGTTTGTGCTTCAGGCAGGAGAGCCTGTTTTTGAGGTGCTTGCCGAGCAGGGCATCGACTGCGAGGAGAACGAGCTGACTCTCTATCGTGAGTTTTCGCTCAGCGGGAAAAACGTCTGTCGCGCAAACGGCACGCTTATCAACGCGAGTGTACTAAAGCTCGTCGGCGATGTGCTGGTAGATATTCACGGACAACATGCGCACCAATCATTGCTAGACGAAAAAAGACACATCAACCTGCTGGATCGGTTTGCGGGAAAGGATGCACTGGAAGTTAAAACGCGCGTGCAGGAAGTATATTTAAAAGCTATAGAAGCAAGAAGACTGCTGCACGCCGCGCAGTTCAACGAACAGGAACGCGCGAGACGGGTCGACTTATTGACCTACCAAATTAAAGAAATCGACGCGGCAAATCTCGCCGTCGGAGAAGAAGAACAGCTTGAGGAACAGCGTGGGCTGCTGCAAAACGCGCAGGCCGTGATGGAAGGGCTGGAGGGCGCGAACGCAGCTCTAAGCGGAGATGAATTGGAAAACGGTGGTACGCTGGCATCGTTTAGCATCGCGCTTCATATGCTAGACGGCATCGCGCGGCTCAGTGTTGACTATCAGCAGCTCTCGGAAAAACTTCATGCGCTATACTATGATCTCGAAGACGCAAGCTACACACTCCGGGACTATCGAACTGATTTTTCGTTTGAACCCGGCATGCTGGATGAAATTGAGTCGCGTCTGGAACTGATCTGCACACTTAAGCGCAAATATGGCGCAGACATCAAGGAGATACTTGCCTACCGTGAAAAGAGCGCGGAAGAATTGGACCTCATCGACAACGCGGAAGAACGCAGAGAGCAGCTCGCGGCAGAGTATTCCGCGGCGAAAACGGAATATGACGAGCTGAGCGCGGAGATGTCTCTTTTACGCAAACAGGCTGCGGAGCGTTTGAGTGCACACCTATTGCCGGAGCTAAGCGATCTCGGGATGCCGCACGCGGCGTTTTCTGCAAAATTTGAAGTGCTAACTGGTGAAATCCCTTCCGCAATCGGCATGGACAGTGTGGAGTTTTTGCTCTCAACCAACCGTGGAGAACCAGTCAAACCTCTTAGCAAAGTCGCGTCAGGCGGCGAGTTATCGCGCATCATGCTATCGTTTAAGAGTATTCTTGCGGATATTGACGGTATTCCAACGATGGTGTTCGACGAGATCGACAGCGGAATCAGCGGGCAGATCGGCACAGCGGTCGCAGTCAAGATGCGTCAGATCGCGAAGAACCATCAGGTACTCTGCATTACGCACCTGCCACAGATCGCGGCTTATGCGAATCAACAATATCTCGTATACAAAGTGGAAACCGGGGAGCATACGCGCTCTAACGCCGTGAAACTCACCGAAGAGCAGCGTGCTCGTGAAATTGCTCGCATCATGGGCAGCGGGGAAGACGATGCTGTTGCGCTTGTACATGCACAGCAACTCATAGACGCTGCGGAGTCGGCGATGAAGCGCATATTTTAGCAGAATAACGGTATCATTTGTCGAAGTTGTCACTGAAACAGCGGTGAAATTGTTTTAATTAATAGAATCATCGCGAAGAAAAGGGTTATTTTGGCATATCGGCGGAGATTTCGGCGCCTGTTCGTTTTGACGGTTGAAATACTGTCTTACCGCGAGCCGAAGACATGTCGGAGCAATAATACCCATCAATGACTGAAACGATGATTACTTGAAGCACTTGACATTGGAGAATACATGAAAAAGAACCTGTTGATCGCAAGCAACAACGTCTTGGACGCAAGAGGAATTGAAGCCGGGTTTCAATCGCTGAATGAGATCCGTCTCCTTCCAAGCGTTTTCACGGGAAGGGAAGCGATCGAAACCATATTGGCGCGTGATGTAAATATACTGATTCTTGATTTGTTTCTAAATGACCTAGATGGCATCAGTGTGCTGGATTTCATCGGTAAGCTTGGTGAAGACAGACGCCCGCTTGTATTTGTGACTACCGCTCTGGCAGACGATCGTCTGCTTCATATCATAAAAGACCGCGTAATCTATTGTTTCACCAAGCCGCTGAAATATGATCTCGTACAGCTTCGCGTGCTGGAGTTTATGCGCCTCTATGAGCGCGAAACAGAAAAGGCGGACGAAGTTGTGGACATCCTCGAAAGCCAGATCGCGGCGGGCATACGAGCAATCGGCGTACCCGCACATCTGAAAGGTTATTACTATCTGCGGGATGCGATTCGCATCTACGCCATGAGCGAATCACCCGTGGATTTGAGCATCACCAACGACATCTATCCGACCGTTGCAAAGATCTACAACACGCGCCCTCCGCTTGTTGAACACGCGGTGCGAAACGCGATCGAAATCGCATGGACGCGCGGCAACTCGGATACGATCCGTGAGTATTTCGGTTATACGGCCAACGACTACAAAGGAAAACCCAGCAATTTGGAATTTGTCGCTATGATGGCACAACGCGCACTGACCTATTTGAAACGGTAAATAGAAATCATTTTGCCGCGCTGAAAGCATGGCTTTTTTTTGCCCATTATTTGAAGCAGTGAATCAAAAGGCATAGTGACGGGGTCACGCTGCTTCATTGACGCAGAATGAAAAACGGGCTAAACTAGAATAAAGGTGACTAAAATCATCAAGATCAATCAAAGCAAAACTCAGAACATACAGCTTTCATCGACAAGGAGAAAAAATGGATACGAGAAAAATAAATCATAAACGTGCGATCGTCATTGTGCTTGACAGTGTCGGCATAGGAGAACAGCCGGACGCTGCGGAGTTTGGCGACGCCGGTTCCCATACACTCGGAAATATCCGCAAAGTGCGCGGAAAACTCGATATGCCACACACGACGGCACTGGGACTTGCCGCCATCGAAAACAGCAGGCTGGATTCGCTCGGTCTCACGCCCAAAGGCGCATACGGTAAACTTGCCGAGTTGACCAAGGCGAAGGATACGACCTGCGGACATTGGGAAATGGCGGGACTGCCGCTCAAGCAGGCATTCAAAACCTATCCCAACGGTTTCCCCGAAGATTTTTTGCGCGCATTTGAAGCAAAGATCGGACGTGGCACCATTGGTAATGAAGTTGCCAGCGGAACGGAGATCATTTCCCGCCTGGGTGATGAACATGTGAAGACCGGCAAACCCATCGTCTACACGTCCGCCGACAGCGTGTTCCAGATCGCGGCGCACGAGGGTGTGATTCCGCTGGCGGAGCAATACCGCATCTGCGAGATCGCGCGCGAACTGCTCAACGACGACAATTTCCTCGTCGGCCGCGTGATCGCGCGCCCGTTTGAGGGAACCAGCGGCGCATATAAGCGCACCGAAAACCGCAAAGATTACGCGGTGGAGCCGTTTACGGACACCGTACTCGACGCACTGGTCAAGCATGGCAAAGACGTCGTCGGCGTCGGCAAAATCGAAGATATCTTCTGTCACCGCGGCGTGACGACGGTCGACCACACAAAGAACAACCACGCGGGTATCGAGGCGACCATTCGGTTCCTCGAAGAGGGAAAGGGTGACTTCATCTTCACCAACCTGGTCGATTTTGATATGCTCTACGGACACCGCAACGACGTGGAAGGCTATGCCTCCGCGCTGGAATATTTTGACGCAGCGCTCCCGCGCATCATGAGCGCGATGGCGGAGGATGATATTCTCATGATCACCGCCGACCACGGCTGCGATCCGACGACAGACAGCACGGATCATTCTCGTGAATATATCCCGCTCGTCGTCGGCGGCAAACACGTGAAAGCCAACGTCAACCTCGGCACGCGAAATACGTTTGCCGATATTGGCGCTACGGTGTTGGATTATCTAACTGGCGAGAAGTGGAACGCCGGCACATCTTTCCTTGGCGAAATTTATGAGGCATAACGCATGAACGACGTAATCAAGAACGCTGTAGACATTCTTTCCCCGCTCTGCGGCGGAAATTGCAAGATCGGTTTGATACTCGGTTCCGGGCTCGGCGGCTATGCGGAAAAGATTGAGAACAAACGATTTGTGAATTACAACGAACTGCCCGGATTTCCGCAATCCCGCGTGGAAGGACACAAAGGCAGATTCGTCATCGGCGAATTATTCGGCAAAACAGTGATCTGCATGCAAGGTAGGTTTCATTATTATGAAGGCTATTCACAGTCTCAGATCGCGCTTCCGGTCCGGGTGATGAAGCGGCTCGGCGTAGAGAAAATTCTGCTCACAAACGCTGCCGGCGGTGTGAACCCCGATTTTTCGCCGGGAGACTTGATGTTGATTTCCGACCACATCAACTTCTCCGGTTCGCATCCACTGATCGGGGAAAACGATGAGAGTTTCGGCCCGCGCTTTCCGGATCAAAGCAACGTGTACGATCGCGACTTACGAGCGGGCATACGAGAAGCGGCAAAAGTGGCGGGGGTAAAGTTGCAGGAAGGTGTATACATGATGTTCTCCGGTCCAACATTCGAGACACCCGCGGAAATCGTCTTTGCGCGCACCGTAGGCGCGTCCGCGGTCGGTATGTCCACCGTGCCGGAAGCGATTGCCGCCGCGCATTGCGGAATTAAAACCATCGGCATTTCGCTGATTACGAACATGGCGGCGGGGATACTCGATCAGACACTGAGCCACGACGAGGTGCAGGAAACGGCCGCAACATCCTCCGTAAAGTTCATGAAACTAGTCGATCAGATCATAAAAACAGTATTGTAAAAAAGATTCCGCAACGCACCCGCGCATTTCACTGCGCGGGTGTTTTTCGTTGGAAAGTCGTTTAATTGTGGTCGTTATTTGACGAATTTCTATATATAGGTGAAACTTGACCGAATCGCTTGCACACGCAACCATCTAAGGCTTATAATGAAAAAAAGCACAAGGAGGGCCACGGCTTTGATTGGAGTCATCTTCGGCGAAAAGGGCACAGGAAAGACAAAGCAGATTCTCGAAATGGCAAACAAGTCTGTCCTGACGGCAAAAGGCAACACAATCTTCATTGACAACGACACAAGTTATATCTTTGACCTCTCCAGAAAAGCTCGCTTCATTAACGCAACGGAATATGGCATTCAAACCCCGAAAATGCTTTATGGTTTCCTTTGCGGTCTTGCGGCGAGCGATTTTGATTTAGAGACCGTCTATATCGACGGGCTTCTGAACATCATCGGCCACGAACTCGACTCTCTCGAGGGGCTTTTCGACGATCTGAAAAAGTTTGCCGAAAAAAACAACCTCAGCGTGATTATGAGCATAACCGGCAGCAAAGAAACCGTCCCTTCGTATATGAAGGAGTATGTGCTGTAAGCAACGAGACCGTTCAATTTACATAGCGGTAAAACCGTTTTTTACACTCGTCTTTTTTGAAGGCTACGGCAGGAAAGCTGCGATCTACATAAAGCAAACAGAATACTCAGCAGAAAAGGAACCGGAAACACCATGCGTTACCTGAGCACGCGAGGCGGTGAGCCAGTAATCGCTGCGGAAGCGATTGTTCGCGGCATCAGCCCCTCCGGCGGACTGTATGTACCCGAGTCGTATCCCACAATTGATTGGAACAACGGCGTGCGCGGCGGCTATCTAGCAACCGCGCACCGCGTCATGCAGGCGTATCTGCCCGAGACCGACTCCACCGATCTTTCGCGTATGATCGCCGCGGCTTACGGTAGTTTTGACCACGCGGACGTCACACCTGTTGTCAAACTCACGGAACGCGAGCACGTATTGGAACTCTGGCACGGGCCGACGATGGCGTTTAAAGACGTCGCGCTCCAGATACTGCCGCATCTGATGCGCAGTTCATTGCGTCAGACAGGTGAGACGAAGCAAGTCTATATTCTTGTCGCCACATCCGGCGATACGGGCAAGGCAGCGCTCGAAGGTTTTCGGGATGTCGAAGGTACGCGCGTGTTGGTGTTCTATCCGCACGGCGGCGTCAGCGAGGCGCAGCGCCTCCAGATGGTCACACAGGAAGGCGAAAACGTCGATGTCTGCGCCGTCTACGGCAACTTTGACGACGCGCAGACGGGCGTGAAGCAAATATTCGCCAACGCTGAGATTGCGCAGCAGATTGACGAAAAGGGTTGGCGGCTTTCCAGCGCGAACTCGATCAACTTCGGCAGGCTTCTGCCGCAGATCGTGTACTATTTCACGAGCTACCAGACGCTTGTTGCGCGCGGAGAGATCCAGCCGGGCGAAAAGGTCAACTTCTGCGTGCCGACAGGCAACTTCGGCGATATCCTCGCGGGTGAATATGCGCGCAGGATGGGGTTGCCTGTGCACAAACTCATCTGCGCTTCCAATCGCAACAACGTACTGACGGACTTCTTCGAGAGCGGTGTCTACGACGAAAACCGCCCGTTCTATCAGAGCATGAGCTGCTCGATCGATATCCTGATTTCCTCCAACCTCGAACGCCTGCTCTTCGAGCTCGCGAACCGGGACGACGCGCTGGTGCGCGAATGGATGCAGGGGTTGAAAGAGAAGGGCATGTATGCCCTGCCGCAGCGTGCGCTGGACGAGCTGAAGCAGACGTTCTCCGCGGGCTGGTGCACGGAAGAGGACACGCTGGAGACGATCAAGCGCGTTTTTGACGAGACGGGCTACCTCATGGATCCGCATACGGCGGTTGCGCAGTGCGTCTATGAACGCTATGCGGAAAAGACTGGGGACACGACTAGGACGGTGCTGCTCTCTACCGCGAATCCGTATAAGTTCGCAAGCGACGTGCTTGGCGCGTTTGAACAGGCGGGCGAGGATGATTTTGTGAATGCGGATCGGCTCAACGCGCTGACAAACGCTCCGATTCCCAGAGGCATGAGCGAGCTTCTTGGCAAGCCGGAACGTCATCATGATGTTTGCACGCTTGAAGACATGCCAAATCGAGTGTTAGGTCCGATTCTCAACGGGAAGTAATGTTATTCAAGATGTTTCGACAGGGGATTGACTTTCATACAAAGAAAGAAGCGATGATTACGAACTACAGGAAGCCTGATCTTTCAACCATCACCATCATACTCTGCTTAGTCATCGTCGTAGTGCTTTCGCTGTTCATGGTGTTCACAACCGGGCAGCGCGAGAAGACGGACAAGCTTGATACCGGCGCGCTGCAGGAGCTTGCCGATACAATCCACTCGCAATATTTCTTCTATGAAGACAAAGAGCTAGATAGACAAGCTGCTGGATGCTGCGATGCGCGGCATGATCAGCAAGCTTGACGATCCTTATGCACAGTATTTCACAGAGGAAGAGTATCAGGAGCTATTGACCAATAACGCGGGTGATTATGTCGGCATCGGCATTACCATTCAGGCGCCGGACGATATGGGAGCTCTTGTACAGAACGTCTACAGCGGCGCTCCGGCAGATCAGGCGGGCATCCGCAAAGGCGATATCATCACGCAAGTCAATGGAAAGGCAACCGCTGGAAAGAGCCTTGACGAGGTAATCACGTATTTTTCGGACGATTCTGCCGTTCCCGATGAGCTTGTATATCTGCGTGATGGATCGTTGACGACGGTCAGTGTGCTGCGAGCGGAAATTCATATCATTCGCGTCAGTTCAAACGTGCTCAATGGAAGCATTGGTTATTTACGCATTACGGAATTCAATGGCAGTGTAGCGACAGATTTTTCCAATGCGGTTGCCGAATTCCAGGAGCAGGGTATTGAGAATATGATCGTCGACCTTCGAGATAATCCCGGCGGTGGGTTGAACGAAGTGCTCAACGTCGCGTATACGATGATCCCCGAAGACAAGGTCATCGTGAGCATCCGTTCCAAGAACGGCGATGAGGATATCTACCGATCCGAGGGGGGAGAAAAGCTTACGATGCGCATCGTGGTACTTGTCAACGGCAATTCCGCATCGGCAAGCGAGCTTCTTGCCGGCGCGCTGCAGGATTATGATCTAGCAACCATCGTTGGCACGCAAACGTTCGGAAAAGGTATTGTGCAGAGTTACTTCCACCTGAGCGGACAAAACGGTTGGGCAAAGATGACAACAGACGCATACTATACGCCGAACGGCGTGTGTATTCAAGGTATCGGAATCACGCCGGATATCGTGATCGACTTGCCGGAAGATCTGAAAAATTCGGCGATCGAATTGCTTGATCCGGCCAAGGATGCGCAACTTCAGGCAGCTATTAATGTGTTTTCTCAACAAGCATATTTTCCGAAGACTACCATTCGCTGAAATACATCCATCTTATTCAATTTAAGGAGAAATCAATATGTTTCGAATTCGTGACATTTCCTTGGCAAAACAGGGCGAACAGAAGATAGAGTGGGTACGCCGCAATATGCCGATTTTAAACGGCATTCGCTCGACTTTTGAAAAGGATTTGCCGTTCAAGGGGTTAAAAGTTGCTCTTTCGATCCATTTGGAGGCGAAAACCGCCTATCTTTGCCGCGTGCTTGCGGCAGGCGGCGCAGAGATGTTCGTCACCGGCAGCAACCCGCTCTCTACGCAGGACGACATCGTTGCGGCGCTGGCTGCTGGCGGCATCAACGTCTTTGCCCTGCACGGCGCGACGAAGCAGGAGTACGAAGAGTGCATCGAGAGCGTTTTGATGGCGAACCGGACATCATCATCGACGATGGCGGCGATCTGGTACATGCGATACACACGAAATTTCCTCATTTAATCGGTAAGATTCTTGGCGGATGCGAAGAGACTACTACAGGCATTGTGCGTCTTGTCGCGATGGATAAGTCCAAAGAACTGCGCTTTCCGATGTTCGCGGTCAACAACGCGGACTGCAAGCATCTCTTCGACAATCGCTATGGTACGGGCCAGAGCGTCTTTGACAGCATCGACAGTACGACCAATCTCGTTATCGCGGGTAAAACTGTCGTTGTTGCGGGCTATGGATGGTGCGGCAAGGGCGTAGCAATGCGCGCAAAAGGTCTCGGCGCCGCCGTGATCGTCACGGAAGTCGATCCCATCAAAGCGATCGAGGCTGTCATGGACGGCTTTGCCGTGATGCCGATGATTGAGGCAGCTAAACTCGGCGACGTGTTTGTCACCGTAACGGGAGATATCAAGGTCATCGACGAACCAGAGTTTATGGTTATGAAAGATGGAGCGATCCTGACCAACGCGGGCCACTTTGATGTGGAAGTCAACGTACACCGGCTTGCCGAGATCGCGATCGACAAACAGGAGATGCGAAAGAACATCGTAGGCTTTGAGCTGCCGAACGGCCGTTGGCTGAACGTGATCGGCGAAGGCCGACTGGTCAATCTTGCTGCGGGCGACGGACATCCTGCTGAGATCATGGACATGAGCTTCGGAATTCAGGCGCTCTGCGCGCGCTATGTCGCGGATCAACGCGGACAGCTCGAACCGAAACTCTACGCGGTTCCGCAGGAGATCGATCGAGAAGTAGCGATGCGCAAACTCACAGCGCTCGGCGTAAAAATCGACACGCTCACGAATGAGCAGGAAGCGTATCTGGCGAGCTGGAATGTCTGATCGATACGCCGAAAGAGCCCAAATTTGTGGTTTACAAGGCGTTTTGAAGCTGTTAAAATAATATGTGGCGCGATATTTTTCCCGGACGCTGCAAATCAAAACTTCTCCTGATTCTTGGAACTGCATCCGTACCAAGCGGATTCGAAATAAGCGTATTATACGCTCAAATCATCTACAGGGGGAACCGAAATGAAGGAATTCACCGCGAAAGACATTCGTAATATCGGCGTTTTCGGGCATGGCGGCGAGGGTAAAACCACGCTGAGCGAGGCTATGCTGTTCAATGCAGGGCTGATTGACCGCCTTGGCAAAGTTGAAAACGGCACAACCACCACCGACTTTGATCCCGAGGAGATCGCCCGCGGCATTTCCATCAACGTCGCCCTTGCTCCGCTGGAGTGGAAGAACACAAAGATCAACGTCATCGACGCACCAGGCTTCTTCGACTTTTACGGCGAAGTGACGGCTGCGATAACGTTTGCCGACAGCGCGCTGATCGTCATCAGCGCTGTCTCCGGTCCGGTCGTCGGCGCGGAGAAGGCCATGTCCATGTGCGAGAAAGCGCATAAGGCGCGCATGATCGTCATCAATCAGCTCGATCGCGAAAACGCGAACTTCGAGAAGGTCATGGGCGAAATCAACGCAAAATTCGGACCCAGTGTGGTTCCGATTCAGCTGCCGATCATTGAAGGCGGCGTGTTCAAGGGCTATGTGGACGTCGTCAACATGACCGGCAAACTCTTTGACGGCAAAGGCGAGAAGGAAGTTGCCATTCCCGCCGCCATGGAGAGCCAGGCGCAGTCCTACTTCGAGAAGCTCACCGAAGCCGCTGCGGAAGCGGACGAAGAGCTAATGGAGAAATACCTCGACACATTTGAGCTTAGCCGCGAAGAGATGCTCAAGGGCCTCTCCGTTGGCGTGCAGACCGGCGTGATCACACCCGTGACTTGCGTTTCCGCAGCACAGAACATCGGCGTCGCGACGCTGCTCGACACAATCGTGAACTACCTGCCCTCCGCGGACATGGCAAAAGCACCGAACGCGAAGAGCGTTAAAACTGGTGCGGACGTCGCCGTCAAGCAGGACGGCAAATTCGCAGCTCAGGTCATCAAGACCACGTTCGACCAGTTTGGTAAATACTCGATCGTAAAAGTCTACCGCGGCACGCTGGATATCAGTGTTGCGCTCTACAACGCCAACGCAGAGAAGGCGGAAAAGCCCACAGCTCCGGCTCTGATGCGCGGCAAGAAGACCTACCCGATGGAAAAACTGCATGCTGGCGACATTGGCGTTGTGCCGAAGCTTCAATACACCGCAACGGGCGACACGCTCTGCGACGCAGCCGATCCCATCGTGTTTGATGAGATCGAGTTCCCGAAACCCGCGATCTCCCTCGCGGTCACCGCGAAGAAGCAGGGCGAGGACGACAAGGTCATTTCCGGCCTCAATCGCATCAAGGAAGAAGACCCGACCATCCAGATCGAGAAGAACGCGGAAACAGGCGATGTTCTGATTCTGGGTCTTGGCGAAATGCATATCGAGGTCGTTTGCGGCAAGCTCAAGAACAAGAACAACGTGGAAGCACAGCTCTCCGATCCGCGTATTCCGTATCGTGAAACCATCCACACCATGGCAGAAGCAGAAGGTAAGCATAAGAAGCAGTCTGGCGGCAGCGGCCAGTACGGCGTCGTTCAGATGCGCTTTGAGCCGGCTCCCGAAGGCGTGGAATACGAGTTCGTCAACGCCATCGTCGGCGGTGTTGTTCCCAAGGAGTTCATCCCTGCCGTTGAAAAAGGCCTCAAGGAAGCGCTCGTGCGCGGCGTGCTCGCAGGCTACCCGATGGTCGGCATCAAGGCAACGCTTTACGACGGAAAATATCACCCCGTCGATTCCAAGGAAGTCGCGTTCAAATCCGCCGCCCGTCTTTCCTACAAAGCGGCTTGCGTGAAGGCGAACCCGACGCTCATCGAGCCAATCTACCGCTACGAAATCTTCGTGCCGAGCGACTACGTCGGCGCGATCAGCGGAGATCTCTCATCCCGCCGCGGACGCATGCTGGGCATGAACCCCGTGGACGGCGGTACCGTCGTCGTTGCGGAAGCGCCTCTCTCCGAAATGTTCAAGTACGCGACGGACCTGCGCAGCATGACGCAGTCCCGCGGCTCCTTCACGAGCGAGTTTGTCCGCTATGAGGACGTCCCCGCTAACATCGCAAAGAAGATCATCGAGTCGGCGAAGAAGGAAGAAGAAGAGGAAGAGTAAGCAGTATTTTCATACAGGGGGCGGGGATACCCGCCCTCTGTTTGCGTCAATCAATATGAAACGGGGTACTGCCGTATGCAGAAGATTACCGTAAGGGCGGATCGTCAGGTGACGAGCCTGTTGGATTTTGCGTTCTGGAGCAATGTAGTCGTCGTTCTTGCCGTTATCACGATCAATATCATCAATTTCCTTCGCATGAGCAGCGGGCAACCTGCTTTCGTGACCGCCGTCGCACCGGAGATGTTCGTGATGATCAGCTTCGCTTTGGCGTTGTACTTGGGGTTTAAATGCCTGACAACGCGTGCTACAAAGAAACGGTTGAGCGCCGTATTCGTCACACTGGACGACGCTGGGATTTCAGGCTTATGTTTGCCGAACCCGACTTCGAGTAAAGAAGGCGAAACATTCATGGTAACGTATGGCGAGATCCGCACTGTAAGTGTCGAAGATGTTGCGGTGACAAAGAAGCATGTTGCGCCATCGCTAAAACTTGAGACGGCGGAACGCACCTATATTGTTCCTGCCCCGGAAGGTATAAATGAGCTAATTCGTTTGATTGCAGATCAAATGACGGCAAATTAACAACATATACGTGATAAAGTCACACGGAAATCACAAGAATCGGTTGAGCGCAACCGATTCTTGTGCTATTTTCTGGTTAAATGATATAAACATGATTTGAAGATTTGATTTTTTAAAACGAATCAAACATGATATACATGATTAGGAGATAATGTATGCGAAAGGAAGTTTTTCATATGAAACGAATCGCAGCAATAGCTGTGAGTATAATCGTATTTGTGTTCCTCGTACAAGGTTGCGCAAATACTCCAGTGGAAGTTTCTGCCGCGACCCCGGATCTGATTGAGGTTGTTGTGCTTGAGATAGAAGCGCCAAATTTTACGCCAACACCGAAGTTAACGCCGACTGTCCCGCCGCCCACTGTAGCACCGACCGCTACGCCTGCGACCACACCTTCCGCTGCAAATGGCACACTGCAGCTCACATTGGAACAACTGAAACAGTACAACGGTAAGAACGGAAATCCGATTTATATTGCGGTGGACGGCGTGATTTACGACGTTACCAACGATCACCACTGGAAAACTGGCACACACGAAGGCTATTCCGGCGGGAAAGACCTAACGGATGCCATCATGAATAAATCTCCACATGGTATCAGTGTACTGGAAGGCGTACCCATCGTTGGTAAGCTGGTTACCGGATGATTCAAGTCAAAGCTTTTGCGTTATACCAATGAATGAGCAAACGATAGTCAAAAAGCGCCTGTGAAGGGCGCTTTTGTTATGCTTCTGGTCTGTTTGGTTGTTCCGGCTTCAATGCGGTTTCTTCAGAATGAAAAAAGCGGTAGATCGAGTCTGCCGTGCGGGAGTCGATGAGCGGTATTGCCGCAAGATCCTCCTGAGAAGCAGACTTAATCGCCTCGATTGTTAAAAACGCGTCAAACAGCGCGCGCTTCCGCTTGTCGCCAACGCCGGGGATGCTGTCCAGCACCGAATACAGCGCGTTTCGGTTGTGTACGTTGCGGTGGTAGCTGATCGCGAAGCGGTGCGCCTCGTCACGCAGACGCTCGATGAGGTGCTGCGGCGCGGAATTGCGCGGCAGCTGAATCGGCATCTCCTCGCCAGGGATATAGATGGTCTCACTGAGCTCCGCGAGGCCGACGGTCGGGATAAAGTCGAGAGAAAACTCTTCCAAAACTTCCAGCGCGACCTTCAGCTGCGCGGGTCCGCCGTCCATGACGAGCAGATCAGGCACCGGCAGGAATCCCGCGTCGTTGTCGCATGCCTTTTGGAACCGCCGTGTGAGTGCCTCCCGCATGGCGATGAGGTCGTTGCCGCCCGCGTCCGCGCGGATTCGGAACCTGCGGTATGCGCTTTTGTCCGGTTGCCCGTCGGTGAAGACGACCATGGACGACACAGTGTCTCTGCCCTGAATGTGCGAGTTATCGAAGCATTCGATGCGCGTCGGCACTGTCTCCAGTCCGAGTATCGCGGAGAGTTGCGTCAGCGCGCCTTCACCGCGTTCCCATGCGCGCTTTTGCAGCGACGCGTCTTTCTCCAGCATGTCGAGGCAGTTGCGATATGCCATCTCGGTGAGTTTGCGTTTTTCTCCGCGCTGCGGGCGATGCACCTCAACCTTGCGCTTGGCAAGCCCTGTGAGCCAGCCGGAGATGGTCTCCATGTCCGTTGCGTCCTGATAGAGCAATACCTCCGGCACGAAAGTTACTGCCTCGGCATAGTACTGCGAGAGGAAGGCGGAGAGGATGTCCGCGTTGCTCTCCTCAGTGTCCGCATCCATGCGGAATTTCTCAGTGCCGATCACCTTGCCGTTGCGCACAAACAGCGCGAACACGACCGCGTTGGTGTCGAGCCTGCCGAGGGCGAACACGTCCAACATGGTGTTGGTGGTCGCAATGACTGCCTGTTTTTCATTCAGGCTCTCAATCGCGCGAATGCGGTCGCGGAGGATTGCGGCTTTTTCAAAATCCATCGTCTCCGCGGCTTCGTTCATCTGCTGGTTGAGCGAGCGGAGGATATCTGTCGTGTTGCCGGAGAGGAACGAGATCACCTCGTCAACGAGTTTGTGGTATTCCTCGCGCGTGACATCGCCGGAGCAGGGCGCGCAGCATTTGCCGATGTGATACATCAGGCACGGCCGTTCCCGCCGCGCGATCATGCGCGCGATGTCCTTCTTGCACTGACGGATGGGGTA
>PNNR01000062.1 GCA_013824375.1 Clostridiales bacterium
GGTGCGGCAGATGGGACTTGAACCCATACGCTCGCGCACACGCCCCTCAAACGTGCCTGTCTGCCAATTCCAGCACTGCCGCGCACCATGTAAGTATAGCCGCAGGACGGGTTGTTGTCAATCGGTTTTGGCAATTTTTTAAGCTCATTTTTGATCGTTTTCAATCACAGTTTCACCGCCAAACAGAAACCCAATGGTTACGCGGAAAACGCTGAATAATCCCCCCGACACAGTTTCTTTCAAAAAACAAAACACGGCGTTCTTTTTTCTCGTGCGCAATCGCGCTATAATAGAGAAAATCGGTTTTGATGAGTTTTATCTCTATCTTGCACAGCCGATGATTCAAAGGAGGGTTTCCCCCATGCGAAATCTCACCATGCTGACCGACCTGTACCAGCTCACCATGATGTATGGCTACTTTAAGGAAGGCATGCAGAAAAACGAGGGCATCTTCGACCTCTTCTTCCGTCCCAAGGAGGACGTCGTCTACGCCGTCATGGCGGGCACGGAGAGCGTCGTTGAATACATCAACAACATTCACTTCGCCGAAGAGGACATTGCGTATCTGCGCTCTCTCAAGCTCTTTGACGAGACGTTCTTAGAATATCTCAAGACATTCCGCTTTACCGGCGATCTTTACGCCATGCCGGAGGGCACGGTCGTATTCCCCTATGAGCCGCTCGTTCGCGTCCGCGCGCCGATGATGGAAGCACAGCTGATCGAAACCGCGATCCTGACCTTCGTCAACCACCAGACGCTGATTGCCACCAAGGCGAGCCAGATTTGCTATTCCGCGCAGGGAGACAGCGTGCTGGAGTTCGGCCTTCGCCGCGCGCAGGGCGCGGATGCGGCAATCTATGGCGCGAGAGCCGCCATCATAGGCGGCTGCAACGCGACGAGCAACGTGCTCACAGGGCAGATGTTCGGCATCACCGTTTCCGGCACGCACGCACACAGCTGGGTGCAAAGCTTCCCGGACGAGGTCTCCGCGTTTCGTGCCTACGCGCGCACATTTCCCGATAGCTGCCTGCTGCTGGTTGATACCTTCGACACGCTCCGCAGCGGCGTCCCCAACGCCATCACGGTGTTCAAAGAACTGCGCGAGAGCGGACACGATCCGATCGGCATCCGCCTCGACAGCGGCGACCTTGCGTACCTAAGTAAAAAAGCGCGTATAATGCTAGATGAAGCAGGCTTTCCGAACGCGATCATCGCAGCCAGCAGCGACCTCGACGAGTATGTCATCCGCGACCTCAAGATGCAGGGCGCGCGCATCACCGTTTGGGGTGTTGGTACGCGGCTCATCACGAGTGAAAATAATCCCGCGCTCGGCGGCGTTTACAAGATGAGCGGCGAGATCGTGGACGGAGAGCTCATACCGAAGATCAAGATTTCCGACAATCCCGCGAAGGTCACCAACCCCGGTTATAAGAAGGTGTTCCGCCTCTATGACAAGGACGGCATGGCGGTTGCGGATCTGATCGCGCTCGAAGATGAGACCATTGACAGCAGCAAGCCCCTGCGCATCTTCGACCCGATTCAAACATATAAGCGCATGACGCTGACGAACTTCACCGCACGCGAGCTGCTCCAACCGATCTTCATCGCTGGCAAACAGGTGTATGAATGCCCTGATATCCACGATATCGCGGCGTATGCCAAGCGCGAACTCGCCTCCATGTGGGACGAGTATAAGCGCCTTTTGATGCCGCATACCTACAAGGTCGACCTTTCGGATCACCTATACGATCTCAAGCAGAAGCTCCTGCGTGACGCGGTCGGAGACCATGCATGAAGCGCAGCTGGCTCATTGTCATGATCGCAGTCACGCTGTTGAGCCTTGCGCTCACGGGCTGCGAAGACGCGACGCCCGTGCTCGCAGGTACGCCGACGCCCGCCGCGACGCCTACGCCGCTGCCGGAGCCGTTTACCGCAGAGATCACGTCGGCTCCGTTACCAACGGACGGGCTGGGCAACACGATCTCCGAGGTCAACCACTATTGGCAATATCTTTCGTTCGGTGCGCTCAGGTTGTATGAATACGACGACGGCACCTTCCTCGACGGCATCTGCGTCAACGCGTATCCCCTTCCGCTCGACGGCGAGGTGAACATCGTCTACACGACGAGCGACGGTAAAATCAGCGGCATCGGAAAGATTCACAACACCGTCGGCACGACCGTGCTATCGACCGGCACAAACGCGATCTACGCGGAGATCAATACCGACATCGACGTGACGGGTATGGAGTTTTCACTCGTGGTCAAAACGCCATTCGCGCCCGTTGACGCTGCCGCTTCGCCGACGCCGTAAACAATCCACAAACTAAAATCTAGCACCGCAAAAAGCCCCGCCGGATGGCGGGGCTTTGTTTGTGTGATTTTCGAGAAGGATTACAGCTTCTTGAGCAGGCCCGTCGCGTCGTTGAACTCGTCGATGAGCGCGTCGATCTGCGTTGCTTCCGCGTGCATATCGGTCCAGTAGTTCTCGTCGTACCACTGCGCGTTGATCTCCTCGACCGTCTTACCCTGCTGTTCGACCCAGGTGTAGTACTTGAGGTTGTGGATGCGCTTGCGGCCTTCGTAGGTGAGCTCTTCCATGACGTCCGTGCGGATGCCATGGAGGTGCTCGGCATAGTCCGCGGCGGCTTTGACAACGCTGTATGCGCCGTCCGCTTCCGCGAGCTCTTCGATGCGGCTGCCGTACATCACGCCGGAGTCGGTCGCGACGGTTGCGAGCACGTCGTGCTCGGTCAGCTCGTAGTACTTCGCCATCTTGATGCAGCAGAGCATGTTCGCGATGCCGGAGATGCCCAGCAGCGAGAGCTTGCTGATGAAGTCCGCCGGAACGCCGACTTCTTCGACAAGGTACTTCTGACCCGCCGGATCATTGAACAGGCGGAGCAGCTTCTGGCTGTCTTCGTCGTCGATGTCGATGACCATGTCGGTGTTCTTCGTATTGTGAATCCACGGCACATGCTTATCGCCGATGCCTTCAATGCGGTGGCCGCCGAACCCGTTGTTCAGCAGGGTCGGGCACTGGAGCGCTTCGCCGACCGCGAGTTTGCTCGTCGGATAGACTTCCTTCAGGTAGTCGCCCGCAGACATGGTGCCCGCGCTGCCGCTCGTGAAGGCCGCGCCAGCGAAGCGGTCGCCTTCGCGCTTGATGGACTCAAACGCATCCGCGATGGCTTTGCCGGTGACCTGATAATGCCAGACGCAGTTGCCCATCTCTTCAAACTGGTTGAAGATCATGACGTCTTTACGGGTGGTCTTGAGTTCCCAGGTTTTGTCGAAGATCTCTTTGACGTTGCTCTCGCAGCCGGGGGTTGCGATGATTTCGCCGGCGACGGTCTTGAGCCACTCAAAGCGCTCTTTGCTCATCTCGGCGGGGAGAATCGCGATCGACTGGCAGGCAAGCAGAGCGGAGTTGTACGCGCCGCCGCGGCAGTAGTTGCCGGTGCTCGGCCAGACCGCCTTGTGGTAGGTGGGGTCAAACTGACCCGTCACCAGACGCGGCACGAGGCAGCCGAACGATGCGCCGACCTTATGGCAGCCCGTGGGGAACCATTTGCCGGTGAGGATGATGATACGCGCCTTGACGCCGGTCAGCGCGGACGGTATCTCGATGAAGTTCACGCCGCCGAATTTTCCGCCGACTTCCTTCTGTTCGTTGCGCCAACTGATACGGAACAGGTTCAGCGGGTTGATGTCCCAGAGGCCGACGTTCGTCAGCTTCTCTTTGATGCTGTCCGGAATCAGATCCGGGTTGCGCATCTGAGAGATCTTCGGGATGATGATGCCCTTCTCGCGCGCTCTGTCGATGCTGTGCTGAAGGCCTTCGCGGTTTTTCGTCAGGTCGATCATGTATTTCACTCCTAAAAATATTATAGATAGAAATGCCCTATTTCCCTATCAGCATACAGCAAGAAATGCGGTTTGTAAACCCAAAACGACTAAAAATATGAAATATATTTATGCTTTCTAATTTTTTGTTTGGACTTACAGTGAAATCCGATCGATATTGTCAATCATGACCAACCGCGCGTCAGGACGCGCCATACTTAGCTTCATATGCAAGCAGTAAATCGACCGCCTCGCCATAGCTTTTGATACCGCTTGTCTGAGAATTGTGCTTGAGATACGCGTCGTTCCGTCGATCCGCGCTCTCACGAATTTCGCCGGAAAATGCTTTCCAATATTTGTTATATGCAGAGAAATCGCGCCAAATTGCGTCGCCGTAGGTTTCCGTCACCGCAAGATACCGCGTGCTGTCCGCGTCAAACAACGCATTGCCTGCAACTACTAGCGCATAAGCAAGCCCGCTGTAGCGGATGGTCGGATCACTCGAACGCATACAGGCGAGATAGCCCGCAAACTCCGCCTCGTTCTCGCTCGCGATGCCGGTCTGGTGCGCCATCTCGTGCGCGGCTGCCTGATACAGGAGCAGCGGCGGTTGATCGGAGTTGACGTTCGGTTCTGCGGTGAGGCCGATATAGATACCGGAGATGCCCTGCCAGGAAAGTCCCTCTGACCAGAGAATTTGTTTGGTACGGGTCGGGTCGGAGGGAATCACGGAGATTTCGCTATGTAAAACTGCGTACGCTTCCGGTAGCTTTTGAAATAGCCTGCTGGTGCTCTCTTTCGGTTCAAACACACCCTGTTCGTTTTCGGGCAGCGTCGCGCGCAAGGCACGCGCCTCGAAAGCCGTCTTTCTGACAAACGCATCAAGCTCGTCAACCGAGCGCGAGGTGACGGAGAGTTCCATCCTCTGCGCCAGCGGTTCGCGGAAATAATTGAATCCCCAAGTGATATAAAACAAGTTAAGCACAATCCCGCCCGCGAGCAATATGGAAGCGACCGAACGCATCAGCCGCGCAAAGCCGTTTTGCGTCAAAAAGAGCTGGATCAGCCGTGTGATGAGCAGCATTGCAGTGGAGAGTACGATTGCATAGAGCAAGAACTCCGCGATCGAGAACGGAACAAGGCTAGTCACCGCCGAGATCACACGACGAATGAGCGGGTAAACGCCTTCGCTATACACGCGCTCAACCCATGCGCTCTTCCCCGCGAGCATCCGCGGCCAACTCAGCCCCAAAAGAACCAAAGCTGCCGCAGACATAAACCGCGCAATGATGACTACCGTTCGATACTTTGATTGCTCCAGTTTTATTTGTTTCGCCATGGAGCGATTATACCACTTCAACGTGGCACAATCTACCGCAAACACCCGTGAAACCTTCTCTTTTTCTGGCATAAACTTGCACTGCATGGTACAATACGCATTGAGGTTAACGTAAATGGATATCGGGCTTTCGACAGCGAGTTATTTTCAAAAAATGCAGATTGAGGACGCTATTCCGGACATCGGCGCGCACGGCGTGCAGGTGTGCGAAGTGTTTCTCAACACGTTTATGGAATACGAGCCACCGTTTGTCGAATTGCTCGCTGAACGTCTGACACAGGCAAACCTGCGCGTGTTCAGCGTGCACCCCATGAGCATGCAGTTTGAGCCTCAGCTGTTTTCGATCCACCCGCGTCAGCGGGACGACGCGCTGTTTCTTTACGAGCGCGTGCTCGCAGCGGGCAAGCGCCTCGGCGCGGAATGCTACGTCATGCATGGGCCTGCGCGGCTCTTCGGCGGCGTGAAGAACATTGAGCTTACGCGAATCGCGCCGATCTTCGTCGATCTCGCCGAACGCGCAGCAAGATTCGGTATCCAGCTTACGCTCGAAAACGTCAGTTGGTGTGTGTTCAACGAACCGGAGTTCGGCTTGCGCCTTCAGGCGATGACCGATGGCGCAATCAAGCACACGCTGGACGTCAAGCAGGCAGTGCGCAGCGGTCACGACCCTATGGACTATATCCGCGCGGTCGGCGAGCACATTATCAACGTGCACCTCTGTGACGCGACGCCGCTTTCATCCGGCGGGGTAAACTACGACATGCCGGGGTTCGGTGAATATGATTTTGTGTCGATGTTTAATCTGTTAGGCGAGAAGAGCTACGCCGGGCCCGCGTTTATCGAGGTATACAGCGACATGTACACGCAGATTCCGATGTTGTACGAGAGCCTTGAGCGGGTGAAAAATATCGTCTCCCGCTCATACTACGGTAATGGTTCGCGCTGAAATGATTCACTTTTCGCAAGCGCGTATCTATGATAAAATACGTGAAACAAACTCAAAATAAACGCATATTTTAGATAACATCATCTGAACCAACGGGAGGAAACATCGATGAACGAACGGTATCTGGACGAGTCCTGGCGCCAATCCATGCGGGTCAAACTGGACTTCAACAACATGATGTCCGATCAACTGGGCAACCGCGGCATCTACAAGCGCGAGCTGGAAGGCATGCAGGCGCAGCTGGACGCGGCGGTCGTGAGCATGCGCGCCAAACGCCCGATCATGCGCTGGCGTGAACTGCCCTATAATCAGGATGAGATCGTCAAATCCATCCTCGGTGACGCGGCGAAAATCCGCGAACAGTTTGACGACTTCGTCGTGCTCGGCATCGGCGGCAGCGCGCTGGGTCCCACCGCGGTGCAGCAGGCGCTCAACCACCTGCGTTACAACGACCTGCCCCGCGACAAGCGCAACGGCCCGCGTCTGTTTGTCGAAGACAACATCGATCCGGAGCGCATGGCGGCGCTGCTGGACGTTATGGACGTGGAGAAAACCTGCTTCAACGTCATCAGCAAGTCCGGCGGCACGTCCGAGACCATGAGCCAGCTCTTGATCATCGCGTCGCTGCTGCATGAAAAGCTCGGCGCGGACATCAGCACGCATCTGATTGCGACCACCGACGAGAACAAGGGCAACCTGATCAAGATCGCCAAAGCCGAGAACCTCAAGACGTACTTCATCCCCGAAGGCGTCGGCGGACGTTTTTCGGAGCTCTGCCCTGTTGGCCTGCTTGCGGCAGCCGTCTGCGGCATCGACATCCGCGAGCTCCTCGCGGGCGCCGCGTTCATGGATGCGATCTGCGACAGCCAGCGCGACGTTTGGAAAAACCCCGCCTACATGCTCGCCACCCTACAGGTTGCCAGCATGAAGCGCGGCTGCAACATCAGCGTCATGATGCCTTACGCGGACAGTTTGCGCTATATGGCGGACTGGTACGCGCAGCTTTGGGCAGAATCCCTCGGTAAAAAGACCGACTGGGACGGCAACACCGTCTATGCGGGTCAGACTCCGGTCAAGAGCCTCGGCGTCACGGATCAGCACTCTCAGGTGCAGCTCTATACCGAAGGCCCGTTTGACAAGGTGCTGACTTTCCTCGCGGTCGACAAGTTCCGCTGCGAAACCATGATCAGCGATGGCTATTTTGACGTGCCGGACGTTTCCTTCCTTTGCGGACACACACAGAACGAGCTGATCGCGGCCGAACTCAAGGCGACGGAATATGCCGTCAGCAAAAGCGGACACCTCAACCACACCATCGTGATGCCGGAAGTCAACGCGTTCACGGTGGGCCAGCTGCTGTTCCTGTTTGAGATGGCGACCGCGTTTGCGGGCGAACTCTTGAACATCAACGCGTTTGACCAGCCCGGCGTGGAAGAAGGCAAGAAAGCGACCTATGCGCTGCTAGGCAAACAGGGTTATGACGAGAAGCGCGCGGAGCTTGCCGCAATCCCTGAAAAGAACGAAAAATACATCGTCTGACCATATGATCATGATTCGGCCGCTCACCGCGGCGGACAAACAGCAGGCAAGGGAAATCTGGGAGTTGCGTTTTCACGACTCCCTTTCCTTTATCGACTGGTTTTTTGCCGAGCGGTTCTCGCCCGAGACATCGTTTTGCGCGGAAGAGGACGGACGAATCATCAGCATCCTCCACGGCTCGGTGATGCAGCTAAACATCCGAAATATTACGCTGCCCGCGATGATGATCTCCGGCGTGGCAACGCTGCCAGGTTACGAGGGACAGGGCATTATGAAGCGCGTGCTCTTTGCGTTGTTTGAAGAATGCAGAAGACGCAACATCCCGCTCGCGTTCCACAAGCCGTCGTATTTTTCGATCTATCGCGCGGTGGGCGAGTTCCCCTGCTACGACGCGTTGTTTCATACGCGGGACACCGAACCGGAAACACCCGTCAGTTGGGACACGCTTACCGATGCGAAAACATTGCTCCGCATCTATGAGCAGTCGACCGCGTGCTACAGCGGCTGTGTGGTGCGTTCGCTTTCCGACATGGAGAAACGCATACATGACCTGACTTGCGACGGAACTCGTTTTCTGCTGCACCAGACAGGCGGTGTGCCGGACGGCTATCTGTTTTCCGGAGAAGAGGACGACGGCTCGTTCTATTGCGAAGAAACGCTTGCCACAAACGAAACAGCGTATGCCGAAATGCTCGCGCGGCTGCCGAAGGGCAGCGTCGTCAAACTCCCGCCGGATGCACCTTTGTCAGGCAACCTGCAACCTTGGGGTGTGATGATCCCTGTGGATGTCCCCCGCCTTCTGCGCGTGTTTTGCGGAAACCCCGACGCGTTCCGGCTCGCGGTCATCGACGGCATGACGCCATGGAACAATGGCGTGTTTGACGGCGCGGGTAAGCCGACTGATGAGTCCGCGACGGACACACTCTCCGCAGGTCGGCTGATGCAGTTTTTGTGCGGTTATCTGCCGTTTCAAAATGCGTTTTCGCAAGAAACTTGTTATTGCGCAGACGAATACTAACACAAAACCAACTATTTTTTCTCTAGGAGACTATTATGTACGATATCGTATCTCTCGGCGAATTGCTGATCGACTTTACGGAGAGCGGCATTTCCCCCGCCGGTCAACGGGTATTTGAGCAAAACCCCGGTGGCGCTGTGACCAACCTTCTTTGCGCGGCGTCACAATGCGGTGCTAAGACCGGATTTATCGGTAAAGTCGGCATGGATATGCATGGCGCATTCCTCAAGCAGGCAATGGTGAACGCGGGCGTGGATATGCATGCGCTGATCGAAGCGGACGACGTGTTTACGACGCTCGCGTTCGTGGCGCTCAAACCCAACGGCGAGCGGGAGTTTTCTTTCGCCCGCAAACCGGGAGCAGATACGCAATTACGCGTAGAAGAGCTAGACCGTGATATGTTAACGCATACAAAAGTGTTCCACACGGGTTCGCTTTCGTTGACGCAGGAGCCCGCACGATCCGCGACCTATGAGGCGATCGACATCGCCAAAGCCGCAGGCGCGATTATCTCATACGATCCAAACTATCGCGCATCACTCTGGTCGAGCCGGGATGAAGCCATACGCTTCATGCGTTCATTGATCATTACTGCTGATATCATAAAGATTTCCGATGAGGAGCTTCCTCTGCTGACGGGCGAAACCGAACCTGAAAAAGCAGCAAACCTGTTGCTGGGACAGGGCGTAAAAATCACTGCCATCACACTCGGTTCCGAAGGCGCCTACATCCGCGTTGGTCAGGAGAGTCGGCTCGTGCCTGGCTTTCGCGCAAAAGCGGTTGACACGACCGGCGCAGGAGACTCCTTCTTCGGCGGATTCCTCTATCGTTTCCTTGCCTCCGGCAAGTCGCTCAAGCAGATCACCATCGACGACGCGGCGGATTTCGCCCGCTTCGGCAACGCAACCGCCTCGCTCTGTGTCGAACGACGTGGCGGTATCCCGGCTATGCCGAAACTTGCGGACGTTTTGGAGCGGTTCAATCAATAAATATCAAAAGCCACTTCTTATCCCCGCCAGTCGGCGGGGCTTTTTTTGCAGAATCTGTTCTATAATACATGGAATTTGCTGTTACAACCAGATTCTTGTTATATTTGTTGTATTATGAAAACATTCTTGTTGGATCATAACATTCGTGTTATAATCATGTTATATGGAGGATGATTTGCATGATGAATGAACGAATTGCAAAAGTAAGAGATTATATTCAATCCCGCGGTGAAGTCAGCGTATCCGAATTGCAGTCGCTCTACGAGGGCTATTCTTCCATGACCATCTGGCGTGACCTCAAGCAACTTGAGGAACAAGGTTACATCCGCCGCGTACACGGCGGTGTGATATCCATGCAGACCGCAGCGCTTCAGATCGAGGGTGTCTATAGCAAGCGCGCGAGAGAGAATACGCGCCAGAAAATCGCGATCGCGAAAGCCGCTTTGGGGCTGATTCGCCCCGGTCACGCGGTTTATCTCGACGCTGGCAGCACGCTGATGACTGTCGCCAACCATATGGGCAACGATCGATATACCGTCATCACAAGCGGCGCAAATATCGCCATTGAACTTTCGCAGCGGCACACCTGCGATGTGCTTCTCACCGGCGGACAGATCAGTGAAAACACGCTCTCCTGTTCCGGTGCGCAGGCGGAGGCATTCATATCAAGCATCAATATCGATCTCGCGCTGATGTCTCCTTCCGGCTTCTCGCTGCGAACGGGATTCACAAGCGGCAGCCAAAGCGAGAGTCAATTGAAGCGAGCGGTTATCGCCAAGGCCGCAAAGGTCGTCATGCTGATGGACAACTCAAAGATCGGACGTTCTTTGCCGTTTACGTTTGCGACTCTCTCAAACATCGATCTGTTAATTTGCGATTCGCCGCTACCGCAGGAAATCGAAGCGGAGCTCAAGGCGCATGGTGTCGAACACATCGTCGCAGAAGGTTAACCCATATAGTCTGTTATAAAAAACTCCCGAAGCTTCGGGAGTTTATTGTTTACACCTCTATACCTATACTGCTCTGCGATGTTCCTGTTGCACCATCTGCGTAATCTGCTCACCGATGAATCGCTGCCCTTCTTCGTTGAGATGCAACCCGTCTTCACAGAGCAAATCGCGAAAGAAGTTGCGATTCGCAAGACAGCGCGAGCGAAGATCGATCAAACGGATCGAAAACTCACGCGCGACTTTCTCGACCAGAAGTGAATACATCTCCTGATAACGGTATATCTGCTGCACATCGCCAAGCCAACGGAGGATGTTCTCACGGTTGAGTGTATCCCCGACGAGATAGCGAAAATATCGTTCTGCATCGATCGGCGGCAGTGTCATCAGCACGGGTTGGATGTCTTGCTTCAAGAGGCGCTTAACCATCATCCGCATCGATTCCTGGTACGCTTCGGGAGAAGTTACGGGTAGGTGTTCTTCATCCGGGCGTTCCGAGATCGCTTTCCAGTCAAAGTTGCAGTCGTTGCCGCCGAACTCGATCAGCGCTGTATCGCAGCGCGCGCCGCCTTCGATCTCACGTTCCATGATTTCCAGACCTTCGGGCGCTGTGCAGCCGAATTTTGAGCGGTTAACCAGCTTAATACCGAGCCTTTCCGCCACGATATCTGCAGCGGTTGTCTTGCTGTACGCGTGCCGTTTGCGTGTTTCGTTCCAGACAACACCTTTTGCGAGCGAGTCGCCCCATATCATGACCGTTTCCCGTTTCAACTGTTCCATAGGATTATCCCCGTTCGATTTGATAACTACATCGTAACCAATCATTTTCAAGGCATACTCAAGATTATGTGAAGAAATCTTGTTGTTTCCGTCAAGTAAACTTCAACTTGCAAACGCTTTTATTAATATGCAGTTCCTGCTGACAAAATCAAAACAGAGAACCGCGGAAATCCGCGGTTCTCTGTTTTGTTGAGTGTTTAGATTGATTACTCCATCGCGTTGAGCTTCTTGTAATACTCTAGCTTATCGAGCGCTTCCTTTTCGGCGCGCTCGAAAAGCGCATCCGCGACGTCCGGGAACGTCTTCTTCAGTGAGGCATAACGAACTTCGCTCGTGATGAACTCTTTGAAGTTGCCCGTCGGATCCTTGCTGTCCAGCGTGAAGGGGTTCTTGCCCTGATCTGCGAGATCGGGGTTGTAGCGGTACAGCGGCCAGTAACCGGCTTCGACTGCCTTCTTCTCTTCCACCTGCGTATGACCCATGTTAATACCGTGGTTGATGCAGGGCGAGTAAGCGATGATGAGGCTCGGCCCTTTGTAGGCTTCCGCTTCGGTAACGGCCTTCATCAGCTGATTCGGGTTCGCGCCCATCGCGACTTTCGCCACGTAGACGTAACCATAGCTCATCGCCATCAGGCCGAGATCCTTCTTCTTGGTGCGCTTGCCAGCCGCCGCGAACTTCGCGATGGAGCCGGTGGGCGTGGATTTGCTGGCCTGTCCGCCGGTGTTGGAGTACAGCTCGGTGTCGAGTACGAGCACGTTGATGTCCTCGTCCATGGCGAGCACATGATCGAGTCCGCCGTAACCGATGTCATACGCCCAGCCGTCGCCGCCAAGTACCCAGATAGACTGCTTCACGAGCATGTCTTTGCTATCAAGCAGTTCGTTGGCCAGCTGGCAGGCTTCGCATTCGCAAACCTTTCCTTTCTTGAGCCATTCGGCTTCCCACTCCGTACCGGAGAGGTCAACACCATCCTGTACCGCCGCGATCAGACGATCTGCCGCCGTACGGGAAGCTTTGCCGTCGTCTTTGTTATCAAGCCAGTTCTGCGCGGCCGCGCGGAGCTCATCGGTGGTGTATTCCGCCGCAATAAGCTTGTTGGCCACATCGACGAGGCGGTTGCGACGCTGAGTATTGGCCAGCACCATGCCGAATCCGAACTCGGCGTTGTCTTCAAACAGGGAATTCGACCAAGCGGGGCCGTGTCCCTTGTCGTTTGTCGTATACGGGCATGTCGGCGCGCTGCCGCCATAGATGGACGAGCAGCCCGTCGCATTTGCAATGACCATGCGATCGCCGTACAGCTGTGTGATCAGCTTGACATAGGGCGTTTCGCCGCAGCCTGCGCACGCGCCGCTGAACTCGAAGAGCGGCTTTTTGAACTGGCTGCCTTTGACGGTCGCGGTGTTGAGTTCCAAATCCTTCTCCGGCAGAGTTGCGAAGTAGTTCCAATTCTCCTCATCCATTGCCACGGCGTCAGCCAGTGAATGGAACTCAAGTGCTTTCGGTTTCGCCGGACAAACATCGATGCAATTGCCGCAGCCAGTGCAGTCCCAGGGGCTGACCTGGATGCGGAACTCAAGATTTTCAAACCCCTTGCCCTGCGCCTTCTTTGTCTCAAACCCAGCAGGAGCAGCTGCTTTTTCTTCCGCGTTGACGAGCACAGGGCGGATGACCGCGTGCGGGCAAGCCAGAGCGCACTGGTTGCACTGAATACAGGATTCAGCGATCCAGCGGGGTACGTCAACTGCGATGCCGCGTTTTTCATACTTCGTGGTGCCGGTCGGTACGGTGCCGTCCGGACTGAAGCGGGATACGGGTAGTCTGTCGCCTTCCTGTGCGAGAACCGGTCCGATAAAGTCCGCAAAATACGGATCGTCTGTGGTCTTGACGGGGGTTGCGCCGTCGGTCGCGGTCGCCCAAGCCGCGGGGTACTTGACTTCTTCCAGCGCATTAGCGCCGAGGTCGATCGCATCCCAGTTCTGCTTAACGACCTCGTCGCCTTTGTTGCCGTAGGACTTCTTCGCAGCTACTTTCATGTATTCGATGGCTTCATCCACCGGAATCACGTTCGCGAGCTTGAAGAATGCGCTCTGCATGATGGTGTTGATGCGACCGCCCATGCCGACTTCACGCGCAAGCTTGACCGCGTCGATGTTGTAGAAGCGCAGCTTCTTCTTCGCGATGGTCTGCTTGAGGGAAGCGGGCAGTTCGCACTCCATCTCGGCGATCGTCCAGGGGCTATTGAGCAGGAATACGCCGCCTTCCTTGATGCCTTCTGCAACAGCATAACGAGTTACGTAGCTGGAGTTGTGGCAGGCGATGAAGTCCGCGTGATCGATCAGATACGGGCTCTGGATCGGCTTCTTGCCGAAGCGTAGGTGCGAAACGGTAAATCCGCCGGACTTCTTGGAGTCATAAGCGAAATAACCCTGCACGTAAAGCGGCGTATGGTCGCCGATGATCTTAATGGAGTTCTTGTTCGCACCGACCGTACCGTCCGCGCCGAGACCAAAAAACTTACATGCGATGGTGCCTTCCGGCGAAGCGTTTACCTGACGGGTCACGGTGAGCGAGGTGTTGGTTACGTCGTCGTTGATGCCGACGGTGAAGTGGTTCTTCGGCTGTTTGGACTCGGAGTTATCAAACACCGCAGCCACCATAGACGGCGTAAACTCTTTGCTGCCGAGGCCGTAGCGGCCGCCGATGACTTCGATATCTTTGTGGCCGGTTTCAACCAGCGCGTTGAGCACGTCCTGATACAGGGGTTCGCCGAGAGAGCCGGGCTCCTTGGTGCGGTCGAGCACGGCAAGGCGCTTGACACTCTTCGGCAGAGCATCGACGAATTTCGCCGCGACGAACGGGCGGTACAGACGGACTTTCAGCAAGCCGACTTTTGCGCCGCTCTTGTTGAGGTATGCGACGGTCTCTTCCGAAACGTCCGCGCCGCTGCCCATGATGACCAGAACGGTCTCCGCGTCGGGCGCGCCGACATAGTCAAAGAGATTGTATTTGCGTCCGGTGAGCTTCGCGACTTCACTCATGTAATGCTCGACGATGCCTGGCACCGCGTCATAATACTTGTTGGCAGCTTCTCGGCCCTGGAAGTAGATGTCCGGGTTCTGCGCAGTGCCTCCCTGATGCGGATGTTCGGGGTTCAGTGCACGGGCACGGAAGGCCTTTACTGCCTCGGTGTCCATGAGCTTGCCCATGTCTTCATAGTCGATGACTTCGATCTTGGAGACTTCGTGGGAGGTGCGGAATCCGTCAAAGAAGTGCAGGAAAGGAATGCTGCTCTTGATGGAGGAAAGATGGGAAACCAACGCAAGATCCATGACCTCCTGTACGGAGGCGGAGGCGAGCATGGCAAAACCTGTCTGACGGCAGCTCATGACGTCCGAATGATCGCCAAAGATTGACAGCGAATGCGCAGCGAGCGCGCGGGCGCTGACGTGGAAAACGCTCGGCAGCAGTTCGCCGGATATCTTGTACATGTTCGGGATCATGAGAAGTAAACCCTGAGAAGCGGTGAATGTCGTGGTCAGCGCACCTGCTTTGAGTGAGCCGTGTACTGCGCCAGCGGCGCCGCCTTCGCTCTGCATTTCTGCGACGCGGACCTGCTGTCCGAACAGATTGGTTCTTCCGTTTGCCGACCAATCATCCGCAACTTCCGCCATAGGAGAAGACGGCGTGATCGGGTAAATCGCCGCTACGTCCGAAAATGCATACGCAACGTGCGACGCGGCGGTATTACCGTCGATTGTCATGGTTTTTGCCATTTGGTGGATGCCTCCTTAGATATGTATGGAATCGGGATTACCCATTGATTACCACCAGATATTATACCTCTCGATCGGAAACCTGTCAATGTAACTCGCCCATCGAAGACGAGTAAATGCAGGATTTTCTTTCATTTTACAATTTCATGATCGATTTTATGAAATTAAATTGCAGGAATAGTTGCAAAATAAATATTGCACCAACATAAACCACTTCTCTATATAAAAAAGCGAAAAGCGGGTTTTAGTCCCGCTTTCCGAATAACAGATCAGTGGAATTAACGCACTTCGCCGAAGAGCTTGTCTCGAAAAGGTTCCAACAGCTTCATCAGCGGAATGCCGAGCACAAAACAGGCGATTGCCTGGCCGATTGCGACATATCCTGTCGCAACCCAATAGCTTACTCCTACCTGATACACATACGTCAAGAGCCAGCCGACGACTACCGCATTGACGATAACCGACGGTAGCGGCGCCAGATACTTTGTGACGTGCTTGCGCATCGCATAGGTGATATACGCCGCAATCAGTGTGGCGAGGCTGCCGAACAACACGTCGTAGATCGAGGCCCCGACCAGCAGATTTGCGATCAGACAGCCGATGAATAAGCCGGGCACCGCCGAAAACGTGAAATACGGCAGTACGCTCATTGCTTCCGATACGCGACATTGAATCAGTCCGGATGAGATGGGTGCAAGAAATACCGTCAACAGCGCATAGACTGCCGCGATGATTGCGCCCTGTGCCAGAGCGCGCACGTTGAATTTCTTGCGAGGTTTCAGTTCGTTCAATTGTTTCAGTTCTTCCAAAGTATTATCCCTCCTTATGATACAGCCGCGGATGATAGCAAGCGGTCAATCTCCGCCCTGCTCTGTGCAGCTGTTCTATCCTCGTTGATGTTCAAAAGAACGCCTTCCTTACATGCGAGTTTCCCGCCAACCCAGACTGCGTCTGCCGGCTGATGGTAGCCTACCGTACCAAAGAGATTCGCTTCATCACGCTCTGCGCCCGCCATCTCGAGGCGGTCGTAGCGGATCGCGAACATGTCTGCGGCATAGCCCTGTGCAATCTGTCCGAGTTTGCTTCTTCCGAGCACTCGCGCGCTGCCTCGTGTCGCCATTTTGAGCAGATCATATCCGCTCGGCGCTTGAGCGCCATAACGCAGGCGGTGCATCAAGTATGCCGAGCGTATCTCCTCCATTAAGTTTGAGGCGTCATTGCTCGCGCTACCGTCGACCGCGAGACCAACGGGAACGCCAAGATGAAGCATATCGGGTATCCGCGCTACGCCGGAGCTTAGTTTCATATTGGAGCATGGGCAGTGCGCAACACCAGTGCCGGTATCTGCCAAAAATTGCAGTTCCTGATCATTGAAATAGATGCCGTGCGCATAAAACACATCGTTGCCGACAAAGTCCACACTCTCCATATAGGCGAGCGGGCGCATGCCGCGCGTGTTCTCTGTGAAGCGTTCTTCGTCCATCGTCTCGCAAAGGTGCGTATGCAGCCGCACGCCATAGCTGCGCGCGAGCTTTGCGCTCTCTTTCATCAGATCCGACGTCACCGAAAACGGCGAGCAGGGCGCGAGCACCACCTGGCGCATCGAAAGCTCGGACGCGTCGTGATACCGCTCGATGGCTTCCCTGCTATCGCGCAAGATTTCGTTCGTCGTTTGCACGACGGAGTCCGGCGGAAGTCCCCCGTCCTTTCTGGACAGGCTCATGCTTCCGCGGGAGCTGACCATGCGGATGCCGAGCGATTCCGCGGCAGCAAACTGCGCACCGAGTAAATCCCCCGCGCCGTGCGGAAAGACATAATGATGATCAAAGCAGGTCGTGCAGCCGTACTTCATCAGCTCGCCCATGCCCGCAAGAGAGCTTAAGCGAACGGTGTCTTCATTTAGGTGCGCCCAGATATCGTAGAGCGCTGTAAGCCAGTCGAAAAGCTCCAGATTCTGCACATGACGAAGATTTCTCGTGAAGTATTGATACAAGTGATGATGCGTATTGATCAGTCCAGGATAGAGAATCATACGGCTTGCGTCGATTGTGTCGTCCGCTTCCACAATGCCAAGTTTGCCGACGGCTGCGATCACGCCATCCTGCATTAGAACATCCGCGCCGCGAAGGATGGAGTCGTTGTCATCACAGGTGATGATGCAACGCGCGTTTTGTAAAAGTGTTTTCATGCGTTCGCTCCCTGCCGCCTGCGCGGCAACGCCGTCTGAAAGGGTGCAAACCCTTGTAAGATACGGCTGTATTTGCTATACTGAATTGCTGTGAATCCGATATGCACACATTTTTTGTGGTCTTCGGAATTTTATTTTATCACATAGCGCGGTTCCCTACAACAGCGCGTAAATGTGCAACAAGACAGGAGTATAAAGCAATGACCCCGAACGCACTCATTGAAATCGTCAACGTCGGGTTCCAATATATCGGTGCGGAAAAAGTCGCGCTGAAAAACATCAGCCTCTCTATCCAAAAAGGTGAGGTTGTGGCCATTGTCGGCCACAACGGTTCCGGCAAAAGCACGCTTTGCAAGATGCTCAACGCGCTGTTGCTGCCCGCTGAAGGATATGTGACAGTGGAGGGCATGGACACCTGTGACGAAAAGAATCTGCTGGAGATCCGCCGCCGAGTGGGCATGGTGTTTCAGAATCCGGATAACCAGCTTGTCACCACTATCGTCGAGGAAGACGTCGGTTTCGGTCCGGAGAATCTCGGCATCAAGCCATCCGAAATCCGCACGCGTGTAAACGAAGCGCTGCAAGAAGTCGAGATGACCGAATATGCAGAGAAAGCGAGCCACGCGCTCTCCGGTGGACAAAAACAGCGCGTCGCGATCGCGGGACTGCTTGCGATGCAGCCTGAAGTGCTCGTGCTCGACGAAGCCACCGCGATGCTCGATCCACGCGGGCGCGAAGAGGTTCTCTCCACCGTGCGAAAGCTCAACCGTGAGCGTGGCATGACCGTTGTCATGATCACACAGTTCATGGAAGAAGCGTTGGGTGCGGATCGCGTGTTCGTCCTCTCCGAAGGGCGGCTCGTGATGGAAGGCACACCCAGAGAAGTATTCAATGAGCGGACACTGCTCGAAGAAAGCAGGCTGGACGCACCCGCGTTTGTAAAGCTGCGGGATGAACTGATCGCGGCCGGGTTGCCTGTTTCGCACGAGGCGATGACCTGCGACACCCTGGCGGACGAGCTCGTCCGCGCGCTTCAGGCTCAAACTGAAAACAATTGACACACAAATAAGGATATAACATGCCAATTATCATCGAACAACTCAGCCATACCTATCTGCCCGGCAGCCAGCTCGCCTATCCCGCGCTCGGTGATGTTTCGCTGACCGTGCAGGATGGCGAATTCCTCGGCATCATCGGGCACACAGGCTCCGGTAAGAGCACTCTGATTCAGCACCTTAACGGGCTCTTGCTGCCGACCGTTGGAAGCGTGCTGGTGGACGGCCTCGACACACGCGAAAAGAAACTGCGCAAGCAGATCCGCTCGTTGGTCGGTATGGTGTTTCAATACCCCGAATATCAGCTATTTGAGGAAACCGTGGAGCGGGACGTTGCGTTTGGGCCCAAGAATATGGGGCTTAGCGAAGAGGAGGTCGCGCCGCGCGTCGAAGAAGCGCTCCGGCTCGTCGGCCTCAACCCGTCCGAGTTTTCTGAAAAATCGCCTTTTGAACTCTCCGGCGGCGAAAAGCGTCGCGCAGCATTGGCAGGCATTCTCGCCATGCGTCCGAAATATCTCGTGCTGGACGAGCCCATGGCGGGTCTTGACCCGCTCGGACGGCGCGAAATCCTCGCGCTGATCGAATCCCTCCGGCTCGACTACGGCACCGGCATCGTGATGGTGTCGCACTCGATGGACGATGTCGCGATGTTTGCCGACCGCATTGCTGTGTTGGACAAGGGCTCACTGTTCATGGTTGGATCACCCGAAGACGTTTTTTCGCACAGTGCGGAGCTTTTGGATATGGGCTTGAACCTACCGCAGGCAACGCAGCTGGTTCGCGCGCTACGCGAACGTGGAATAGAAATTCAAAAAGACTACTTTCGTATGGAAGAACTCGCGTTGGACCTGATCGGGAGGTGGAACCATGACCGCTAACATCTCTCTGGGGCAATATCTGCCGGGCGACAGCGTCGTACACCGCCTCGACCCGCGCACGAAGATCTTCCTGATGGCAATCTACATCGCAATCGTGTTCGTGGTGAAGTCGCTGCTTGTATTTCTGCTGCCGGTCCTACTTCTCGTTGCGATATTTTTATTCGCGCGTGTGCCCGCTTCCTATTTCTTTTCTGCGCTGAAACCGATGAAGTGGTTGTTGGTGTTTATGTTCGTGATCAACTTGTTTGCCACTCAGGGCAGCACTGTTTGGTTTGAATGGAAGTTCATCCATATCACGCAGGAGGCGGTTGAGCAAGCCGTCTATATCACGCTACGACTCGTTCTGCTCGTCGCGGGCACATCGATTTTGACGCTGACCACTTCGCCAATCGCTCTGACTGACGGATTAGAAAAGCTCATGTCGCCGCTGCGGAAGCTCCGTTTTCCCGCACACGAACTTGCGATGATGATGACCATTGCGCTCCGATTTATCCCCACATTAATGGAGGAGACTGACCGCATCCAGAAAGCGCAGATGGCTCGTGGCGCTGACTTTGAAAGCGGTAACATCTTCCAGCGCGCAAAGAGCATGATTCCCGTGCTGGTTCCGCTGTTTGTCTCCGCATTCCGGCGCGCGGACGAGCTCGCTATGGCGATGGAAAGCCGCTGCTATCACGGCGGCGAAGGCAGAACGCGCATGCGCGAGCTTCGATTCCATGCTCGCGATCTCATCTCAAGCTTGCTTCTCACGTCGATACTCATCGGCATCATACTGCTGGAGAAACTGCCGCTATGAGCCGCCGCATCCGCCTGATTGTTGCCTACGACGGAACAAACTACGTCGGCTGGCAGCTACAGGATAACGGCGTCTCCGTCCAGCAGAGGCTCAACGAGGCGGCGCTTGCCATCACAGGCGAGCACATCCAGTTTCACGGTTCAGGAAGAACCGACAGCGGCGTACACGCCCGCGCGCAGGTTGCGCACTTTGACACCGACACTCGCATGCCCGCGGACAAGTTTGCAATTGCGCTCAACATGCGTCTTCCACGGGATATCCGCGTGCTCTACAGCGAGATAGCGCCGGAGGATTTTCACGCACGCTTTTCCGCGAAAAACAAGACCTATCGCTACACGGTGCAGCTGGGGTTGCATGCGGATGTGTTCGCGCGTACGACTTCGCTGCATGTCCATACACCCATCGACATCTCCCGTATGCAGCTTGCAGCTTCGGACGCGCTTGGCGAACACAACTTCTCAGCGTTCATGAGCGTCGGCAGCAAGCTCACCAACACCGTGCGCACGATCACCAGGAGCGAATGGACGCAGGCCGGCAAATTCCTGACCTACGAGGTCAGCGCGAACGGATTCCTCTACAATATGGTGCGTATCTTAGTCGGCACAATGCTGGAGATCGGCAGCGGAAAGCTCTCCGCAGGACGCGCTTGCCCGCGCGATCGCGAGCGGCAGCCGGGACGACGCGGGCGGAACCGCGCCACCGCACGGACTTTGCCTGCAACGCGTGCAGTATGATAATTTTGATACCGACGAGGTTTTGAACCGTAAATGAAAAACCGCGCTGAGATGGAGTCTTATATACGCCTCGCGTTGGAGGAAGCAAAGCTCGCGTCTGACGCGGGCGAGGTTCCCGTCGGCGCGGTGCTGGTACGCTATGGCGAAGTTATCGCCACCGCACAAAATCGTGTGGAGCGGGATCACGACGCGACCCGGCACGCGGAGATGATTTGCCTCAGCGAAAGCATGGCAAAGCTCGGTGGCAGACTAACCGACTGCACGCTCTACGTCACCCTCGAACCCTGCTCTATGTGCGCCGGAGCATGCGTTAATGCCAAGCTCGGAAAATTGGTCTATGGCGCGTTTGACGAGGTCGCGGGCTGCTGCGGTTCTAAGATGGACTTGACCGACAAGTGCTTTTTGCACAGTGTCGAAACCTGGGGCGGCATTCTTGAAGAAGAGTGCAAAACGCTCTTGTCCCGATTCTTTCAGGCGCTCCGGTAACGGGCGCTTTTTTGTTTAAAATTTGATTCCCATACTTCTGGAATGCGTTTGAATCGTGTATGATTGTATCAGTAATTTTCGGGAGGGGCATATGGAGTTTTTAAAGCTGCTAGAAGCCATCCGCACGCCGTTATTCGACGCGGTGTTTCAGTTCTTCACGTTCTTCGGCGAAGAAACCATCTTCATGATCGTCGCCATGGGTTTCTTCTGGTGCATCGACAAAAAGACGGGCTATCTGCTGCTGTACGTGAGCTTCCTTGGAAACATCATCAACACGTTCCTCAAGCTCATCTTCCTCGTGCCGCGTCCTTGGGCATTGGACAAAGACTTCACGATCGTGGAGAGCGCCCGTGCCGAAGCAACTGGCTATTCCTTCCCCAGCGGGCACACGCAGAACTCCGCCGGCATGTTCTTCGGCCTGACCTGGGCGCGCAAGGAACTCTGGATTCGGATCGTCTGCATTGCATTGGCGCTGCTCGTCGCGTTTTCGCGGATGTATCTGGGCGTGCATACCCCGGCGGACGTGCTCGTCTCCCTCGGCGTGGCTCTCATGCTGGTCGCGGTGGCGTATCCGCTGCTGAACCGCGCGTGGAATAACGCAAAATGGTTCGCGCCGCTGATAACGCTGCTTCTCGCCGCAGGCGCCGCGCTGGTTCTCTATATCGAACTTGTTCCGATGCCCGCCAACGCGATAACGCAGTTTTCGCTGGAATGCAACGAGAGCGGCTACAAGATGGTCGGCGGCGCGTTCGGATTCGCACTAGTGCTCTGGCTGGAGCGCAAGTACATCAACTTTTCTGTCAAGGCGGTCTGGTGGGCGCAGCTACTCAAACTCGCGCTGGGCTTGGGCATCGTGATCGCTGTTCGAATGGCGCTCAAAGCCCCTCTGCTCGCGCTCTGCGGCGGGCACAATGCAGGCAACGCCATCCGGTATTTCCTGATGGTGCTCGTCGGCGGTGTGCTCTGGCCATTGACGTTCAAGTTCTTCGGCAAACTCGGAATAAAGAAAGTACAGACTGCGTAAAGAAGCCTTCCTCCTTCTTATAAACAAAAATCCCGCCGAAAGGCGGGAATATTTTTAGTGGATCAAACCTCTCAACAACAGCGCGAGAATGAGCGTTGCGGTAACCACGCTGCCATAGACCAGCCACACCTTTTTCTTGACGCGCTTCTCTTTTTGCGCTTCTTCCGAGTCGGGCTTTTTATCGGAGGTCACCGCGCCTTCCATCGCGTCAAGCGCACGGTCGAGGATAGAACGCTTCTGCCCCGTTTCCTGTGGCTGCTCTTTTACGGAGGAAATCTGTGCCCTGTTCTGCGGTGTGGCATTATGAATCGGCGGAACGACGCTTGCCACATCCTCATCCGTCACGTCCGGGCAGATTGCGCCGATCTCGACGCAAGCCAGCGCGTGGCGGTATTCAAAAACATTCGAGATGCGTCGATAACCCCCTCCGCCGCTCGCCTGCCAGAGAAACTCAAAGAACTGCGGCGGGATGTTTGCGTGCGGCTGGATGCCATCGCCAAACACTGCTAGTCCCGTCATAGATTCATAAAGCGTCTTGCCGATAGCCGCGATATCCATCCACGGCTCGGTGTCGTCCACCTCCTGACGCGCGCGGAGACCCGCTTTTGCCGCGCCGAAATCGATGAGCTTGACTGTTCCGTCCGTACAGAGAAAGATCGAGCGCGCGTTGATGTCGTAGTGCAGCGAATTGAGGCTGTGTACGACGAGCAGCGCATCCGCAAGCGAAGCCGCAATATACATCGCCTCGTCGGGGTAAAGCTTCCTGCGCCGCAGATGGAGAAATCTCTCCAGCGTCACGCCGGTGAGCCGCTCCATCACCGCATAGGATGTGCCGTTTTCGAAGAACGCCGTATAGACCGTCACGAGATTTTCGCTGCCCTTTGCGTCCGTCAGCGCAAGGTGCTGGCGATAAAACATCTCGCTGCCCAGAAAGAAAAGCGCACCGCACGCCTTGTTTTTCGGCGTCAATGCAAGCCCCTGCTCTGCACGATGCGCCAGCGCATAAGGAAAGTATTCCTTAAGCGTGATTCGTGTACCCGTCTTCTCGTCGTGACCGAAATAGGTAATGCCGTATGTGCCGCGTCCTAGCACGCCGTCGATGGTATAGCGCCGATGCAGCGTTGTGCCGACCGGCAGCAACTCCGCCGGCTCCAGTTCCTCCGCAATGAGTTGGATCATTGTGTGCGTTTAGTCCCCTTTACTACCTGAAATCAAAAATCTGCTTCTCAGTTTCCCACTTATCCCAAACTAGATTCTATCAATATCCGATCGAGTTGGCAAACAGGAGCAGCGCGCAGGTCAGCGCGAGCACCGCGACCTGAATTTTTGCGCTCCACTTGAACCACTTGCCGTAGCCGATGCCAACGATGCCAAGTGAGATTAAAAGCACCGGATTGGTCGGATAAAACACGTTAGAAAATCCATCGCCGAACGCATATGCAAGCACCGCGATCTGCCGCGAGATGCCGGAAAGATCCGCAATCGGCGCGATCAGCGGCATCAAAAGAAATGCCTTTGCCGATCCGCTGGAGATAAACAACTCCAACACCAGCGCGAGTGCGTAGATCATCAATACCACAATGCCGCTGGACGCATTTTGCGTGAGCTGGACGGTTTTGTAGAGGATCGTATCCAAAATCTTCGACTCCATCATGGTGTAGCGAATTGAGTTTGCCATCAATATCAACAGAACGGCGGGCAGAATATTCACGACGCCCTTGCCGAACGACTTGAAGTAGGCATTCAGGCGCATGCCGGATACGAGAGACGACGCCGTGCCCGCGACGAGGAAGATCAGCGCGATCAACGGCATGATGATATCCTGTAAAAATGGCACGAAGCTGGAGCAGAGAATAAGCAATATCCCGCTTCCGAGTACCGTTGCAAACAAGATCAGCGCGCGATCTTTGCGCTTGTCCTGCACATAATCCGTGCGCAGTGCTGCCCAACGATCCGCCATCGCAGGATCATAGATCATGCTTTTAGCGGGATTGCGCTCGATCTTTTTTGCATATGGGATCAGGAACGCGATCAACAACCCGTAAATCAGCACGAATGCGATAAGGCGCATCCATATGCCGGAAAACATCGGCAACCCTACAAGCTCCTGCGCAACGCCGACCGTAAACGGGTTCGCTACCCCTGTGCTGAAGCCGAATCCGACCGCAAGAAGGCTCATACCGAGTCCGACGAGCGCATCCCAGCCGAGGGAATACGCGAGCGCGACGGCGATCGGCACCAGCGGCACGCATTCTTCGAACGAGCCGACAAACGCGCCAAGGCTCATGAAAAACAGCGAAACGAGCAGCAGCAAACGATATTTTCGCGTCTCAAACGCGCGGTAGACGCGGTTGAACATATAGGAAAGCACGCCGCATTCGTCCATCGCATTGAAAGCGCCTCCAATAACGAGTAAAAACGCGATAATAGCGATTACCGTGCCGGAGCCAGTGGCGCCGAGTGCGAGAAATGGTGACAGCAGCCATTTCCAGAATGGCAGCCCGCCCGCAACGTTTTGATATGTTCCAGGGATGATGGACTCTTTCCCGTCGGTGATCACACGCTGGTATTCGCCTGCGGGCAAAAACAAGGTCAATGCATACGTTAGAATCATCAGCAGAAAAAGAATGACGAGCGCCGTAATGAATGAGCGCGTGCCGACGTTAAAGACCCGTTTCGACTGTTTCTCCATAAGCCATCCCCCGCATGATTTTATATCCCACGGGTGCCGATTATTCGCTGAAACACCTGCAGGAGTTATCAGTCAGTATACCATAGCATCATGTGCCGCGCACCGTTTTTTGTATCTTGCTCCGAAAACACGCGGAAACTATGTTTGCAATACAAAATCTTTTTGCTATAATGATTTTGCGTGAGGGAGTAGTTGGCGCGACACAACGCCGCGTTCCAAGTCAACATGGTAGCACGACGCGCCGGCGCGTCTGGCTTGGATGAAATAGCGAGACTCATGTACGTCAGCGTGTTTGCCGTACATGAGTTTTTTCATATTCCGGCATCTCCCGCTGCGAAACTCGTATTCCGTCAGAAAACGAAAGGAAACAGCCATCATGCAACAGTACTTACTCGACCTAAAAACTGCGCTCGCCTCCGTTTCCTCAGCGGAAAATGGTCTGACAGGAGTGGAAGCGCAAAAGCGACTTCAGGAAAACGGCCCGAACAAACTAACAGAAGCCAAGAAAACGCCGCTCATCGTACGCTTCTTCCAACAAATGAAAGATCCGATGATCCTCATCCTGCTCGCGGCAGCCCTGATCTCCGGCGTTACCGCCGCAATCGAGGGCGAAAGCTTTGCGGATGTGATCATCATCCTCGCGGTGGTCATCATCAACGCGGTGCTTGGCGTCGTGCAAGAGAGCAAAGCCGAAAAAGCGATTGAGGCGCTGCAGAAGATGGCAGCCGCCACCTGCCGCGTTATGCGCGACGGACAAATTACAAGGATTAAGACGGAAGAGCTCGTCGTAGGCGACATCGTTCTTCTGGAGGCGGGCGACGCGGTTCCCGCGGACGGACGCATTCTCGAAAGCGCGAGCCTTCAGATCGAAGAAGCGGCTCTCACCGGCGAAAGTGTGCCCGTCAGTAAGATGATCGATGCTCTCTCGCTCGGCGGCGCGAAAGATATTACTCTCGGCGATCGAAAGAACATGGTTTATATGGGCAGCACGGTCGTCTATGGCCGTGGCAAAGCCGTCATCACCGCCACCGGTATGCAAACCGAGATGGGTAAAATTGCTGATGCGATCGCGAAAGCGGAGGACAACCAGACACCGCTGCAGATCAAGCTCTCCCAGCTTTCCAATATATTGACCTGGCTTGTGCTCGGCATCTGTGCAGTGATCTTCATCGTGAACATCCTGCGCTTTCACGGTACGGGTGAACGATATATCCTCGACTCATTCCTCATTGCGGTTTCGTTAGCAGTCGCTGCGATTCCCGAGGGGCTTGCCGCCGTGGTGACCATCGTGCTCTCCATCGGCGTAACCAATATGAGCCGCCACAACGCCATCATCCGCCGCCTCACAGCAGTGGAAACGCTCGGCTGCGCGCAGATTATCTGTTCGGACAAGACCGGCACACTCACGCAGAACAAGATGACCGTCGTGGAAGACTACGCGGACGATGTGCTGCTGCTGGCGAAAGCCATGACGCTGTGCAGCGATGCGGAGCTGGATGAGACCGTCTGCGCGGTTGGAGAACCGACAGAGTGCGCGCTGGTCAACTTCGCTGTCACAAAGAACCTGCTCAAATCCGATTTGAAGCAGTTAGAGCCGCGCGTTGACGAAGCCCCGTTTGACAGTATGCGCAAGATGATGTCCACTGTACACCATACGGCGGACGGATTCGTGCAGTACACCAAGGGCGCACCGGACGAGGTGCTCAAGAAGTGCGCTTTTTATTGGAAGAACGGAAAAGCACATCCGCTCACGGACGACGTCCGCGCGGAAATTCTCACGGCAAACACCACGATGGCGGGCAAGGCGCTGCGCGTGCTCGCAGGCGCGATGCGCTCGCATAATAAAAAGCCCGCCGATAACTCTCCCGCGGCTCTAGAGCGCGAGCTCGTCTTCCTCGGCCTCGTCGGCATGATAGACCCCGTCCGTCCGGAGGTCATCGGCGCGATTCTGGAATGCCGCTCCGCCGGCATCCGCCCGATCATGATAACGGGCGATCACCGCGATACAGCCGCCGCCATCGCACTCACGCTCGGCATCATCTCCGACGCGTCCGAAGCGATCACGGGCGCGCAGTTGGACGAAATCGACGACGAAACGTTTGAGAAGACCGTCGAACACTATCACGTCTACGCCCGCGTGCAGCCGGAGCATAAAGTCCGCATCGTCAACGCATGGCGCAAGAAGGGCTACATTACCGCGATGACGGGCGACGGCGTAAACGACGCGCCGAGCATCAAGAGTGCGGATATCGGCATCGGTATGGGTATCACCGGCACAGATGTGACAAAGAACGTTGCAGATATGGTGCTTGCGGACGACAATTTCGCAACCATCGTCGGCGCGGTAGAAGAAGGCCGCCGTATCTATGATAACATTCGTAAAGCGATCCAGTTCCTGCTCTCCTCCAATATGAGCGAGGTGCTGAGTATCTTCTTTGCGACGCTGTTGGGATTTGTTATCCTCAAACCCGTGCATCTTCTGTGGATCAACCTGATCACGGACTCTCTGCCCGCGCTCGCGCTCGGTACGGAGGCATGTGAGCGAAACATCATGAATCGTCCGCCGCGCAATCCCAAGGACGGCATCTTCGCCGGTGGCATCGGGTTCGACGTGGCATATCAGGGCTTCTTCGTAACAATACTTACGCTTGCCGCGTTCTTTATCGGTGAGCGGATTCAGAACGGCGTCTGGGCGATTACAAACAGCACCGACGGTACGACGATGGCGTTCCTCACGATGAGCATGGCTGAGATCTTCCACAGCTTCAACATGCGCTCCCAGCGGCAAAGCGTGTTCTCCATCAAGTGCCAGAACAAATACCTCTGGGGTGCGGCGATTCTCTCGCTTGTACTCACTCTCGTCGTGTTGTATGTGCCTTTCTTGCAGAAAGCGTTCAGCTTCGAGCACATCAGCATTCTGGAATATGGCATCGCGCTCGGGCTTGCGCTTACGATCATCCCGATGGTTGAAATCGTTAAAGCCATTCAGCGGGCGATCGCAAAACGGAAATAGTACAACTCATGCAAAAGAGCGCATCCGAACGGATGCGCTCTTTGTCTGTAGACCAACTTTGATTTGAACACATCCGGCTACTGTAGGATAGAATATACCGCCATATCCGTGCCCGTATCACACACCAGCACATCGTTGCCATATCGCGCGATCAGATATCCGACATAGAAGTCCCCTGCGGCTCCGGATAGATTCACGACTTGAATCAGGTAGAGGCTCCAAAACGCGGTCTCGTAAAACGCCGCGATCAGCACGGCTAAAATGATACCGAGGATCACGACCGGTGCGAACGCTATGATCAGGTATTGCTTGCGGTTAAACAGCGCATCACTCCCAGCATATGCATAAAGCCCTGTGAATCCATAGTGCGGTTTTAAACCGGAGAACGCCTTCATGAACACGCCGTGGATGATCTCGTGCAGAATCATGTAGACGACGATGCCAATCACCATAAAAACCATGCCAAAAATGGTAGGGATGCCGATTTTGACTTCCAGAAACGGCGGGCAAAGCACGAATCCCAGCGCGATTGCCACGCCCGCGATCACGAGCGCAAGCAGGTTCACGAGAATCGCTTCTTTGCGGTTTCGCATCAGGTCTACGCGGCGCACCTCGCGGTATCCTTTGGGCAGCGCGGTCATTCCGGATCCTCCTTCTTGTTCGGATTGCGCCAGTAGCGGCTTCCATTGCGCATTCTAACGAGCCATTTGCTTTCGATCAAGCCACGGCGCAAGATGAACAGGTCTCCGAACGTATGCCAGGACGTAAGTATCGCGTTCACCTCATGTTCGGTATAATCTCGCCCCGGCTCAAATTTTTGTGCAAGATAGTGATATGCTTCTTCACGCGGCGCTTGTTTGGAAGGCCAGCATTTCAGTCTGCCTGCCTCGTCAAAAAACCGCTCTATCCCCTGCCCCATTGTGTTGCTCCTCCTGTATATAACCCCCAAAACGATATGCTTCTCATGTGAGTCGATTTCTTTTACCCGTCCTATGTTCTCACAATTCGCATGAAAATTCAACCGTCTGTAATATTCGCTTTTTCTGCGTCGCTTGGGCAATTGCTTGCAATCGATTGTTCTTTTATCGTTATTCAACCGAATAGCCTCATGTAATGACGCAATCATCCGATCCGATGTTTTCGTAAGCTGCTTGCTGTGATATACTAAAAGCAGATCAACGAGAATCCGTATTTCGGTCATTCAGAGACAGGAGGTGAACTTAATCATGAAACTGCTCTTTGCAATTGTACAGAACGACGATCAGAAATCGCTGACTTACGCGCTGATCGAGAAAAACATCAGCGTCACGCGCATCGCGAGTACCGGCGGTTTTTTGCGCGGCGGTAATTCCACGCTCATGATCGGTGTGGATGCAGATCGTCTCGAAGAAACACTCTCCATCATCAAAGAGTATTCCCGGCGCAGAACCGTTGTCACCGTGCCTGTATCCGGCATTCCGCATAACATCGACAGCGCGGCAATGCCGATGAGCGTCACTGTCGGAGGCGCAACCGTATTCGTACTCGATGTTGCAGAAACCTACAAATTCTAAACTTGTCCGCTCTGCCTGATTGTTGTTAGGCAATATCAATATAATTGGAAACGCATCATCTATGGAACTGAAACCTGCTGTCGCAAGTCCAATGTTTACAAACAAGGCTCTGCGGCAGCTCATTATTCCCCTCATACTGGAGCAACTGCTGGCCATGACGGTCGGTCTTGCCGCGGTCGTAATGATCACAAAGGTCGGCGAGGCTGCTGTTTCCGGCGTATCGCTTATCGACTCGTTGAACATCCTCATCATCAGCATCCTCTCCGCGCTCTGCACCGGCGGTGCGGTTGTTTGCGCGCAGTATATCGGGCGACAAGAGCCGGAGAATGCTCGCACTTCGGCGCGGCAGCTCGTGTATATCTCGTTGATCTTTGCTCTCGCGGTTGGCGTAGCTTTGCTTTGCGCTCCGCGTTTTTTTATTCGGCTCATCTTCGGCGCAGTGGAGGCTAGCGTCGCAGAAAGCGCGCGCACGTATCTCATCTACAGCGCGATCTCTTTTCCGTTTCTCGCGCTGTATAACAGCTGTGCTGCGCTCTTCCGCGCGATGGGAAACTCCCGCGTTTCGCTCTATGTGTCGATTGTGATGAATGTTGTTAACATCTCTCTCAACGCGCTATTCATCTACGGGCTGCACCTCGGCGTGCTCGGCGTCAGCATTGCGACCGCGACCGCGCGCATCGTCGCAGCGGTGCTGATGATGATGCTCATCCGCAGCAAGAGCAACGTGATCTATCTGACAAACCTCCTGCCCGTCCGGTTTGAGAAGAACATGGTGCGCAGCATACTCTCCATCGGTGTTCCGAACGGGTTGGAAAACGGTATGTTTAATTTCGGAAAACTGTTGGTGCAGACACTTGTTGCGTGGCTTGGCACATCCGCTATCGCTGCCAACGCCATCATCGGCAGCATCTTCAACATCACGATCGTACCTGGTATGGGTCTTAGCCTTTCGATATTAACCGTAGTTGGCCAATGTGTCGGTGCGGGCGACTACAAGCAGGCGGTCAGCTATGCGAAGAAGCTCATGGTGATCACATATATTTCCATGGCTGCGGTCAATCTGCCGCTTTTGATCTTCGGAAAACAGGTGCTTGGTTTGTTCTCGCTGAGCGATCAAGCATTTGAAATCGCATGTACAGTATTGCCGCCGCTTGCGATCTCCTGCTGCCTCTTCTGGCCGCTGTCGTTCGCGTTCCCGAACGTGCTCCGCGCGGCGGGCGACGCAAAGTATACGATGGTCGTTTCCGCTTCGACGATGTGGATAGTCCGCTTCGGGCTGAGCTGGCTGCTCACCAAACAGTTTCACCTCGGGCTTGAGGGAATCTGGTACTGCATGATGATCGATTGGATTGTGCGCTCCGTCTTCTTCTTCCTCCGTTATCGCAGCGGAGCATGGAGAGCGAAAACCGTCATACGATAAAATTAGCTTCGAGAGGAACCGTCTTTGGTCGAATTGATTGCAGCAAATATTCATCAGATCGCGCCACGCGCAGAACAGCTTGTCTCTCTACTGGACGAAGAGCGGCAGGCGCGCGTGCGTTCCTTTGGCGACTCCCGCAGTGCGCTGTTGACCCTTGCCGCCGGGCTCCTGTTGTACGCTGTCTTCGGAGAACAAACGCGCCGTTCCCGCTTTGAACGCGGAAGGCGCGGCAAGCCGCATTTGGTGGATCATACGCCGTTCAACATCACTCACGCAGGCGACTATGCCGTACTCGCGCTGTCCGCGCATCCGGTTGGGGTTGATTTGGAGCGGTTCCGTCCGATCGACTGGCGGCGCATTTCTGAGCGGTTCTTTCACCCGATTGAACGGGAATATCTCGCCAAATCGTCGGATCCAGAACAAGATTTCTTCCGCATTTGGACGCTGAAAGAAAGTTATCTCAAAGCAGAAGGAACAGGGTTTTCCGTCTCACCAGCGAGCTTTGCGGTCATTCCGGACGGAGAATATTCCGCCGTTTTCCACGGAGAAACGGACTATCGCTTCAAACGGCTTGCCGCCTTCCCGGACTACTGCCTGAGCGTGTGTTCTCTGGAGGAAGATGTCGCGGATTCGGTGATCCTCAAACAGTTCTGATTGACTCTATCGCACGGAAACGAAACGCGCCGCCTGTGATCAGGCGGCGCGTTTTCGTTTGATTCGTTTATCCCGAAATGATAGGCTGCTGCTTAATGCGCTCGATCCAACTTTCGCCGACACCGAGGATCAGCCCCTCGACATCCACCGATGCTGCATAAAGCAGCGCGTAAGCGGGCGCGGAAAGCTTCTCCACGGTCTTATCCAGCAGCTTCGCGCGCAGGGACGCAATCTCTTGCGGGGTGAGCTTTCCGTCGCTGCTGGCAGCTTTCAGCTGCAAAACCATGGTCTGCTGCAATTCCCCGACAGTGATTTTTGCAACGCGAATGAGCTCCTTCTGCGCGTCGTTGATATTTCTCAGTTTCGCATTTTTACCAAGTTGCAGAGTCAGATACGTACCCAGCACGCCAATGAGGGTGATCAGCAGTGTTGCCACTACCTGTAATCCGTAGTTCAAAAGCATTTCCATATTCATATTCTCCTTTTATGTTGATAATTGTTACGTTTCTTCCATTACGCGGATACGCGCTTCATGATCGCTGATCTGAACCGCTTGCTCGCGTGCATGTTCCCAAATGCGTTCATGCGCGTTACGGTTGTTGGCCGCGAAGCAATCCGCGCTTTTCTCCAACTGTTCCATCGTCGCCGTCAGCCTCGCTATGGCCTGCGTGAGCTTGATCATCGGTGCTATCACGGCGGAAATCAGCGCGATCAGTGTTGCGATCACGCCGACGACATCCCATTCCTTCATATGAATCCCTCCTAATACCATTTCGGACGCAGGAAGGTAGTCCATGCACCGAAGCGTTCCTCTCTGTGTTTGACGAAGTTCCAACCTCGCCTCGCGTCCATCCGCGTAAGCTGACAGCCGTATGCCCCGCCCATCCACTCCACCGCGTATCCGCCGCCGACGTAAAGGCCGATGTGGCCTGATTTGTGCAGCAGGTCGGCGGGCAGCAGCTCGCTTTCCTCCATGCGCCGCATCGACTTGCTCGCGGCAAACCCGTCCGCTGCGAGGTCGAACGCGGGTTTCACCGCGCCCGCGTGCCGCAATAGGCCGACGACGCCGCCGGAGCAGTCCGCGCCCGTGATTGCAGGGTTTTGCATCACCGCCCGCTCCATCATCTCCTGCCGCCCTCCGTCGTAATACTCCGGCTGTCGCAACGCGCCGGACCGGATGCGCGAAAGTGTGATGACGTTCGGTGTCAGATCCGCGTTGTAGAGATTTCCGCCGCGGATATAGAGGCTTGTCGGATATTCGCGCGGCAGCATTGGATCATGCGCAAACTGCAGCGCGTCGAGTACAATCCCACGGCGTGTCTGGTTTGCGCCCTCAAGCGTGGAACAGATCAAACCTGCCGCCGCCTCTCCGATGTTTGCGGGTATCTCGCCGCGAGATTCCGGTTTTTGCTCCGGCTTTTCTTCCGGAAACAACGCGGCCCAGGTCAGCAGGCCTACGACGCCGTCTGAATTCAGCGCGTTTCGCGTCTGGAATGACAGCACCGCTTTTTTCGTGTCGCTTCCAAAGGTGCTTGTGCCGATCTGCGTGATGTGCGGCGCATAGTATCCCAGCGCAAGCAACCGGTGCTTCAAGCGCAGGACATCCTCACCGACGCAACCAAAGGTGAGTATTCTAGTAGGATTCATCCACAGCCTCCGTTCCTGCGATCCTTCCCGAAGGATGCGTGGTTGAGAGTTGACTGTGAGATTTACGGTTTAGACACGGTCTCTGACTGCTTTGATTCAGCAAAAAAACTGGCATCGGTCTCCTCTTTCAGGGTATCCGATACCAGTTTGCATGATGTTGGAATATTAAATTCTTATAATTCGCGATTTATGGAATTACGACAATGTAAAAGACAAGTTTTTAAGCCAATCCGTCATTTCTCGATCACAGATCAAACCGAAAATAACAATGCGGATTGCGTTCGCCGAGTCGGTACAACGCGCTGTAGCTCGCGGGCACGCGCGTTTCCAGCAGAGTTCCACCGAGCTTCTCCAGTGTTCTGCGCGATGGCAGATTATCCGTACGGCAGGAGATTATCACATACGGCATGCCGTGCCTGCGGGCGATTTCGAACACGAGCTTACAGGCTTTTCCCGCATAGCCGCTGCCGCGAAACTCTTCATTCACATGATAGCCGATATTTCCGCCGAAATAGAGGTTTCTCACATAGCCCAGGCGCAGGTCGATCTCTCCAGCCACAGCAGCATCGCTGAGACGCACGATTTCGAACTTGTAAGCATGTACGTAGCCCTTCGTCTCGTCTGCGGCGGAGATGGATGCGATGCGCAGCGTAATCTCGCCATCGGAAGGCATCTCCATGTTCTCGTCAGGCACATTGTTGATTCTTTTGTCATCCCCCTCTTCCCAATCCTTACAGACGTCGACCCACCCCGCCGAGCGGCTGTAGCGAAACAGTTCGCCGTAGGTGACTTCCATCGCGCTGTTCGTGCTGCCGCACGCTGGAAACACGGTCACAAACCGCCTGAGCGAAACATCAAGATAGACAGGCGTTGTCTCCGGCAGCCCAAACGGGCAAACACCGCCGATCTCGCAGCCGGTAAACCGCTCCACTTCTTCGGGCGGAAGCATTTTCGCCTTGGCAAAGAACTGATCCTTGAATTTCCGATTGTCCACGCGCGCGTCGCCTGCGGCGACGATGATCACACAACCCTCGCCCAACGCAAAGGAGAGTGTCTTCGCGATGCGCGCCGGGCGTACCTCCAGCGCCTGCGCGGCGAGTTCCACCGTCGCGGAGCTGGCGTCAAACTCCCAAACGCGTTGCTCCAGATTCATATTGCGTAAATATTCTCTAACCCGTTCAATCGACATTCCGTTACCTTCTTAATCCGATACATGATTTCATGTTTTATTGCAAACAAGAAACAAATCGGCATTTCGTCTATCGTAAAGACTTACACGCCGATTTGCAAGAGCTATTCTGTTGTTTCTTGATTGTTATACAGTCGGGAGCGCATACTTTTCGGAGTATTCCTTGACATGCACTTTAAACGCCTCGTTTCCGTCCGCAGCCTTGACAGACTGCAAATAGCTATGCATGTCAAACGTTTCGTTCTTGGTCTGAATCATCGTCGCAGCGATGTTGGAACAATGGTCGGAAACGCGCTCCATGTTGGTCAGCAGATCCGACAGCACGAAACCGAGCTCAATCGTGCACACGCCTTCCTTGAGGCGTATCACATGCCTTGCGCGGATTTCAGCCTGAAGCGCGTCTATGACTTCTTCCAACGGTTCGACGAGCTTCGCTGCCTCGAGGTCTTCTTTGAGAAATGCGTCAACGGCATTGTTGATGATCTCGCTCAGCGCGCTGATGAACAAGTGAACCTCGCCTTTTGCTGCATTGGAAAACGAAATTTTCTTATCGTGCATCTCCTGCGAAACTTCGGTTAGGTTGACAGCGTGGTCGCTGATTCGTTCGAAGTCTCCGATCATGTGCAGGAACATACCAATTTCGTTGCTGTCCTTCTCCATAAGCTGACGGGTGCTGAGTTGTACGAGATAGGTGCCGAGACGGTCTTCATATTTGTCGATCTCGTCCTCGTTGGCGACAATCACCGCTATCTTCTTTGCGTCATACTGCTCGATGGTTTCTAACGACATCAAGAGCGTATCGCGCGAAAGCGTCGCCATGCGCTCGATGACGTTCCGGCACTGTTCCAAAGCGAATGCGGGCATATCGAGGAAGCGCTCGTCAAGCGGCCATTCTTCTTCTTTCTCCCGCTTGTCGCGAATCGTCCATGTCGCCAATCTGACAAGGAACTTTGACGAAGGCATCAATATCGCCGTCGTCATCACGTTAAACGTGGTGTGGATAATCGCGATATGCGCGGGA
>PNNR01000056.1 GCA_013824375.1 Clostridiales bacterium
AGCAGCAGTCTCCACCGCAGCAGCAGTTGAGGCACATCAACGCGCTGCAAACATCGCAGCAGGGTGAAGCGTCCATACCGCCGTTTGCACCGCGCTGATACACGCGGCCGGAATTGTTCAGCGACGTATAGGCGTTGCGGTATTCGGGATTGTCCGGCTCAGCGTCATACGCGCGTCCAAAGCACTCCGTCGCCTGCTGATAGGAACCCTGCCGGAGAAAGATCACGCCGCTAAGATAATTCCACTCCGCGTTGTGTACGGAGATGCCGTTCAAAATCGCCTGCGCTGCATTGAGATTGTTCTGGTTGATGAGGGAGCGCGCGCGCGCAAACTCCGCAGCAAACGGGCCGCTGTACGCCGTGCCGCCGGGACGCGAATAATTGCCGCCTGCGTTGTAGGAACCGTATGCGCCCGTAGACGAACCGTATGAACCGTTTCCCGCCGACTGCTTCTTGGTGAGCAATTCGTAGGCCTGATTGATCTCTTTGAGCTTCTCTCCGGCCAGCTCCTTAAGGGGGTTGTCCGCATATTTATCCGGGTGGTATTTCTTCACCAGCTCCAAATATGCCGCGCGGATCTCCTCCTGCGAGGCGTTTTCGCTCACGCCGAGCACTTTGTAGGGGTTCATTCCTTGTCTCCTTTTTCCTTCTGCGCGGTGGTTGCACCCGTCGCGCAGCCTCTCTCTCCCGCGAGCACGCGCTGCTGCGTATGCATCAATCCCAGGGTCATGATGTTATCGAGTAGACCGCTTGGCGCGTTCAGCGTCAACAGGTCGTATGCTTTTTTTGCTTCGTTGAGCGTAATGTTGAGCAAAAACTCCGCCTGCTCTCGTTCCATCTTCGTCAGCAGAAACGGGTTATAATTCCCGCTCTTTTCATCCTTCTCACGGTCATCCCACGCATCGATGAGATAAACCCATTTACCGAGATTATAGTACATCCACTGTGCGGCTGTGCATTCTGTCTCAGGCAGCATCGGCGCAGTTAGAATAACGCTCGCAAGCAGCGTGCCAAACGCGTTGCTCGGCTCGTCGGTCGAGGCGGTCTTATTCGTTTCCAGATCGTGGAGTTTCTGCATGCTCCCACGAATTGCTACGTCAAGCTGCGGGTTCGCTTTCGCGGCTTTTTTGTAGGCACGTTTCAATGCGAGCCGCGCCGCAGCCGCCTTCGCGCTCTTTTCATCCGCCGCATCGTCCGCGGCCTTGTACCATGCCAATAGGACGTTGACGTCCGCAGCATAGTCGAGCACGGGCGAAGGGTTCGCGATCGGCCGTTTTCCGCGGTAGATACGCGGTCCGCAGTTGCCGGGGGTAAATGTCGATGTGCCTGAAATGGCAAACAGCGTCAGCGCAAGAAACGCGCAGTCATAGCTCAGCGTCAGCCGTTCCAGTTGCCCGTATCGCCTGCCGATGCTCTTGCAAAGTCCGCAGTAAACACCGCGGTACTCCGCCTGTTCCCGCACCTTCAACTCGCATTCCAGCGGGCGGATATAGCCAAACATATACCCTTTCCTTTCTGCACCCGAAAAACATTGTATCATGCAACGGCGCCTGTGAGAATGCCTTTTTTCCGTCCAGGATGTGAACGAATGTGAAACAACCCGCGATATCACGGGAAAACGGGCGCAAAAAAGCCGCGTGTGTTTCGACGCGGCCGGTTTGCACGCTGTTGCGTGAACCCGCTTTACTTGCCCGCGAGGTACGCGTTGATCTCGCCGATGAGTGCGTCGGAGTTGATTCCGTGCACCGCGCAAGCCTGCTCAATGCTCTCGCCGTGCGCCATCGCGCAGCCGAGGCAATGCATGCCCGCGTTCATGAGAATATCGGCGGTGCCTTCGTCCAGCTCGATGACCTGCTGGATCAGCATATCTTTCGTTGCCTGCATGATTCGTTCCTCCAAAGTGTGTTTCGATTGCCGTTTAATCACTAGCTATTTACTAGTATATCATCATTTTCGAGAAAATAAAGTGTTTTTTACAACACAATCGTACGAAAATACGACTTTTGGAAAAAAACTATGCTTCAGCTGCGGGTTTCGAATACGTTGCCGCAATTGATGCAGGTCACGCGGATTCTGCCCTTGCCGCGCGGGACGCGCAGGCGCTGCGCGCATTGCGGGCAGATCAGGTACTTGTATTGTTTGAGCTCCGCCCAGGTCGGATTCTTGCCGGCGCGTTTGGCGTGCGGTGCGCTGTAGGCACTGCCCGCGCGTTTTGTGCGGAACGTGCGCCGGAACCACTGCTTGACCGCGGTTTCGTATGTCAGGTATTTCATGTTCTCCTGATAGCGCTTGCCCACATCCTTACTGAACATGCGCAGCACGATCAGCACGAGCAGCGCGCCGCTGAGCAGGCTCGTCACGATTCGGAGCCATCCGACCGATCTGGAAACGATCATGCCGATGACGGAAAGCACGAGCGCTATCATCAACATCGTGCGTCCCAGCTCGTCAAGTCCTCTTCTCTGCTGTTGAAACATCCGGTATCCCTCGCTTTGGTTGATCTATATCGGCATATCGCCGCCGTATTCTCTCGGAAAAAAATTACTTGCTCAAATACAGTCTTGCGCTCATAGGCAATAGCCGCGTTTCCAGTTCGCCGTGTTGCGGTTCAATCTCATCGCCCGTCAGCACATCGGTGAGCATCCGATTCAGTGTGATTGGGCTTTCCCCGTCTGCGCCCTGTGGAATGTCGTCTGGATGCAGCGTCACCGTCTGCTCCCATTCTCCGCGATTGATGAACAGCAGCGCCATCTCTCCGCTCTCCGGCAGCCAGCGTAACACCGCGTAGACCTCCGGCGAGAGCGCGCCCATCCGGCACAGTCCGCGTTTGAGCGCGGCGTTGTCTCTGCGCGCGCGCATCAGCGCGGTATAGCCCGCAAAGACTTGCTCGTTTTCCGATCCCCACGGGTATGTGCCGCGGTTAAACGGATCACTCATACCGATCATGCCCGCTTCGTCGCCATAGTAGACGCACGGCACGCCCGGCAGCGCCATCTGCAGCGCGGCGGCAAGAATGAGCCTCCTGTAGCCTTTCTGTTGATCCTGTTCGTTTGGCATATAAACCGCCTGCAACTTGCGCGAGACGGAATTCCGATCGGGAGCTCCCGATAGCGCGGTCGCCGCGCGAATGATGTCATGAGAGCTGATCAGATTGAGGCACGCTTCAAAAAACGGTCTCGGGTAATGCTCCCGCAGGGTCTGCAGCGCGTGGTCGAGCGCATATGCGTCCGTCCGCGCGGTTAAAAACGAGATTGCGGCCTCCGTGAAGGGATAGTTCATCGCGCTGTCCAGCTCGTCGCCGTTGACATAGCCGCGCCGGCCCTCCGGGCCGTATTTGTTGGAGCAATCCTCCCAGACTTCGCCGAGGAGTACGCCCTCCGGATCGTTCTGCTTGAGCCGCTTGCGCAGGATGCGGATGAACTCATCCGGCAACTCGTCCGCAACGTCCAGCCGCCAGCTTGTAGCGCCCGCGTTTGCCCAGTGGGAAAACACGCCCTGCTCACCCGCAATGAACTCTGTATAGCTCGGCTCCAGCTCGTTGACGTTCGGCAGCGCCGGAAATCCCCACCAACTGTCGTATTGTTTACTATCTCCAACAAAGCGATACCAGCTTCGGTATGGCGAGTCGGCGGATTCAAACGCACCCAAGGTATCATAGCGCGAATTCTTGTCGAAATATCGGCTGTCCGCGCCCGTGTGTGAGAACACGCCGTCGAGCATGATGCGGATGCCGTGTGCCTTTCCCTCGGCGCACAGCGAGCGAAAATCGCCCTCGCTGCCGAAGATCGGGTCGATATGGTGATAGTCCGCCGTATCGTAGCGATGGTTGCTTGCGGACTCGAAGATCGGGTTGAGGTAGATCGTGGTCACGCCCAGTGACGCGAGATAGCCGAGCTTTTCGCGGATGCCGTTGATATCCCCGCCGAAAAAATCGTTCGGCTCATACTCTTCCGCTCCGGGCGCAGGCGTATAGCAAACGCGCTCGCTCCAGCGGTCGTGAATCCGCAAGAAACGTCCTAGATTGGCATGATATTTCGCCCGTTCGCGAAAATCTTCCCAACTGCTTCTGCGGAACCGGTCGGGAAATATCTGGTATACGATCCCTTCGCGCCAATGTGTGGGCGTCGCGAATCCGCCGTCATAAACAGTGATTTGGTAGGAACGTGGCGCATGGGATTCCAGGCGGCCTTCGCCGCTGTCCGCGCCGTAATACTGCGTGCGCCCATCCGACATGCGGATGATGAAATAATACCAGACAAGACACGGAACGCCGGGCATCGGGATCTCCCCGCATACACGTTCACCCTCGCGCGTCATATCAAAAAACGACTCGACGCCGAGCTGGTTGTATAGGCGCAGCTGTACGCGCGCGCCCGGATCGCCGCCGATCTCGGCCTCGATCTGAACGCTCGTGTTGCAGGGAACCGCACCCTGCGGCCTGCGAAACTCGAGAAATCTGGAATGGTGTCGAAACGTAATCATAGGTATAGTATAGCCGATTCAATGCGGCTGGGCAGTGGGTTATGCGGAATGTTGCGAGCTGTTCACAATTTTACCGTGTTGGTGAAATCAACTTCTGTTTTGACACAAAATTCGTGCTTTCTCGGAGTAAAAGCAACAAAAAAGCCGCGCTCACTCCGGGCATCATTGCCCGTTGAGATACGGCTTTTCAATCGTTACTTGCGCGGTACGATCTCGTCCTGGCTTTTGAAGATGTGTCCCGCTTTGACCACGCCGCGAACACGCGAGAGCGGATAGACGGACGCATACGGTTCAATCACCGTGCCGGGATTCAGCACGCTGTTGCAGCCGACCTCGACATGATCGCCGAGAATCGCGCCAAACTTCTTGAGTCCCGTTTCGAGGATGTTGTTCCCCAAGCGTACCTTTATGAGCGTCTTGTCGCTCTTGACGTTGGAGCAGATCGCCCCAGCGCCCATGTGCGCGAATTGACCGAGGATGCTGTCGCCGACGTAATTGTAGTGCGGCACCTGCACCTTATCAAATAAGATGCAGTTCTTGAGTTCCGTGGAATTGCCGATTACGCAGCCGCGGCCGACGAGCACGCTCCCGCGGATAAACGCGCCGGGACGCACCTCCGTGCCTTCGCCGATGATGGTCGGACCCGCAATGTAGATATTCGGGTATAGAACCGCGCTTTTATGAATCCAGACTTCCTCGCTGGGGTGGTTGTATTCCGCGGGTGAGAGCGTGAGACCCAGCGCGCGCACAAACGCCTTGATCTGCGGTAACACTTCCCATGGATAGGTCGCCTCCGCGAATAGCTTCCACGCCTGTGTGGCGGAAAGATCGCAGAACATATCTGCGTTTTTCATCTATATCAGATCCTTGTTTCAAATTTTGTGTGGAGTTCCGATGCGCTTCGTTTACTGATTTTCCTGCGCGATGGATCGGAAGCGCGTATATTCGCCCTGCCAGAGCAGCTTGACCAATCCGGTTGAGCCGTGACGGTGCTTGGCGATGATGATCTGGCTCGTGTTGTCGCCCATCTCGTATTCCTGCGTGTCCATATAGGCCGCAGGACGATAGAGCAGAATGACCATGTCCGCGTCTTGCTCGATGGAGCCGCTCTCTCTTAGGTCGGAGATGACCGGCCTGTGGTCTGCGCGGGTATCCGGACCGCGATTGAGCTGGCAAAGCAGTATGATCGGCACGTTGAGTTCGCGCGCAAGCAGCTTCAGCTGTCGTGTCATGTCGGAGATTTCCTGCATGCGGTTTCCGTCCTTGCGGCTGCCGCTCGCCTGCATGAGCTGCAGGTAGTCGATGACGATCATGTCCAGGCCCGCGCGCGCGGAGAGCCGTCTGCATTTACTGCGGATCATCGGCACGCTCGCCCCGCTGGAATCGTCGATATAGATCTTCGCCCTGCTCATGGGATCCATGACCTCCATGAGGTTATTCATCTCGTTGTTTCCGATAAGTCCTTCTTTGATGCGCTGGGAATCGACGGAGGCTTCCGTGCAGAGCATGCGCATGACCAGCTGCTCGCTGCTCATCTCAAGGCTGAATACGACGACCGTTTTTGCGTTATGCACCGCGGCATACTGTGCAACGTTCATTGCGAAACTCGATTTTCCCATCGCAGGACGGGACGCCACGATGATCAGGTCGCTCTTCTGGAATCCATTGGTCATACGGTCGAGTTCGATGAATCCGCTGGGAATGCCGGTGATCTTTCCGCGACGCTGCGCGAGTTCGCCGATGAGGTTGTATGCCTGCGGCACGATCTGCTCCATGGGTATGAGCGTTCCCTGCACCTTGCGCATGGAGATTTCGTAGATGCGCTTTTCCGCGAGGTTGAGCGTGTCTTCCAGCTCTTTCTCGTCGTCCATGCCGTCGCGTATGATCTCGCCGCCCGCGCGGATGAGCGCGCGCTGCGTACTCTTGGTCTCTACGAGCGTGATATAGTGCGAAACGTTGGCAGCGGTCGGCACAAACGTGACGAGGTCGGTCAGATACGTCATCCCGCCCGCCATGTCGAGCTTATTGTGCCGCTCCAGCTCCGCGGTCAGCGTCACGAGGTCAACCGCGTTTCCGCCCGAGCGTACGTCCCGCATCGCGGCGAAGATCGTCGCGTTCGCGGGCACGTAGAAGTCCTCTTCGCGCAGCTGCTCGAGGCAGATTTCCAGCGCGCCGCCGTCGATGAGCATGCTGCCGAGCACGGAACGCTCCGCGTCGCTCACGTGCGGCAGTGTGGTCATGTTGCCCGCGGGCTGGTTGAATTCATACTGTTCCATCGGGTGCTCCGATCCAATTGCTTAGGAAAGTTCTGTCCGAGCCGCTTACGCAGCCTTTGTGCTGATCAGCACTTCTCGACGACGACTTTGACCTGCGCGAACGTGTTTTCGTAGAGGCTCACGCGGATGGTGTATTCGCCCAGCGAGCGGATGGGTTCCGCAAGGGCTACCTTTTTCTTGTCGATTTCGACGTGCTTCTGCTCCGCAATCGCCGCCGCGACTTCTTTGCCGGTGATCGAACCGAAGAGATGGCCGTTTTCACCGACCTTTGCCTTCACGGTAACGACAGCGCCTTCCAGCTGCTTGGCAAGCTCGCGCGCGGCGACGCCCGCCTGAAACTTCTTATGCGCGGCTGCGCTCTTTGAGATGTTTGCGGCGTTGACCGCCTGTGCGTCCGCGGGGGTTGCCAGCTTGCGCGGCAGGAGAAAATTACGCGCGTAGCCATCTGACACGTCCACGATCTCGCCCTTTTTTCCCGTTCCCTTGACATCCTGTTCCAGTAAAAGTTTCATAGTGCTTCCTGTACCTCCTGCATATAGTATTCAATCGCGGTGCGCACCAGCGCCTCCGCTTCTTCCAGATCGATATTCACCATCTGCGCGCCCGCCATGGTGAGGTGTCCCCCGCCGCCGAGTCGTTCGCAGATGATCTGTACATTGATGTTGCCCAAAGAACGTCCGCTGACACTGATTGTGTTCCCGTCGCGCCCTAGAACGAACGCGGCCTCGATACCCTTGATGCCGATAAGTTCATCTGCCGATTTTGCCGCGATGAGCGCCGCGTTTTTGATCTCTTCGCCGACGCTACCGAGCGCAACACCGCCGGGCAGCACCTCCGCGCTGCGCACGGTAGTCGCCACATCGCCAAAGCTCTCCATGTCATCTTGAAACATCTGCTTGACCATGCTGGTGTCCGCGCCGTTTTTGCGCAGATACCCCGCCGCCTCAAATGTGCGGGAGCCGACGTTGAACGCAAAGTGTTTGGTATCGATCGTAATGCCTGCAAGCAATGTTCCGCATACAAGCGCCGGCGGACGAAGGTTTGCATCGAAATACTGTAGAAGCTCCGTGACGAGCTCGCTTGTGGAAGACGCCCGCGCTTCCAGAAAATGCAGCGTGGGGTTGTCAATGTGGTCCATCCCGCGCCGGTGATGATCAATCACGACCACACGGCTCGCGGACTCCAGTAGTTTTGGCGCAACAAGGGAACCGATTCGCTGTGTATCTACCACCACGAGCACGCTCGTCGGGCGCATGATGCGCTCGGCTTGCTCCGAAGTAATCAGCATGCCTGAAAATGCACGGTTGTCACGGATCAAATCCAGCGCGTGCTCGATCATGTTGTTCTGCTCGCCGAGCACGATATAGGCGCGCGATCCTACAGATTTTGCGCAGGTTGCGACGCCGAGCGCCGCACCGATACAGTCCATATCCGGCCTTTTGTGACCGACGATGAATACATCTCCCGTGTTTTCAAACAGCTGCCGGAGTGCTTTGCTGAAGAGGCGCATCTTCACGCGGCTCTGCATCGCTTCCAGCTGACGCTTTCCTCCATAGAAGACGTATCCGCCGCCTTTGCGGATAACGGCCTGATCGCCGCCGCGCCCGAGGGCGAGTTCCATTGCCTGGCGTGCGCTTTCATCCGCGCGGGCGACGCGATCCGCCGCGCCGACTGCGATGGAGAGAGACACGAGCATGCTCATTCCGGTGTCGATATTGTGTGCCTGCTCCAGCAACGGGAAACGCGCGCGCTCCATCTGCTGAAGATGCTGCGCCTCAAATACGACAAAGAAGCGGCCGTTCTCATAACGGCGGTAGACGCCGCCGATCTCTTTGACGAGATCCGCGACCAATCGCTCCACCTCGGAAAATACGCTGGTTTTATGAAACTGAACATCTGCGGAGAGCTCTTCGTAATTGTCGATATAGATCAGCGCGACATACGGCATCTGCTCCTCAAATAGGCGCTGATAGTGCGCGGCCTCCGTGCGGTCTAGCCAATATTGAAACAGCATTGCCCGCTCGTCCGACTCGCGGTGAACGGGCACGCTCATCACCTGATAGACGCTGCCCGCGTGCTCTACCGATACGGCGGCCAGCGGCGCGGAAAATTCAAACTGCGGTTGAATGCGGCTGATGTCTGGTTCCGCGAATACTTTTTGCATCGCCTCGTTGCGCCAGACGATCTTACCATCCTGCTCAAGAAGCGCGAATGGGATCGATACTTGATTCACGAGATGAGCCGCGACTTCCGAGTTTTCGGCAAAAACATCGTCCATGCGCTTCTGTATGATGTTTTTTTGTCTGCGTTCCAGCAGATACGTAATAAAAAATACAATAAGTGAAAGCCCGGCCGCAACATAAGCTGCGAGTTGGCGATACGCCTGGAATGAGCTGGAGAGATAGATCGTGCCGCAAAGCGCGCAAAGCAATACACCAAGCGGCAAAAGAATCGTCTTCGTTTTCTTCATTCCGGCTCTCCTTCTGATTTTCTACACTTAAAGAATTTTCTTATCTAGTCTGCTGTTTTTTACACGGTTGCATGCGGCGGCATGCCGCGCAGACGATCCCGCAAACGAAAGATTTGGTCAAAACAGCCGACGAGCACGAGCGGAAAGATTACCATCTGGCTCAATACACCCATGCTGACATACGCGATCGTGCGAGCGACCGTGCGGTTCTTCTGCATGCGTGAGATAAAGAAATCCACAACGCTGATGCCCTGTACGAACAGCGGAATCCCAAGCAGGATATTCGCCGTCAAGGAGAAACTCTCGGCAAACACCCATCCGGTGAACTCCAGAACTATCGAGCCGATCAGCATCGCAAATAGCCCAAGCGTCATGCTGCGCGGCAGCGTCCAGTCGCGAAAAGCGCGCATGGGTGAAAGTTTGATCTGCGCCTGCTTACGAGAAAGCGCTCGGAAAAACAGCAGGTTGCTCAGTCCAAGCGCACTTGCGAATACGCACAGTACCGCAACAAACACGATTGGCACCGCTTCATACATCGCGTCCATCATCTGCAGGATGAGCTTGATGCCATCGGGGTTTATCTGAGAGAGTTGCGCTTCAGAAGCGTGATAAAGAGTCCGCAAATCGCCCATATGCGCCTGAATATCCGCATATGCCGCCCGTCCTTCCAGAAGGCCCGGCAGGCAGATTGCGCCATACAACGTCAACAAAAACACGCCGCAGAGGATCAACACCGTATCCGAGTTTGTGAATCCATGCGTTAGAAGTAAGCTTAAGAGAATCGCAACTATGAATGCGCCAACAGTGAGTGCAGCAGCCACGGCCACCGGCTCAAACGTGAATACTCCGTAAGCATAAACCGCAGTCGGCAAAAGAATCCAATAGGGCTTCGTCCGCACGCCGGCATACGCCCAGAGAGCTGGTGTGATGATCAATAAAGGCGGCACATACGCCGTTAGCACAGCAGCGACGACAGCGAGCAGGAGTACCAAAAACCCTTTCCGAGTTTTGTTGATTGATTGTTGGTTAAATTTTTCCATGTCATCATTTTATCGTCCACAGCGCAAGAAAGCAAGGCAAAGGACGCCTTCTCAACAGTATTTGTCCGCTTAAAAATTGTTAGAGTTTAAAAAGAGCCGGAGGCGCGCGCTTCCGGCTCAAAACAGTTGGGACGTCTCGCCGTTACGGCGCGGCAGTCGTCCGCGCGGCGACGACAGCTTCTATATCCCACGTGCCCAGCGAGAGCTTCTTGAGCAATACCCGCTTGACGCTTTCGTCGATGCGCGCCTGCGTGAGCCGCCCGTCCGCCGCGGCGGTGTTGAGCGCCTCGACGATTGCCTGCTGCTTCTCGCTCACCGCGCCGCAGATGATCACATCCCCGCCCGCAAGCAGGAAACGCACCGCAGCGTCACCGACCTCGTAACGCGTCGTCAAGCCTTCCATGCGGAAGTCGTCGCTGATGATGAGGCCGTCAAACCCCATCTCACCGCGTAGAAAGTCCGTTAAAATCGGTTTGCTCATCGAGGCGATGTCCGTGCTATCCAGTGCGGGATAGAGCACATGGCCTATCATGATCGCGTCCACGCCGCTTTCGATCGCGCTCACAAACGGCACCAAATCGTAACTCCGGAGCGCTTCGAGCGGCTTGTCCACGACCGGCGTCACCGCGTGGGAATCCTCGGTTGTGCCGCCGTGCCCCGGAAAGTGCTTCGCGCAGGACAGGCAGCCGCCCGCGTGGAGACCGTCAATAATCGCGCTGCCGATGGCGGAGGTAATGCTCGCGTCCTCGGATATGATGCGCGTTTCAAGGAACGTGTCCATCGGGTTTTCGGAGATATCCAGCACCGGAGCCAGGTCGATATTGATGCCTACGCTGACGAGCTTCGCTCCTATCGTCTGAAACTGCTGCATGGCATAGTCCGCATCACGCCGCCGCCCGAGCGAACGCGCGGAGACCGGCTGTGGATTCCAGCGGAAACGCACGACGCTGCCGCCTTCGACGTCTATGCCGACCAGCGGCGGAATGTCGTTGTTGACTCTCTGCGCAATCCGCGCGGTCAAGGCTTTTGTCTGGCCGAATCCACCGTCGTTGTTACCGCTCTTAACGTTTGAGCCGTACAGTACCGCGTTGCCAACCGAGTAATTGCCCCAGATTTCTTGAAACGGGTTCTGCACATCCGTCGTGCCGGAGAAACCAAACATGACAAGCTGACCCAGTTTTTCCTGCATGGTCATGGTCTTCATGTACGCTTCGACCCATTCCTCATCCGTCACGGGAGACGGCTGCTGTGTGGGCGTCGGTTCCGCTGTCGCGGTTGCCTCCGGCGAAGGAGTCGCGGCGGATACGTCCGGCGTGGCGGCCTGTCCATCCGGCTCCGTTTTCCAAACGTCGTAGTGCAGCGCGGGGATCACACCAAACAACACGCCAGCGCCAAGTCCAAGTATCAGCGCAAGCGCCATCAACACAAAAAATATCTTTTTAAACGCGTTACCGAACAATAGCGTACTCCGTTTCCAACTCTTCAATTCCAAGCTGCAGTGCATTCCGCGAGTTGAGCGTATGCATGTACACAGTGGAAAGGTAAACAAAACAATCGCGCCGATGCGTGATTTTCATTTATTATACCTTTTTTCTTAAAAAAAAGTAAACCTCGCGTTGTGAAACGCAACACAATTCAATCACTTGTTAAAAAGAAGCAGTAACCTCTCGTAAAAAGCGAATCAGCCCCGCTTATTTTCATCGCCGGTGACCGGCAAAGCCGCATTTGCCTTGCAAACCACCGTCAAAGCGTACTACAATAGCTATATATCCGCCGGTTTTCCGCGCGGAAATCATTTGAAAACGGGAGCGAAACAGCGAACGATGGACAACATGACAAACGTACTGACAATGGATAACTTTTCGAAGATCGAATATAAGCGTCCGGACATGGGCGCGCTTAAAAAGAAGCTCAAATCGCTGCTCCGCGCGCTGAAAAAGGCGAAATCCTATGAGGAAGCGCGCGCAGCGTATCTCGCCTCGCAAACAGAAACCGGCCATCTTGAGACAAGCTATGTCGTGGCGAGCATCCGCAACACGCTGGATACCACGGACAAGTTCTACGACGGCGAGATGCAGTTCTTCAACCGCGCCGTGGCACAGCTGATGCCGCTGAGCAAAGCCTTTACCGAAGCGCTGCTGCGTTCGCCGTATCGCACGCAGTTTGAACTCGAGTTTGGCAAGCAGCTCTTTACGCTCGCCGAGATCGACCACAAGACCCAGAGTGTGAGGATCATCCCCGACCTGATTCTGCAGGGCAATCTGGAGAACGTCTATAAAAAGACCACCGCCGCCTGCAAAACCATTTTCCGCGGCAAGGAGGTCAACTTCTACGGTCTGCTCAAGCACATGGAAAGCCCCGACCGCGAGGAGCGCAGGGAAGCATACCTCGCCTGGGCGAAACTTTACGAAGGTATCTCCGAGAAGCTCGACGCGCAGTACGACAAGCTCATTAAAGTCCGCATCCGCATGGCGAAAAAACTGGGGCTGGCGGATTATACCGCGCTGGGTTACCTCAACATGCACCGCGCGGACTACGGCCCCGCCGAAGTCGCGCGCTTCCGTGAGCAGGTGCGTACCGTCATCGTGCCCGCGGTCGCAAAACTGCGGGAAGCGCAGGCCAAGCGCCTCGGCGTCGAAAAACTCAAATATTATGATGAAACCTGCATCTTCCCGGACGGCAACGCGGACCCCGTCGGCGGTGAGAGCGTGCTCATCCCCATCGCGCAGCGTATGTACCGCGAGATCTCGCCCGAGACCGGAGAGTTCTTCGACTTTTTGTCCGGTCACGGCCTGTTTGACCTGGAAACGCGCCCCGGCAAGCACCTCGGCGGTTACTGCACATATCTGCCGGACTACAAGGCGCCGTTTATCTTCTCGAATTTCAACGGAACCGCGGCGGACGTCAACGTGCTCACGCACGAGGCCGGCCATGCGTTTGCGGGCTATACCGCCATGCGCAGCCAGCCGCTCTCCGTCTTTCTGAGCTCCACGAGCGAAGTCAACGAGATCCACTCCATGACGATGGAGCATTTTGCGTATCCGTATCTCAAGGACTTCTTCGGGCAGGACAAGGTTGACAAGGCGAAATACGCCCATCTTGCCGCGTCGCTTGCGACGATTCCGTATCTCGTGAGCGTTGACGAGTTCCAGCACCGTGTCTATGAAAAGCCCGCGATGAGCGCGAAGGAACGCAGGGCGGTCTGGCACGAGATCGAAGAAAAATATCTGCCTTGGCGGGATTACGACGGCGTGCCGTTCCTCGCGGAAGGCGGATTCTGGATGCAGAAGCAGCACGTCTTCCTCTATCCGTTCTATTATGTGGACTACGCGCTCGCGCAGGTCTGCGCCTTTGAGCTGTACGGCAGGATGAAGCAGGATCACAAGGCTGCGTGGGAATCCTATCTCGCGCTCTGCCGCGCGGGCGGAAGCAAAGGGTACTTCGATCTGCTCAAGATAGCGAATCTCGATATCCCGTTTGAAGACGGCAGCGTCGAGAAAGCCGTCCGCCATGTCATTAACGAACTCGCTCTGTAAAGCCGGATTGTCTGGCTGCAACAGTTTCGGAATATCTCCGCAAAAAAACCTGCGACAATTGTTGCAGGTTTTTATAATGGTATCGCAGACTGTTTGTCCGCATGAATCATTCGTATACAGGAGACCCCGTCGCAAGCGAAATGCCGAAACATGCTATTCGGACAGGTGTTCCATTTGTTCGGTTTTGTTTTGATCCCGCGAAAAAAGAGGGATTTTCGCGTCACGCCAGTTTCTGAACCCTACCAGCAGAGCGATGAGCGCGCAGCCAACCTTGATGGAAAGCGTGTTTTTCATCAATATGGCAGCCAGCGCGAACGCGGAAAAAGCCGCGATGGTGCGCCGTTCGTTGATATGAAGCGGCAAGAGCAGGGTGATGAGATATGCCGCCGCCAGCACGAACACCACCAACTGTCCGGGTACCAGCGCAAGCAAAACGCCAAAACTGGCCGCGATCCCCTTCCCGCCGCGAAACCGTTTCAGCGGCGAAAACACGTGCCCCGCAACAGGCGCGAGCATGACGGCCGCAAACGCGGGGGAATCCGGGGACACGACGCGGCTGGCCAGCAAAACGGGTAAATAACCTTTGAGGATGTCCAACACGAGGCAGCAAATGCCGACCGGCACGCCTCCGTATAGAAACGCATTGTATGCGCCGGGGTTTTTATCTGCGCTGACGTGTGTCACGTCAACGCCTTTGAACAGTTTTGGAATATATGCGCTGTAGAGCACGGAGCCGGAAGCAAACCCTGCCACAACGCAGATTAGCGTGTTAAGGACTTCTTCGGCTGCCATATGCGCCATCCTTTCCCGCGCGCAGGATCTCGCGCGCAATATCGTCCGCAGCCCGCGCGTTGACGCGCAGACTTTGCATGTTACGCATTGTTTGCTGAGCCGCCTCATTGTCCAGCAAAGCCAGCGCTGCATTTACCGCCGCATCGGGCGCGAACGCGCGGCTCGCAAGCCCCAATTGCTCAAAATAGGCCGCATTGCAGGTTTCGCAGCCCGGGATCGGTGCGGTCAGAACCAGCGGCACCTGCTTCACCGCCGCTTCCGTGCAAGTAAGCCCGCCGGGTTTGGTCATTAGTACGTCACAGGCTTCCATCCAGAGCGCGACCTGATCCGTGTAACCGATCACCCGAAGCCGTCCGTCCTGTGAAAAGTGTTTCTGAAGGTGTCTTTTTAACGATTCGTTGCTGCCGCACAGAGCGGCAACCGATACTCCCTCCGGCGCGTGTTTGAGCAACTCGCGCACCACGGCGGCCATCCTGCCGCCGCCCATGCTGCCGCCCATAACCGTGATCAGCCGTGTGCCCGGCGCGATGCCGAGCCGCTCCCGTGCGGTGATTTTCCCTTGCTGAGCCCGCGCCGTGCGCCGCACGGGGATGCCGTAAGGCAAAAGTTGCTCGCGTGGCACCCCTTTTTTCAGGAATATTTCGGATATCCGCTCAGACGGTGTAAAATACACGTCCGGACGCGTTTCTTCCCAGAAAGGGCTGCAGGTATAATCCGTCATAACGGCAAAAAACGGGATTTTGAGCATTCCGCGACGCCTGAGGTATGTCAGCGTTTCCGCCGGGTAAAGATGCGAAGTCACGACCGCGTCATACTCACCCTGCCGGATATGCTCGCCCAACAACCCCGCATATTTTGCCTGCGCCCAGTAAACCGGTGATCGCCCGTTTCGCGAACTGATCGCATTCGCTATCCGGTACGCTGCGCCAAACAGATGCGGCGCGAACACTGCGGAGCGGATATACGCGTTAGCCGTTTTCAGCGCAGCGCGTTCGCTTTTGAGAGATATATGGTCAAGCATCGTACAATCCGCGCCACAGGCGGCAAGCGCCTCCCTCAGCGCCTCTGCGGCCGTGTTGTGTCCTTGACCCATCGAGCAGGACAAGATGAGTACCTTCATGTCTCCCCCCTTTTTTCACCGTTGAAATGTCATTTCACCCCGCCTTTGGATGCGATCTTTCCCAAAGTTTCGCTGCTACCGGCGCCCATTCCTCTGCGCGCTGTATGCATCTGCCGCAATAATCCCTCGCGTCTTCCGGTGCGCGCACTTGTGTCGAATGCGAGCTCGTGCGTTCCACCATATCCCTCAGCATATCGGGATTGTCCAATACGGGGCACGGGCGCAGCATATTTTCGTTAAACGGCTGATTCGCGTGATACTGCATGAAAAGCGGGCTGCGAAGCGCTTCCAGCAGCGTTTTCTCGCGGATATTGGAGTCCGAGTAATGTACAAACGCACAAGGTTCGATTTCGCCGCCGGCGCTGATGTGCAGGTATCCCCGCCCGCCCGCAACGCAGCCTTTTACGGATTCGCCGTCATTCCAGAAGTCGATGGTAAACAACGGTTTGGTTTTTCGATATCCGCGCAGCTTTTCATACATCTGCATTCGCTGCTCCGCGTTTACCATGAGCTCCGGCATGGCATTCTGCCCGACGGGCATATAGGTAAAGAACCAGGCAAATTTCGCGCCCCAGTCCAGGATGGCGTCAAAGTATGCTTCGCTGCTGACTGCGTCTATGTTTTTACTCGTATAGCAGCAGGATACGCCGAAGAGCAGCTTCTTTTCCTTCAAAATCCGCATCGCCCGTATCACGGCATCATATGTCCCTTCACCGCGCCGGAAATCCGTCTCCTGCTTGAACCCCTCCACGCTGATTGCGGGAATAAAATTCTTCACCCGGAGCATATCGTTGACAAACGATTCGTCGATGAGCGTTCCGTTCGTAAACGCCAGAAACGCGCATTCCGGGTGTCGTTCGCAAAGCGTGATGATGTCCTTTTTTCGTACCAGCGGTTCACCGCCGGAGTAGATGTAAATGTAGCAGCCGAGTTTTTTGCCTTGTTGAATAATGTTTTCCAGTTCGTCAAGTGAAAGGTTCAGTTGATTCCCGTATTCGGATGCCCAACAACCGACGCAGTTAAGATTGCAGGCACTCGTCGGATCTACAAGAATCGCCCACGGAATGTTGCATCCGTACTTTTTACGGCTTCTGTCCTTCCTTCCGATGCTTACGAGCGATCCGTTGATGACGATCGTTTCAAACAGCCGCTGCCGCACGCCTGCATCAATGTCCGTCCATAAGCTCACCAGCAACTGATGCCAATTGCTGTTTTCGTCTTCGAACACCTTTCGTATCGCCTTGGATTGTCTCGTGACCGCATTGCCCCTGTCATGTTTTTCCAACCAGTCCAGCACCTTTGGCACATTTGTGATCGGATCGCTGCTCATATAGGACAGCACTTGCCGATAGACGAATGCCATGATGCCTTCCGTTATCGTTCTAATCATGTTCATCCTCTCTTTCCGGCTCGTTCACCTTTTTGCGCTTTTACTCTTTTGTCATCCGCCGAATGGGCTCTCCTTCTGTATAACGTTTTCGTCAATTATTGTGCGAGCTACGTTTTCGCGACGTATACCAAAGCAGTCTGTCGATAATCCCGTATTCTGTTCGTTTGCCAAGGCGGTCACTCAACATTTCGATTTTTTCATCAAGAGTTGCTAAAAAATATGGTTCTGCTAGACATGATCAACTAATATATTATACGTCTTGCTTAATCCCCGTCAACACAGTACGTTTTTCCGCTTGTTTATGATCACCTCGCTCTGTTTCAGAATATTACTCTAGCCTTTCATTTTGATTGACACACAGTTTGAGGATTTATATTTGCGTTGATCTAGTTCGTCTCCAAATCGCCACGTCAAACTAGCCATACACTGTCCATTCGAGTATTAATTTTTTATAGTGCCTGTGTCAGTTTGGCGGGCACGCTGCGCAGGGCGCTTTCGCTGAATCGCGTAAAAATCCATACGTCCATAGATGTAAACAAGTTGTGAGTTTTGGCGTTTCGATTGAATCAGGGTGATTTGTTATGGTATCATGGTTGCGCTTTATTGAATAAACTCAAGCTGAAATAAATGAGGAGTACTACCATGTCAAAAGTCATGAAGATTGTGCTAATCGTTCTGTTGGTGATTGTGCTGGCAGTGGTTGGCCTCGGTGTATACGTGCTCGCAAACATGCGTGCGGACGCTGTGGAAACTGTTGAAAAGCCGGTTGATCTTTCCATCAACACGACTGAAGAGCCGGAACTTGAAACCATCGAAACAGGCGACCCGACTCCTACCCCCACGGCAATGCCGATCTATCAGGAAGAAGCCAAGCATGAGAGCATCGTGAATATTCTTCTGATCGGTACCGACTCGCGCTCGGTAGCCGAGGTTCAGGATGCGCAGGGTCGTTCGGATACCATGATGCTTGCATCAATCAACACAGAAAAAGGCACCATCACGCTCGTTTCTTTCCTGCGTGATTCCCGCGTACACCGCATCGGCAAGAGCGGAAGATTTACGTTCTATAACCGTCTTAACGGCGCATACAGCGGAGGCTACGGCGGCGGCGGCCCCGGCGAGCTGATCAACACACTGAACGAGAATTTCAAGCTCGATATTCAGGAATACATCAGCATCGGCTTTGATGGCTTTGCGGCGTTGATCGACAAGATCGGCGGGCTCGATGTCGATTGCGATGAAGCTGAAATCAACTTCATCAATCACCGCATCACCGCAGGGTTCGTCAACGAACCGGACATCGTGCTCAACGCAAAAACCATCAAGGAAGACCCGGGCGTGCTCCATCTGGACGGAGCGCAGTGCCTGATCTACGCGCGTAACCGCCACACAGGCGTTGACGGCGGACAGGGCAACGATTATGACCGCGTCAACCGCCAGCAGGAGATCATTCAGCTCATTTTCAACAAGGTGACCAAGGAGATGAATGAGCAGAGCGTGCTCGCGCTGATCTCGTTTGCAACAGGCTATGTCTCGACGAACATGTCGATCGACACCATGAGTGAACTGGCTAAAATTCTGCTCACCAAAGGCATGACATTCACCAAGACGTCGATCCCCGTTCCTGGCACTTATCATAACTACGTGGACGAGAGCGGCACCGAAACCAGCTTGCTGGAGTTCGATATTGACGAAACCGCGGCTGAGCTGAATCAGCTGATCTACGGCGAATCGTTCGTCCCCACACCAACACCGGCGCAATAATAACCTGTGTATCAAAAGACCGACGCGCACTATCTGCGCGGCGGTCTTTTTCTCGCAAATTTCATGCAAGATACTACTCTCGCGTGTCTCATTCATGCTATACTAGGCGCATGAAACGCCTGCTTGTGTTAGTCGCCATTTCTATAATGTTGCCGTTCAGCGCTTGTGCCGAGGGGTTTTTGCATGCTCCTCTGCAATCTTTGGAGCCGGTGCAAACCACCTTGCCTGTACTCTCTGCTGCGCCGGAAACGTCAAACGTCATCGCGGTTTTTGGCGCAGAAGATGCGGAATGGTTTGTAAGCGGTCTGAAAGATGCCGCGAAGGGTACCGGTATCACGATTGAGTCCGTCAGCGGCGGAACCAAAGCGCTTGCAATATACGAACCGAAGGTTGATACAGTCGCGATCGTGTATCTCTCGGGTAATGATCAAACGTTGCCTCAAACTAAAATTCCCGTCTATGCGTTCGCTGCGAATGGACGGAGCGTCTCTTCCGGCATTCCGTGCCTCGGTTACGACGGCTCAGGAGCTGCAAAGCTCGTACTGGAAAACGCAATCGCATATCCGCCGCATCTCGCACCTGTACGCATGATCGGCCTATTCACGAGCGACGCAAGCCCCGTCTATACGCTCTGGACGGAACAGAAGACAGCGGCTCAGGTATTCAGCAAGGATGAGTTTTTCGTCTCGTCCACCGAGCTCCCACTGGCAGACTGGCTCCGCGAAGCCTTCACGCGTTACTATCCCGGCATGCTGGACGCTGTTTTTGCAGAGACGGGTGAACTCGCAATCGCCGCAGCGGACGCGCTCGCAAGCCTTGGACGGGACGACGTAGAGGTTTTTTCCGCCGGTACGGACGCAGATGTATTGCAGAAGCTATCTCCGATCCTCGTCTGCGCTACCGGTGCGGATCTGAAACGCGCAGGCGCGCTGTGCTTTGCCGAGGCAAATAATTTATTCTCCGGCGAACAGCCGCAAAGCAATCTCCTTTTCCCGGAATCGTTCTGGCACGACGATACAAAATAGTTCCGTTTTCAAAGCAAAATCAGCAAAGGCGCGGGTGTTCCCGCGCCTCTTTGTTCGTGATGATCATTCTGTTCACTTACGGCTTTTGCGCCGGCTGCGGCTCGTAGCCTTCGATGATTATACCCCAGTCCTTGATGATCCGATAGGGTTTCACATATCCCGTGACGTTCTGATACTCAATCTTCGTCCAGCCGTCCGGCGTCGTTTCCAGCACCTTGACCGAAACGCGCGCGGGCGCTTTGACGAGTTGCGCGGACTCCAGACTCGGCTCGGCATAGAGCCACTCCGTCGTCTTGAGCACATCTGCGTCTGGTCTCGTATCCATCTCGCCCTGTTGGTAACTGATATGGCCGCGCAAGATATACCCTTCCTTGTTACCATAGCGCACTTTAACCCAGACTTCGCTCTGAATCAACACTTCCAGTTCTTCTCCGGCCTGCAGCCGCGCGACGCTATCATACATACTTCCGCTGCCTTTTCTAATCCGCGCGCCTTCAACCGTTACCCATGCGCGCGGATTTGGGAGCTCATCTGCTTCATCTGTGATGTTCATCTGAAACGCGTTGTAGTCAGAGAAGGAAAGTCTGCTCTTAAGCGCGCGTCTGAGCTCCTTTTCGCTTGGCTCAATTGCGCTGATCTCGATCGTTGTGCCGGGGCAAGCGTAATAATAGAGCCACCGCGCGTCCTCGACATAGAGGCGGACGCATCCGTGTGAAACCTTGTTACCCATTTCCTTATATGCCTGCCGGTTCATCGCGTCGATGCTGCGCTTCGTGAACAAAATCGAGTGAAAATAGATGCTTCCAACAATCTGAACCCAGTAACGCGCATAAGAACTGCTGAAGTTTGCAAACTTTCCGAAGCGCTCCCGCCCGCCGATCTTCCAGATGCCGCGCGGCGTCGGCGTCGCCTCGTCTTCCGGGTCAGCTTCGTCAACATCCGTGCGCCCGCTGGAACAGAGGAAACGTCGAACGATCCTGGTGTATTCGCCGTTCTCATCACGCTCGAATACAGTAACAATCTGATTGCGCAAATCCAGTAAAATATAATATTTGTCCGGGTCATTGTTTTTTAACTCATCCTGCGCATACGCGCGGCCCGGCAGAAAAAGCACGGAAAAAAGCGTTACCGCTGCAATAAAAATACTCGCGATTCTCCGCATACCGTTCGTACCTTTCTTCAGATATGCATATGCGCGGGACGATAATCGCTCGTCCCGCGCATGTAGAATTATTACTGCGCTTAAAACACGTGATAGGCACAGATGAAGTGGCGTTCCCAATACCCGCCTGATTTCAGCACCGAGGAAGACAAGCGAACCTGTCCTTCCGAGGAGCTCGCATCCACCATCTTGCCGCCGCCGATGTAGATACCGACGTGGCCTGCCGAATCCGTATCGCCCGAGTAGACGAGGATGTCTCCGCGTTGAATCGATCCCATGTCGGTAAAGCGCGAGAAGCGGGATGTCGAACGCCACATACTAGACGTCATGTAGCTCGTGCTGATACCAGCGTTCTTCAGGCACCAGTAGACAAAGCCGGAGCAGTCAAACGAGTTCGGGCCCTTCGCGCCGCGGACATACTTGCTGCCGATCTTGCTTTCCGCCAGTGCGATCAGCTTCTCGACGCCCGACTTATCCGAAATGCCGCTGGAGCTGCCGGAAGAGCCGCTGGAACTGCCGGAACTGCCGGAGCTGGAGGTGCCGGATGTTGTCTTGGTCTCTTTCTTGGTCGAAGGCGCGGATGCCGCCTTCTTTGCGCTGGAAGAGTTCATCATGGTCAGCGTCACACCGCCGACTTTTCCATCGGCCGTCAGGCCTGCGCGCTTCTGGAATGCCTTGACCGCATCCTCCGTAATCTCGCCAAAGTATCCGGTCGCGTTCGCGCTGGACAGATAGTTGAGCTTCGCAAGACGGGTCTGCATGTTCTTGACATCGGTTCCGTAGTCGCCGAGCTGCATGACCATCTCCTGCGCATCGCCGGAGAGGATCATATCGCGCGTAACAGGGCCCAGCGCACCGTCGCGAGTCAGACCGTTTGCCTGCTGGAAGGCTCTGATCGCGGAGACCGTCGCCTTGCCCATCACGCCGTCGGGCTTAAAGGTGATGTACCCGAGTCGCTTAAGCGCCGTCTGACAGTCTCTAATGACCTGGTTCTCGTCGCCAAGCGTGAAAGCATTGCCGACAACGTCTTCGCCATAGAGCATTTCGAGCGTCTTTGAACCAACTTTGCCGTCCGCTTTCAGATCGTTCTTCCTTTGAAATTCCTTCGCGGCAGCCTCAGTTTTCTCGCCAAAAGTACCCTGTATGTTCGCCTTGTTATCGAGATAGCCGAGCTCATAGAGACGCTGCTGCACGCCCTCGACATCCGGTCCTGTGTCGCCGAGTTGCATGACGTAGACCTTCGCATCGGGGTTCATCAGCATGTCAAACGTTGCCTGTCCGCAGATGCCGTCGTCGCCGAGGCCGTTGTGCCGCTGGAAGTTCATCAGCGCACTCTGCGTCAGCGGGCCGAAATGCTCCGTAGGTTCGTCGGAGTCCATATATCCCAGTTCCATCAACTTGGTTTGGATTGTTGCAATGATTGCGCCGTTGTCGCCCTCCTGCACCTCGGAAGTGAAGACGGGTCCGGTCTGCGTGGCGTCCGTGACGGCGGGGTCGGTGTTCGCGTTGATCTGCTGGTCGACCGTGCTTTCGGTGTCCGTCGGCAATATGCTATCCGCGGTCATGTCACCATTCTGAGTACCATCGGTCGTCGGGTTATCAAGTATGGCTTGTTCGGTTTCCAGCGCGTTAAAAGCCGCAAACTGCTCGCCCTGCGCTGCTTCGGAGCGTTTCCCCGGCAACGCAATGGCAAGAACGACCACCGTGACGAGCACGAGCCCGAACGCGCCACTGCCGATGAGCAGCGTGCGCTGCGGCAGTTTCATCAAGAATGCGTATACTCTGCGCACGCCCAGATAGATGCCGCGCGCGACGACGCGCACGCCCTTTAGAAATCCGTTTTTGATCTTGTTCAGCACGGTTTGCGCCGCTGCGGGCTGTTGTCCGGACGGACGCTTGCCGCCCTTCGCCGCGCTGTCAAACATCGGCTGGTTCTGCGCAAACCCAAGCGCGTTTGCGCCATACGGCTGTGCATACGCTTCCTGTTCAACAGGCACTTCTTCCACCTCGACGAGCTTAGCGCCAAAGGCTGCGATCTCTTTGCCGAGTTTTTTAAAGAATCGTTTGAACTTGAATTTCTTTTTCTTCTTTTTCGGAACGCCAGCCTGCCCGTAACGCGGATCGTAGGAATCCCTCACGGGCTTCGCCACAGATGCGTGTTTTGCGGTGTGTGCCGCACGGTATTCGCCGGAATCGCGCGTCTTGCGCACGTCGCGCTCCTGCACAACCGCACTTCTCTCCGACTGCGGCTTTTTCACCGGCCTGTCGCCGCGCCGTTCGTCGCCGCGGGAGGACGGGTGCATATGCTTTGCGCTCATTTCGCCTCTATGGTCTTCGCGGTATTTTTCGCTGTATGCGTGCGAAGAGCCCGCGGCGCTTTTCTTCGGCGCGGAACTCTTTTTGAAAGAAGCATGCTGCGCAGATTTTGCCTGCGCGTGCTTTTGATCTTTACGGGGATCCGTTGGCACGTTTAGACTCCTTTCGGCTTGCGGCAACCCTGTGCCGCCGCCTACCATCCAAATCATGTGTCATGCTGAATATAGCAATCAAACATGTCTTCGCTTCTCCGGACAGATACCCGCCGGACCGCGAACCGGATTTTTTATCATGCTGAGTATAGCAAGCAATCGTGTCATTGCGTTGAACTATTTTTTAAGAATCAATAAATCCGGCGTATGAGAAACAATGGTTTGACAACGCCAGACGGCAAATATATACGCCCGTCCCGTCATCAGCCGTCGTAATATTCGCCGCGGCGATAGTCGTAGATCGCGGCGTTGTATTTCTTCAGATCGTCCAGCACGCGCCCCGTTCCGAGGGCGACGCAGGAGATCGGGTCCTCTGCGATGCGGCAAGGCACGCTCGTGCGCTCGGTTACATAGCGGTCAAATCCCGCGAGCAGCGCGCCGCCGCCCGTGACCACGATGCCCGTGCTCGCGATGTCCTTGACGAGCTCCGGCGGTGTGCGCTCCAGAAGCCCCCTGACACGCTCCATGATGGCTCCCAGCGGCTCGCTGAGCGCTTCCACCATCTCGTTGGTGCCGATAGGGATCGCCTCCGGCAGACCTGTAACCACGCTTCTGCCCCTAACTTCGATCACGCGCTGTTCTTTTTCCGTGTGCGCGCGACCATATGCGATCTTGATATCCTCGGCGTTGCGTTCGCCGATATAGAGGCTGTGCTTGCGCTTCATGTAGCGACGCACCGCGTCGTCAAATTTATCGCCCGCCATCTTAATTGAGTCGGAGATCACGGTAGCTCCGTGCGAGATCACCGCGATGTCCGTAGTTCCCCCGCCGATATCGAGCACCATGTGCCCTCTGGGTTCGTTGATGTCGATCCCCGCGCCGATGGCCGCCGCAATCGGCTCTTCGATGAGATAGGTATAGCGCGCGCCCGCTTCGTCCGAGGCTTCGATCACGCAGCGCTTCTCCGCCTCCGTCACGCCGGAGGGAATGCAGACTACCGCGCGCGGGCGATAGAGCAGACGTGTTCCGACGACTTTTTGAAAGAAATATCGCAGCATACGCGCAGTTACGTCAAAATTTGAGATCACACCGTCGCGCAGCGGGCGTATGACAATAGTGTCCGCAGGTTCGCGCCCCATCATCTTGCGCGCATCTTCGCCGATGGCGACGATACGCCCCGTGACGCGCTCCAGAGCGACAACAGAAGGTTCCTTGAGCACAATCCCCTTGCCTTTTACAAATACCAGCGTGGAGGAAGTACCGAGGTCGATTCCGATGTCGGATGTATCAAACAAACCCATTCTTTTACCTGCTTTCGCGTGATCCAACCGGACACATATGTCCTATGATATCAATTGATTTTAACATGCAGGGGTACTGCGTTCAATCAAACAAAGTGTGAACGGAGTATGAAGCGGAATATAAAAGTTCCACCGCCTTTGCAGTGGAACTGATTTTTTTCCGCGGTTATCACTTTCTGTCGTACCTCATGCTTTTTTCACCTGCGGGACTCCAGAACCGCAGTCCGCATAACTTCGCCGATAGGCGCAGATATCGTCAGTGTCGCGCTGCCGGTCCGGCTGGTCTTGCCCAGGTTGATGACCACGAGATCTCGCCCGTGGAAATAGTCCACAAGTCCTGCAGCGGGATAGACCGCAAGCGCCGTTCCTCCGATGATGAGCGTATCCGCCTTGTGCATGTGCGCGACCGCGTTTTGTAAGAGTTTTTCGTTCAGCGGCTCTTCATAGAGCACCACATCCGGCTTGATCACGCCGCCGCAGCCGCACGTCGGGATTCCGGTCTTATCTAAAATATCTCGCATGTTAAAAGCGCGGTTGCATCTCATGCAGTGATTTCGGTGCGCGCTGCCATGCAACTCCAACACCGTTTTACTGCCCGCCTTTTGATGCAGCCCGTCGATGTTCTGCGTGATGACAGCGGCGAGAGCGCCCTCCCGCTCCATCTTCGCCAGAGCTCGGTGACAGTCGTTGGGTTGCGCATCGGGATAGAGCAGAAATTTCCGGTAGTAATCAAAGAATATCTCTGTGTGTTTAAGAAAAAAAGAACGGCTCAGCAGGGTTTCCGGCGGAAAGCCGTAGTCCCGTGTGGCCGCAAAAACCCCGTCATTGGAGCGAAAATCCGGAATCCCGCTTTCGGTGGACGTTCCCGCCCCTCCGAGAAAGACAGTTCTGCCAGAGCGCGCAAGTATCTTGCGCAGTTCCTCAATCTTGGATATCTCGCTCGAGTTTATCATGTATTCACGCTTTCCTGTTCATATGTTTGGGATCAGGGCGCGCCTGAAGCCTGAGTTGGCAAGCCAAGTGGCAACGATATGTTTAGTATCTCTACTTGTTTCTATTTTAGCACAGTTTCCTCTCGATGGACGTTCGTCTTTAACATTCTTGTGAAACGATCAGGTGGATAGTGATTTTATGAATCATATTCTTGACGAAAGCATTCGCACGCAAAAGAGATCAGTGTTTCTGTGTTCATGTGGATTCCCGCCACAGCCTATGGTAGAATACTTGCATGAAAACAAGATTTTACAACGCAAGAATTTTACCGTTGGATGGGGACACGCCTCTTTTCAGCGGCGAACTCGTCGTCTTAAACGGGCGCATCGCCTTCCTCGGCAAAGAGGGTGGCTTTACCGGCGCTGTTGACCGCGAGATCGACTGCCGCGGCAGCCTGCTCATGCCGGGCTTTAAGAACGCGCACACGCACAGCGGCATGACATTCCTGCGCTCGCTGGCGGATGATCTGCCCCTGCAGCGCTGGCTGACGGAGCAGGTGTTCCCCAAAGAGGCGCAGCTCACGCCAGATGACGTCTATGTGCTGACCAAGCTCGCGATCATGGAATACCTCACGAGCGGTATCACGATGATGTTCGACATGTACTTCGCGCGCGACAGCATCGCACAGGCCGCCATAGACACCGGCTTTCGCGCGGCGCTCGTCGGCTGCGCGAATGATTATGGCGGAAGCGCGCGAGAGACCGCGGATGAATACGCGAAATTCTCCAAGCTCAACCCTCTGATCTCCTATCGCCTCGGTTTTCATGCGGAATACACAAGCAGCGAGCCGCTGATGCGCGATCTATCGGATCTCGTGCAGCAGCTCAAGCAACCGTTCTATACCCACCTGAACGAAACCGCGGCAGAGGTCGAAAGCTGTGTTGCCCGCAGCGGCAAGCGCGCAATCGAATACCTTGACTCGCTCGGCATGTTCAACTACGGTGGTGGCGGATACCACTGCGTGCACGTCTCCGAGCACGAGATGGAGATTATGAAAGCGCGCAACATGACCGCCGTCACCTGCCCCGGCTCCAACACAAAGCTTGCAAGCGGCGTTGCGCCAATATTCGAGTATCTCAAGCGTGGCATTCCGGTTGCCATCGGCACCGACGGGCCCGCAAGCAACAACTGTCTCGACTTTTTCCGTGAGATGTTCCTCACCACCGGGCTGCAGAAGCTGGAGCACGGCGCCGAAGCGGTGGACGCGATGGACGTGCTTGCGATGGCATGTAAAAACGGCGCATACGCCTGCGGGTTTAACGACTGCGACTGCCTTGCTATCGGCAAACAGGCGGATCTGATCCTGATCGACCTGCAGCAGCCGAACATGCAGCCGCTGAACAACATCGAAAAAAACATCGTCTATAGCGGGAGCAAGCAAAACGTCTCGCTGGTGATGATCGCGGGCAAGGTTCTTTATGAACGCGGCGAGTTCTTCATCGGAGACGATCCCGCGCGGATCTACGCCGAGGCAAACCGCATCATCCGCGGCATGCAATAGCGGGTGTGCAAAGCGTAATTTGCAAATCAAAGCGATGGATTGACCTGATTTGATCGTCAAAACGGACTTCCAGCCGAAAGAATAACCCCGATGAGTTTTCATCGGGGTTTATTGGTGTCACTTTTGATTAGCCAATCGCTGCTGCGGGCTTGTGTCCGCTGCGCTTGCGGAATACGTTCTTTCGCTCATTGTTGAGGAACGCGACGGTGTCCTTGATCGTCGTGCCGATATCGCGCGGTTTATAACCGAGATCGCGCCGTGCCTTCTCATTGGTGAAGCGCGCGTTGCTTGTCAGCGTATACAGCGTATAGCGCGTAAAAAGCGGAGCCTCGTGCCGGATCTTATAATAGAGCTCCGCCAGTGGCGCGGTAAGCTTTGCGAACCACAGGGGCAGTACCGTTTTGATCAACTTGCCGCCAGTCACCCGCGAAAGCGTGTTGAGCAGCTCGCGCACGGGGATGTAGCGATTGGAGAGAATGTAGCATTCGCCCTTTTTGCCCTTGCTCGCTGCTGCGATGACGCCGTTTGCTACGTCGCGTACATCTACGAAGTCATAGCCGCCTTCAACGCACGCCGTCAGCGACCCATTGAGATAATTAATGATCATTTGCGTCAAGTGACCGTTACCATAATCGTTCGGCCCGATGATGCCAGAAGGATGAATAATCGTAGCATCGAGGCCTGATCTCGCTGCGTCGAGCACGATCTGTGTTGCGGCGGCCTTGGTCTTTGCGTAGAGACCGATCACGGCCTCCGCCTGAAACCCTTCAACCTCGCGGATGACGTTACCGTGTGGCAGCTCCGGCAATGCATGGACAGAGCTGATGTAAACGAGTTTTTTCACGTTGTGCTCCTTGCAGAGGCTTACGACGTTCTCCGTGCCGTGGACGTTGACATCCACCACCCGCTGGTCATATTTTGATGCGACGGAGACGATTCCAGCGCTATGGATGAAGAGCACTTCATCTTCCGGTTTCAACCCGAAGAACAGCGGTTCCATCGAAGATTTGTCCCGCACGTCTCCGCGCACAATGGACACCGCGTCCCCGTACAGCATGGTGACGTCCTCGTTTGGCTGCGCAAATCCGCGCACCGTCTCGCCCGCTGCAAGCAGCTCCCGTGCAACTGTGTTGCCAAGATGCCCGCCGATGCCGGTGATCATATATACTCTCTTCATCAGAAAATCCTCGCTTTCATGGTCTGTCGGCAAATCGTTCGCCGTCGGTCTCTTAAAAAATCTTATGCTACTATCATATATGCCTATTGTTACGCGGCTATTACGAAAAACCGACGATCTGCCGACAACTTTACGTCTTTTTTATGAAGCTGTGCTCCATTTGACCGTATTTTGAAAATTGCGCATAATAGGGCACTTTTTCATCTCACGGCTGCATTCTAGCAGTGATTTTTCAAGAAATGCTCAAACGAATATCAACACAATGTTAACTTCATCGATATAATTAAAAACGTGATTGAAAAGAAACGTCTGTTCGTATATAATCAAATTGTATTCACAATCGCTCTCCGCCCCACAGAAACGTATTTCGTCTTTGGTTGGAGGAATCATCATGAACGAGCAACTCTTGCGAGATCATTACGCAAAGCGCGGATTCGACAATCAGCAGGCGGATGATGCCGTCTCTGCCATCCGGGCGTTGGAATCGCGGCTGGGCGCCCGTGCAGAAACGCTGGAAACAGTCGGTATTCCTCTCATACGAGAATACATTCAGACGTTGATCCGACAAAACGGCAACTCGTTGGATGTTTTGCTCGCGCTCGCACGGTATTTTTACCTGATCGGGCGTAACGATATCTATGTCTACTTCACATCGCTGCTCGGCGGTATCGGCGTTGTCGAGAGCATATCGGAACGCCTCGGCACGCTGGAGAATCCGGAGACGGCGCGCGAGCTTATCGATTCGTTCCCTCACCCGCCGCTTGGTTCCGACCCGACGGATTTCCCGGAGTTTACGCGCACCCTCATGGAGAGGCTGGAGCAAACCCTGCCGGAGTCTACTGTGCGATGCACGCTCGCAGGAAATCATCACCAAATTCCTGCCGAAGCGTTCGAGGACGAAATCAAGCTCTATCAGCTCTCCGACTCGATGGACGATTTTTTGCGTGCGCAGCACGCACAGCAGGTTGAAACCCTGCAGCATCACTGCGACACCAACACCGTCTGGTATGAGCAGGTCATCACACAGGATGTGGTGGACTTTGTCGCCGCCAATCAGGAGATTCAGTCCGCCGTGCGCGTGGGAGACACGCTCTATACCACAAAGATTCCATACGATCCCGCAAACTATCTGGCGGAAACGGATGAGACCAAGCGGCGCTACTACGCCTGTCACTGCCCGTTTGTGCGGGAGGCGATCCTGCGCGGTGAGCCGAATATCTCCTCCAACTGGTGCTATTGCAGCGGCGGATTCGTCAAATACCCCTACGAGGTCATTCTCGGGCGCGAACTGCGCGTTGACTTGCTGCAATCTGCACTGAAGGGCGATCCCATCTGCCGGTTTGCGATTCACCTGGACAGCGCGGAAGCAAAGTAATTCTGGTTATCAAAAAGCGGGGAGCTCACGCTCCCCGTTTTTTTATGTTGCTAAATTGATTACCGCTCGATCATGATTCTGCGGACGAACGCTTCATCAAAGTTCTCCGGAATCATCTCACGGAGGACTTCCTCGCCGTGCATAGTCACGACGATCATGTTGCCGCGCATCTTCTTGCTCAGTGATTTTGCGACCTTGAGATCGCAGAACTCGCCGCCGATGAGGTGCTTGTTCTCGAGCTTGATGACGATTTCCTTCTTGCGGAACTTGATGCGCCGCAGTGTACGCAGTTTTTGCTCCGAAGCGCCTCTGCTGCCCGCCACGACGACGGTGATGTTGTAGCCCGAAAGCAGCAGCAGGAACAGGATCATCGCAAGAGCTGCAATCGCGATGGCTGCCGCAATGGTCACGTTGTCTCCCGCAAAACGGAGCGACCGTGCGAAGATATCGCGCATGGTCACGCGAACTTCGACTGTGCGGATATTGCCATTCTCGTCCATCGCCTCGATCAGGTAGGTGCCCGGACCGACATTCTCGAGCGTAAGCGTCTCGCTCCACTCCTTGCCGGGCAGGCGGATCTTCACGGTGTCACCCGGAACGTCGTCTTTATCGACCTGTACATCGTCGGTCTCCGGCGCGGGCGTGGGCGAAACAACAGGCTCCGCAACAGCCTCAATGATGAACGATCCGAACGTCTCATAGGTCATGTAGCCAAAGGTGTTCTTTGCGTAGGCGTGGATGTAATACGTGCCCGGGTCTCTGAGCTTGAGCGCGCCGTCATACGTGCGGTAAGAGCCTCCCGGCGTGCTGTTCTGCGAGATCTGGTAGCCGCGGTTGACGATGTCGCTCTCAGCGTCGGAGTATGTCAGCGTCGCGGTGATCGGATCCTGCGTCGTGGTTCCGGTGCGGTATGCGCCGGACGCGAGCGAGATCTCGGGTTTGCTTGTGTCGGCGAGCGTCACCGTATAGGTGAAGGCTCTGCGGTTGCCTGCGACGTCCGTGAGCGTGAACGAATATGTGCCGTTCTTGGTGACAGAGAAGGTCGGACTGCCCGTTGCCTTGATCGTCGTGCCGTCCGGTAGGGTGAGCTTGTCGTTTCCGCTGCCGCCCGGATCGCCCTGCAGCATCAGCGTCATCACGATGTTGCCGCCGGACACGCTCTCGCGAATCTCAGGCACTGCGGGCTGCTGCTTGTCCACGCGGGCGAGATAGGCGCCTACTATGGCAGAGTTGCCGTATTCGTCGACCGCTTTGATGTTCACGGTGTGTACGCCGCTCGTGACTTCCATGTTGGCGGCTGATGCGCTGGCGTCGCCGTCCATGTCGTAGTAATAGGTAACCTTGGAGGCGTCGACCGCGCTGTTTGCCGTGACGGTGACTGTCTGGTTCGTCCAAGTGTCCGCGGTATAGGGTTTATCGTCCGCGGTTTGCATGGTGACAACCGTGCCCTTCGGCGTGTCTTCGTACACCTTCATCGCGCCGGAGTAGCCATAGTCACTCGTGTATTCGCTATCGCGCACATTCACGCGGAACTTGAGCCCATCGGTGCTGCCGAGCGTATCCGGAATCGCGAACTTATATGTTTTTAGAGACATGAATGAATATTCAAGCGTAATAAGTTTATTACAAGGTATGGTATGACGTTTATAAACATTGTTCGCTCAAAGCGTTTATGAACCTCGGTGAAACCAACTCGCGCGGTGCAACAATACGTGTCAAGGTTCAACAACCGGAAAGGCTCCCTAGGAAGTAAAGCTGATTCTGCCCTTACCATTCCGCTTGGCTTGATACATCAACGCATCCGCCTGCGAAAGCATCTCTGAATAGGTGCTTTCCGGTCCCATCTGCACCACACCAAAGCTGCACGAGACGGTAACGATGCCTTCGATGACCAACTGATTTACAGCGGTTTTCACTCTGTCGAGCAGGAGCAATGCGTTTCGCAGCGTCACATTCGGCAGCAGCAACACAAACTCGTCCCCGCCCCACCGGGCGATGGTATCTGAATTGCGCAGCTGCTTTTTCATGAGCGTGGCAATTTCCTTCAACGCAATATCGCCAATTACATGCCCATAGCGGTCGTTGATCCTCTTTAGATCATCCACGTCCACAAAGACCAGGCATAGCGGCAGCTTCTGCTTCGGCAGAAATTCATCCAGCGGCGCGCTTCCTCTTCGAGCCTTTCACGCGTTATTGCATTGGTCAAGTAGTCACGCGTACTCGTGTATTCCAGGCGCGATATCGTCTCAAACTCGTTCTGCGCAAATCGATCGGTTCGAAACGCCTTCATTGCGCAGATTATGATCGTCAGCACAGAATATACGGCCGCGGCAATAAAATCGTTTTGATTAATGTTCTTCAAGAAAAAGTACCAGATCACATAGAATGCGACGCAGGAAGCAATCGACAGTACCATCATGTTTCTGTTGCGATTTGGCACGATGAATATAACGAGAATAGTCATTATCATCCCCATCGATTGGATCATGAAATCTGGAGCATTATATAAAAACAGAATGATAAAAAATAAGGCAACACCGATCGTCTCCAAAATGGATACGACTGCAGCGAAAGACGCAAATGTATGAATGCGCTGCAGTTTGCGTATCATCAGAATCAATACTATGGAGAATGTATATCGAAGAACTCCTGCTATCAAGCGTTCCGCTAGACCGTGAATAAAGATCAGATCGCAAACCAGAAACAGGAAATTACAGACGCTGGCAACCACGGCAAATACGTGGATGCTTTTCTGCGCAGCGATCAGTTTGGTCGCCTCAAAAGCGGAATATGTGCTTTTTTTTGCCGCGATGGGCAGCGTTTCCTTTTGGATTAACACACTTGTTCCTCTATGGTGTTCTGCGCCCGTAATCTACCAACTACAATCTGCCCGCCGACCTTTGGAAAAGGTAATGTTTTCATTTTACACAATGGCCACGTAAATGCAAGCTAACTACATCGAATGAATCCAACTGCTTCTGTTCCGGCAGGTTTATGTACAACCATCAATTTTTGTTGCTGCCCGGCTTACTTGAATTTGATTCAGTATGTGATTCAGGATAACAATTTGTGCAAATCCGTCAATTACTATGTGTGGTGGATACACGGGAGCAATAGCTAACGCATGTATGTACCTTGTAGAAACAGTATGGCATCTGGGCTTTATTCGGTTTAGAATCATGTTCTCGTATGCTGTTCCGCACAAATATGTCGATTCATTACCATGCGGGGTACGTACAGGCCGGCTAAACATTCCGAGTAGAACGATTTGTGAATAAAATTTGAATGTAATTTCCGGGGGTTACGATACGGCAGGCTGTTTTTTTTCCGCCTTTGTCATCTGCCAGAACAAAATTCCAACACCAATGCAGAGAAGGATATCCCCGATGCTCGCGAATCCGAGCGGATTCCCCGCTGAACCGAAGCGGATAACATCACCCAGCAAAGGCAGCCGTGTGGTCTTGTCCGCAAGACAGTATGCGTAGATCTGCCCCTCCGCCAAACGCGTCAGTCTCTCCCCTCCACTTGTTAGCAGAGAAGGGAAAACCGGCATGCATCCGCCGTTACACGCGATTACGAGGAAGTTCATCAGCGTGCCCGCAAATACAAACAACGGCCAAACAGGCCGCCGATAGTTGAGCAACAGAAAATGAACAGCAGAATATATTGTACGAGGCAAACCTCCAATGCGCCCAACTGCGGTTGCAACAGCGCGGCAGCACCCGCTTTGAGCAAAAACGCAGCGACAGGCAACCATATACCGCGAAGCGCATTTTGCCCGATCCCACTCAGAGACCCGCCGAAGATCAGCCCAAGGAGAGTTCCGAGAAATGCACAAATCAGCAGGATCATATTGTGTAAAGCAGGAGCTTCTCCGCGTCTTCAGGACGCAGGCGCGGCTCTATACTGAGAAACACCTTGACCACTTTCGGGTCGAGTTGCGTTCCCGCTACCTCCTCCAGTATTTCTCTTGCACGTGCTTTTGTCAATCCCGCGCGATAAGGGCGGTCGCTGATGATAGCGTCATACGTATCGGCAACGGCGAGAATCGCGGCACAAAGCGGCAGTTGTCCTTTGGTCGGCCCTTCTTCCGGATAGCCCATTCCATCATATCGCTTGTGATGATAAAGCACCGCGTCGTTTACCACTTGTGGTAGGTTGATGCTTTCGATGATGCGTCTGCCAACAACAGGGTGCTGCATGATGACCGCATACTCTTCCGTCGTAAGCGAACCGGGTTTCCTGAGTATTGAATCATCTACTCCGATCTTTCCCGTGTCGTGCAGCAGCGCCGCCATCACAACCTGATCGGTAAA
>PNNR01000012.1 GCA_013824375.1 Clostridiales bacterium
CATGGGCGTAGCGGTGACACTATCCTCCGCCTTGATCGGCATTCTCTGGCGCGTCATCCGGAAAAATCTGGAGAAGATGCGGCATATCGAGTTCTATCTGCTCGGCATGGTCACCCACATCGTCATGATGTTGTGTGCGCTGTTCCTGCCGCAGGAGACGGTCCTGCCCACCGTGCAGACCATCGCGCTGCCGGTGCTGCTGATCTATCCGCTGGGCACGCTCGCAATGAGCCTAATCATTACTTATGAACGAAAAAGCATCCGCACGGAGAAACTGTTGAGCGACAGTGAGATTCGTTTTCTAAAGGTCATCGAACAGGCCCCCGTCGGGATTGCCATAGAAAACTCCGATGTGATTTCCTATGTAAACTCCGCATATGCGAGAATTCTAGGCATGACGCGGGAGAAGATTAGAAGCGTTAACTGGCAAACCTATACGCACCCGGATGATCTCAATAAGGATTCCGCATTGTTCCAAAGGCTGCTCAAGGGCGAGATCGACGAATACGACCTGATTAAACGGTATGTAAGACCAAACGGAGAGATCGTCCGCGTACATCTTTTTGTGAGTATCTTAAACCGCACGGACCCGTATGAAAACAGCGACTATATCTGTATCGCGCAGGATATCACCCCGGACTATGATCGTGAACAGGATCTGCTCGCAAGCGAACGCAGGCACCGCGAAACGTCCAGGTTTTTAAGCACATTACTCGACTCAATTCCCGATCACATCTTCTATAAGGATATTAACGGCATCTATCTCGGATGCAATCACGCGTTTGAGCAAGCTTCCGGATTTACGCGTGAGCACCTTGTCGGTAAAACGGACCATGAACTCTATGACCGCGACATAGCGGAGCTGTTTATCAGTAAGGATATGCAGGCGCTTCGTCAGAAGAAAGAGTGCCGTTCTGAGGAAACCGTCGTTTTTCCGGATGGACGCGCATTGATTACAGAGACGCTGAAAACCCCGTTCTTGAATGACGAAGGCGAGCTGGCCGGTTTGATCGGCATCAGCCGCGACATCACAGATCGGAAAAAGAAAGAAGACAGGATCGAATATCTCAGCATTCACGACATGATGACGGGGCTTTTCTCGCGTATGTATTTCGACACGGAACTTTATCGTCTGGATGCGGCGAATGAACTACCTTATTCGGTCATCACCGGCGACATCAACGCGCTCAAACTCACAAACGACCTCTTCGGGCACAACGAAGGCGACAAACTCATCATGGAGACTGCGAAACTGCTCGAATCGGCTTGCGGGCAGGGCATCGTCGCGAGAACGGGCGGAGATGAGTTCTCCATACTGCTCCCCGGGACGGAGGAGGAAGAGGCGAGCCAGATCGTCACGAAGATCAACCAGGCGTTTGAAGAACAGAAAGCGTTGCCGCGCGAACACAATTTTTTCCTGAGCATTTCGCTGGGTTACGCGACAAAGACGAAAGAGGAGCAAACCATCAGCGAGGTCCTCAAAACTGCGGAAGAGCACATGTACCGCAGAAAGCTGCTGGAACACCAGAGCATTCGAAGCACGCTGCTTTCCACGATCAAGGAGATGCTGTTCTCAAGGAGCACCGAGACCATGGAACACGCGGAGCGCATGGCGCAGCTCGCGCGGCAAATAGGAGCGGAGCTCGCGCTCAGTCAAACGGATATTGTTTCGCTGGAACTTGTGGCGATGCTGCACGACGTCGGAAAGATCGGCATCAGCAACAGCGTGCTCGACAAGCCGGGTAAACTGGACGAGACCGAGTGGGCGGAGATCAAGCGGCATCCGGAGATCGGCTACCGCATCGCGCTGACAATTCCAGAGCTGCAGGGCATTGCGGGTTATATCCTGTGCCACCACGAGCGTTGGGACGGGACGGGATATCCGCAGGGACAAAAAGGCGAGGAAATTCCGTATATCGCGCGGATTATCGCTGTCATCGATGCGTTTGATGCGATGACGCAAGACCGCCAGTATCGCAGCGGCATGTCGCTGAAGATGGCTGCCGGGGAGATCGTACGCTATGCGGGAACGCAGTTTGACCCTGTCGTCGCGCGCGTTTTCATCGAACGCGTGCTGCAACTTCCGTTTATACCCGAACAATAGGGGATACGCAAGGGCGGAGCCTTTGCCGAAAGAGAGCGCCGGATGCCTCTGCGAATCGTATGCGACGATATCACAAAAATGCGTACGGACGCTATCGTCAACGCCGCGAATGAGCGGCTTGCGATGGGCGGCGGCGTTTGCGGCGCGATTTTTGCAGCGGCGGGTGCCGAAACGCTCGCACGCGCCTGCGACGCGATTGGACATTGCGCCACGGGCGACGCCGTAATCACGTCCGGATTTGCGTTGCCTGTCAAACACGTCATTCATGCGGTCGGCCCCGTCTGGCAGGGCGGGCACGCGTGCGAGACGGATTTGCTCGCATCGTGCTATTATCATTCGCTCCGGCTTGCGGAGGAGAACGCGATCACTTCCATCGCGTTTCCGCTGATCTCCGCGGGCATCTACGGCATGCCGAAGGAGATTGCACTCTCAGTTGCCATCATGCAGATCAACCGCTTTCTGGAGCGGAGCGAGATGGACGTCTACCTCGTGCTCTTTGACCGCGCGGATCTTTCACTCGCGGACGAGTGCAGAAATCGCGTTGACGCAGAGTGCAGCAAGCGCAACGAAGTCTAAACCGAATCTTTACCAACCAGAGACAACAAATGCACCGGCTGCCGCACGGTGCATTTTTCTGTCTTGCGAGAGGATTATTTTGCGACCTTTTCCTGATTGATGATGCCGCCGAACGCGGTGCGCAGACAGATACGGATATCCAGCCACAGCGACCAGTGCTCGATGTACCAGATGTCGTGCTTGACGCGCTCTTCAATCGAAGTGTCTCCGCGATATCCGTTCACCTGCGCCCAGCCGGTGATTCCGGGGCGAACGAGGTGCTTGAGCATATACAGCGGAACGGTCTCCTGAAATTGCTCGACATAGTGCGGCACCTCCGGTCTTGGCCCGATGAGGCTCATATCGCCCTTGAGCACGTTGAAAAACTGCGGCAGTTCGTCGATGCTGGTCTTTCGCATCAGGCTGCCGAAGCGCGTCTTACGCGGGTCGTCGTTCTTTGTCCAGCCGGTACTTTCCGATGCGTTGACGCGCATAGAGCGGAACTTGTACATCTGGAAGGGGCGTTTGTTTTTACCCACGCGTGTCTGCTTGAAGATGATCGGCCCCGGACTGGAGAGTTTGGTTCCGATTGCCGCAAAGAGCATCAAAGGACAGGCGAGTATGATAAGCGCAATTGAAGAAACGATATCAAACAGCCGCTTCATCATCGCATTTACGGGGGAATCCAATGGTGTGGTGCGAAGGTTTAGCAGTTTGCATTCGCCCAAGGCCTGAATTGTTGTACTCGAAGGAATATAGTCATTGTAATGCGGAATGATCGAAACTTTTGTACCGTACTTCTCGGTTGCTGCGATGACCTTTGGAAGGAGCGTTGCCTGTTCGATATCCAGCGCTACGACTACCTCGTCGATATCCGATGATGAGAGCACCTCGTTGCCGTGAGTTTCCCAACTGCCGAGGCATGGCAGGTTTTCGATCACGCAGTCCCCGACGTAACCGTCGATCACATACCCGAACTGAGGCGTACTTTGAATGGTTTTAACGTATTTTTTTGCGAGGAAGCCGCTGCCGATGAGGATCACGTGCTTGAGATTGTAACCCTTACTGCGATAACGTGAGAGTACGGCGCGCACGAGCAAACGCTTTGTCAATACCAGTACGCTGGAGAGCACGAAAAAGAACGCAAGCGCAGCACGCGAAAAATCGGTCAGCCGCAGCAGATAAAACGCAGCGCCGCCGCCGAGCACGGTCACCGCGTTGACGAACAGCACCCAACGGAACTCGAACCGGAAGGGTTTGCCGCGTACGGAGTCGTAGAGTTGCGCGATCTGATAGCCGAGTACGCTGAACGTAGCAAACACAAACGCGAACCAGAACATGTTGCCAGGAATCAATGCGGGATTGTTTGAATCTTGCCGCACTATGAGCAGCCAAAACCAGGTGGCGGCATAATAAGATAACCCCACGGCTATAAAATCAATCATTCGATTGATATATGTAAAAGTGCGTTGCCACCTTTTTATCATGCTGTACCCCTATCTCTTATCGTCTGTGCTGAAATGGTATGGCTTAAACCAACACAACACGTGTGATTTTTTTGTACGAATCATATTTATCATATCCACTTGTTGTTTACTCGTCAACACCGCAGACGCTCAGAATCAAATGATAGAATAGTCAAGGGCTGAATTGCAGATAAAACCGGGAGATGCCCAGACCATCTGTCTGATTTTATTAAGATTTGCCATGTGAAAATATAAAGATTCATAAAAAACACTCGCCCTCGCGTGCAAGATGGAGTATTATTGTCTGGATATTGTGAATTATGCGCCGATCGGTATGTTTCTCTAGAGCGGATGCAGGCAAACGGCGCAGCGTAAGAGGAGGAACCATTTTTTGGATGCAACATTAAAAAAGGGATTGGAGCGTTTTGCGCTGGAAATCCGTATCGGCGTGCTGGAGCAAATGAAGGCGCGCGGGTTTGGCCACGTCGGTGGTTCGCTGAGTATTACGGATGCGCTTGCCGTGTTATACGGTTCGCAGATGCGCGTTGACCCCAAGAACCCCTGTTGGGCGGAGCGGGACAAGCTCGTCTGCTCCAAGGGACACGCAGGCCCCGCGGTCTACGCGGCGCTCGCACTCAAGGGATATTTTCCTTATGAAATGCTCAAGACGCTCAACCAGCCGGGCACCAGCCTGCCCAGCCATTGCGACCGCAACAAGACGCCGGGCGTGGATATGACCACTGGCTCTCTGGGGCAGGGCACGAGCTTGGCCTGTGGCATGGCGCTCGGCGAAAAGCTCCGCGGACACGATGCGCGGGTATTTCTCGTCGTCGGCGACGGCGAAGCAAATGAAGGCCAGGTTTGGGAAGCACTGATGTTTGCCGCGGCGAAGAAGCTTAGCAATCTCGTGCTGCTTCTGGACGTCAACGGCAAGCAGCTCGATGGCTGCACAAAGGATATTCTTGACACGTTGGATCTGCACGCGAAAGTAGAGGCGTTTGGCTTTGATACCGTCAGCATCGACGGAAACGATATTGAGCTGGTCTACAACGCGCTTGAGCGCACGAGACAAGGCGGGGATAAGCCTTACGCCATCGTGCTCAATACTGTCAAGGGCAAGGGCATTGCCGCGGTGGAGCAGGCAAAGAGCAACCACAGCATGGCGGTCTCGACCGATCAATGGAACGAATGGCTGCTCTCGCTGACGGCGCAGCTGGACTGAGGAGGGAAGACAAAATGGAATTGATTTACGATGGAAGCATGGATTCCCGCCTGTTTAAGGATATTCTTGGCAAGACGATCCGCGAACTCAGCGAACAGGACAGCGATTTTATCTATCTCGACGCGGACTTGATGAGCTGCATCGGCACCGGCGCGTGGGCTTGCGAAAATCCCGACCGCGGCATCAACTGCGGCATCTCTGAATCGAACATGATCGGCGTAGCCTGCGGCCTCGCGGCGACCGGATTCAAGCCTATGGTACATACGTTCGGCCCGTTTGCTTCGCGCCGCGTGTTCGACCAGGTGTTTCTCTCCGCGGGATACGCGAAGAACGATATCACCGTCATCGGCACCGATCCGGGCGTGACGGCGACCTTCAACGGCGGCACGCATATGCCGTTTGAAGACGTCGCGCTGTACCGCACGATCCCGACCGCGACGGTCATCGACATCACAGACGTACCGATGCTGATCAGCGTGCTCAAGCAGTGCAAAGATCTGCCGGGCGTGAAATACATCCGCGTGGGCAGAAAGAATGCCGCGAAGATGTTTGCGGACGGCACAGAGACGCCTATCGGCCCCGCGATCACCCTGCGCGAAGGCAAGGACATCGCAATCTTTGCCTGCGGCATCATGGTGCATGAAGCCATGCAGGCCGCAAACAAGCTCGCGGAACAAGGCATCGACGCCGCGGTGGTCAACTTCTTTACCATCAAACCGCTGGACGCCGAGGCAGTGAAAAAGTACGCCAGGCAGTGCGGCAACGTCGTAGTCGCGGAAAACCACAGCCGCATCGGCGGCCTCTACAGCGCGGTTTGTGAAACCCTTGCACGCGAGAACACCGCAAAGATCGACGTGGTCGCGGTCAACGACGAATACGGTGAAGTCGGCCCGCAGGATTATCTGCAGAAGCGATTCGGCCTCACGGCGGAGCACATTGTAGAAACCGCCCAAGCGCTGCTCAAATAAATAAGCAATATGCAAATCATACGCGGAGACGAGAGACGAAAGCCCTCTTCTCCGCGTTTTTGTGAATTTTATGAAATTTTATTGCGCGCGTGTTGCATAATCGATAAGATAGATGTAATCTGTTTGCAACATTATTCGCTGTGTGAACCGGCAGACTGTTTGTAAGACAGACGGCGGAGAAGCCGGAGAGCATATCATAACAAACATAAGAGAGCGCAGAATGGAGTTTCAATTTTCGGAAGGGCGCGTATACGCCCTCAATGAACAGCAGGAAGTGATCGCTGAGGCGATCTACGTTCCCGTACGCGGCACAATCATCGATATCTGCCACACGTATGTTAGCCCTGCGCTGCGCGGGCAGGGCATCGCGGGGCAGCTGATGCAGGCAACGGTGGATGAGCTGCGGCGAAAAAACCTCAAGGCGGTCGCGAGCTGTTCCTATGCGGAACTCTGGCTGAATAGAAACCGCACCGCATGCACGGATATCATCGCCTGAGACTGCGGGAAGCTGGTCTTCAGAACCCACGCGAGAATAAAGCGATTTCGCTTTCCCCCACGTAATCAGGGCAAATCCTTCCTTGAAGTTATGCCGCTTGTATAACGGGAATAGTTGTGAACGAACTTTAAAATATGATTTGCGGCATGCATGAATCACCCGCTTTTAGTCATATGTATGCATAGAGTGTGTTGACAGCGGATCGCGAACGATACTACAATCAGTTCATGATATGCGGCAGCCTGCTATTGCCGACGAAATGCATTCGGATGTCATCGTAATCGGCCTTTACACACGAACTGATGCATCGCGTTCGCAGAAGGCCCGGAAAACCAGAGGTCTTTGTATGCAGAGTTCCGAAGGACACAGAGCGCACGGCAATCCAGCGGACAGCTGGGCATATGAGCGCACAAACCATCCCCGAAAAAAGAAAAAACGCAAGGCTGCTGCCTTTGCCGTCATTCTCGTCGTACTGCTGCTGTGTGCGGCGATTTCGGTGCTCTATATTCGCCAGTATACCGTCACAGGAGATTCGATGGAGCAGACACTGATGGCGGGCGACCGGGTTTTCTACGTCGGATTTGTGCAGGCGGATTACGGCGATCTCATCATATTTGACGCAGGCGAAACCTACGGGCTTGTAATCAAGCGCGTCGCAGGTCTGGCGGGCGACCGGATTGAGATCATGCCGGACGGAACTCTGATCCGAAACGGCGAGGTTGTGGAAGAGCCATACATGATGCCCGACGCCTTCGGCAACAGCGCGGTGGAGGAGATCACCGTCGAGAGCGAGAAGCTCTTCGTGTTGGGCGATAACCGCGCAACATCTGTCGATAGCCGGGATGTGCGCGTGGGGCAAATCCCTCTGGATACCGTCCGCGGCGTGGTGACGCGAATGCTGCGGGATACCAAAGCGAACTAATCTTTCTTTTCCGCCGAACGCGGACAAGAACAATCCGCAAAGGATCGTTTACAATGCGAAAAACAAACCAGAGAATCGTAAAAAGCGCAATCCTCCTGCTGCTCGTTGCCGCCATGATCGTCATGCTCGGCTGTACGGGCAAGACGGTGCGCGCGCTGGATTATTCTTTGGAGAACGATTTAACCACTGGAGAGCCGGGGGAGACCACGCCTGCGGACGAACCGCAGACGACGCCTGCTCCGGAGACGACGCTTGAGGCTGTTGTGACGCCAACGCCGGACATTACTACTGGCATACCCGCTCCGGCGGACGGCGCGACGCCTCTGCCCGAAGCGACGGAGGCGCTGCTGCCCGCGCAAACGCCGGAACTGCACCGCCTGATCGTCTATGTGGAAGATAACGGGGCCCTCCCGCTGGCAGGTGCGCGTGTCACGCTCTATCAGGACAGCTCTGTTCTCTACTCCGGCATCACCGGAAGCGACGGATACGTTTCCTGGATGCTTCCGCCGGAATATTCCTATCGCGTGAGAGCCGTACTGAGCGGCTATCAAACGATAGGCGGAGACGAGCTTGCCTATGATTTGAAGCAGGAAACGTTCGTTAAGATCACACTCGCGAAATCTGCGACGGACGGGTCTGTTCTCCCGACGCCGACGCCGCTGCCTGTGCCGGCAAGCGCGCCGGGCAGGGTGTTCATCACTTGTCTGGATATGACGATCCGACAGAACCAGCCGGGATTTACCTTGCTGGATTTCGTGAGCGCGCAAACAGAGTTCGGTCAGCCGGTTGCCGTTTGGGTTGTGGACAACGGAGGATTCCATGCAGACACACCCGGCAGCTACACCATCACCTACGGCGCATTTGAAGAAGGCGCGCTTGTCACCGCGACGCGCACGATCGCCGTCGAAGGCGAATTCGACGCGGCCTTCATACCGGAAGAGCCGAGCGCTCCCTCTGGCAGCAGCCAGGAACGTTATGAGATACTTCTTGCATACCGTGCCGCGGTTGGCGATCAGCTGAGCGAACGCATCGCGGCACTGAACGCGGCGTTTGAGCGGAAGATAGCGGCAGCCCTCGCGGAAAACGGAGAGGCGCGCATCCTTGCACCTTCCGCTGCGGAAAACGACACGGATGATATGACAACCACGGCCAGAGATGTGCAGCAGACACTGGACGCAAAGGTCAACAACTGGGCTGATGTTCTCGCGACATTTCTAGCGCTGAACGCCAAATACGAAGAATATCCGCTCAACGCGATGCAGTTGGCGCAAATCCCTCTGGACAAGCTCGACAGCGTGTTCTGGGATATGAACCCGATCGAGGTGTTCCGCATGGACGGAACAGCGAATGTGCTGCTCGGCACAAAGACTTATGAGGACATGGCGGATGCATATCACATGAGCGCTGACCGCAGGACGTTCCTCTACGAGCTCATGCAGCCGGAGTTCCGGCGAACGTTTGCCTCTATGACGGGCAGCGCTGCGTTTATTGAGGGAGCGAATGAGCCTCTCGAAACGCTGCTCTCTATTTTGCCGGAGGATTCCAATGTTGAGCGGCAGCAGGTGGTCGATACCGCGCTCTCACTCGTCGGCAAAGTCTCTTATGTATTCGGCGGCAAGTATAATCGCCTTGGCTGGAACGATGAGTGGGGGAACGCGAATGTCGCGCAGTCCGGGGAGGAGATTCGCATCTCCAGAAAATCCGGTCTAGACTGCAGCGGGTTCGTCAGTTGGGTGTTCGTCAATGCTCTTGGCGATCGATCCGCAGTGCGCGTCATCGGCAACGGCTCAAGCAGACAATGGGTGAATTCTGAAGCGATCGGTTGGGACGAAGGGCGCGTGGGCGATCTTGCGTTCTACTGCGTGCCAGGCGAGAGGCAATACAATCACGTTGGCATCATTGTCGCTGTGGATGATGACGGAAGCTATCTTGTTGCGCATTGTTCTTCACTGCAGGACGGTGTGGTAGTTACCGACGGGTGGAGTACCGGATTCCGCTATTTACGCAGGCCGGCGTTCTTCCAGTAAAATTGTGGTTGCAATCGCTGAAAAAGCGCGTATAATTACATTACAATCAACAATGTGACAGTATAGTGTATCGAAAAACGAACAGAAATGTAGCAAAACGATCGAGCACGAACCTTCCGAAAGCGAAATATTACGATGTAACAGCGTTATGCGGCATAACCACATGTATATTCGCTTGACAATCATGTATGTATTTGATATTTTAGTTGTTAGGAACAATTGTTATTAAGCAGCATATGCGTGATTCATCGTAGGAAGGCGCAATATAAGACTGTTAAGGAATTATGAATTTTTGCGCAATCTTATGCAATAAGCCACGACTTCGGTTATGATAGAAAACAAAGAAGTTAAGCCGGAATTTTACGGATACAGGCAAGTTGCAGCATCGTCAACGAACAATTATTTTTGAATAATAAGCAAAGATACTTTGTTCAAAACCCTCATACCACAGAATGCGTATCTCGATCAACAGCACGCACACCGGGTTGGAATAGGCTTAGATATTGAAGATGAAGTCTATCTGGGAGCAAGAATATTCGCCCGCTACCGATGGAATATGCAGCGATATTCTATAAAATATAAATAGATGCTTCAACGTACTTTTCTCGACACATGAACCTTGAAAGCTGTATATCTGTGCGATTCTTCCCACGCAAATGGCACACCCTGCGAAAGCAGGGGTCGCAAAGCTATAGGGCCTAACGGCAGAAATGCCCACGGTAGCCAGTTTCCGAATGAAGAACTCACGTTTCACACGATGGCCGGTTACGGTTTAATTGTGTTACAAAAAACGGCGCCGGTTCAGATTCACTTTGGGATTTGGACCGTTATTATTTTCTTAGGGCTTCATTGACCGCTTTACAACGCCTTGCAATCCTCAACAGACCAATTTTTATGACGTAGGAGAAAAAACATGCAGGCATGGCTGCCTATCGTATATGGCACAATCTCGGGAGGGTTACTAGCGGTTCTGGCGCGGCTTCTCTGCGGGGTATTACTAAAAAATCGCGGCCTTGCCCCTAACATTGGGCGCAAACACTTTTGGATTATGCTTGCGAGCATGGCGCTGGTTGGCGGTATCATCGGCTGGCGGGCGGGGGTCTCGTTTCAGGGACTGTACCTGCTGCTCATCCTTCTCGTTGCGGCCTGCGCGTTTTATATCGACGCGAAGAACCGCGTGATCCCAAACGAGCTGGTGCTCTCGATCCTCATTTTATCAGCGGTGTTCGGGATCACAGGCGCGATCCGTTTTCAAATCTGGCACTCCCTCTTGGGGCTCGTTGTGTGTTTCATCATCTTCTTTCTGCCCGGTCTGTTTGGAAAACAGGTCGGTGCGGGAGATGTCAAGCTCGCCGCCGCCATGGGGTTTGCGTTGGGGCTGACCGGCAGCCTGTACGCGATCGCGTGCATGGGTGCGCTGGTACTCATATATACCTTCCTCGATAATCGCCTGCCGCTCGCGGAGCGGCTCAAGACAATGATCCCTATGGGACCGTTTCTTGCGATTGGATTGGTCGCGGTGTCGATCATCCTTTCATAGCGGCTTCCCGGTTATGCTGTTAAGCCAGCCAAGACTGGAGTTGTACCCGCAAAACACCTTGAAAACCGCGATGTGATCAAATCTGTGAAGATCATATCGGATGAATTTCGCTACTTGGCTCAAATGTCAGAACGGTCTGCATCCTCTGATAGAACGTTCGGCGTCAAGTTCGCGAAGAATCTCATGGAAAGGAGGATATTATCAATGAAAAAGTTTTTCATGAATGAAGAAGGCCAGGGCATGGTGGAATACGGCCTCATCATCGCGCTCGTCGCGGTCGTCGTGATTGCGGCCATCGCGCTGCTCGGCAACGGCGTGAGCAACACCTTTAACACGATCACTAACAAACTGGGCTAAGGAAGCGCATCGATACTCAAGAGAAGAGGATGCAGTAAGATGGTATTTTTCTGTTTAAATGAAGAAGGTCAAGGGCTTGTCGAGTACAGCCTGATCATTTTGCTTGTCGCGTTTGCCGTCATCGGCGCGCTGACGCTGCTCGGATCAAACGTCACCGCATTTTTTAGGAATTTTGCGAATAATTTCTAATATGCGAAAGCGTGATTCGCGCAACGTTGCAGACAGCATGGTGGAAAGGCGTATTTGGCGTCGTTGTTTCTTTCGTTAATCGAAGGTGTGATTCCATCGGATTGTATTTTTTCTCTGAGTGAGAGGATTCCGAAAACTGACCCTGTTTGAACTGACGCAAAGGCCAGCTGACCGCTTGGTTTTGCGTACAGATCGGAGACAGGATTTCCGGAATGAGAACGACCATTTTATTAGGGCGTTCTCATTCCGGTACTCATTCGTTTTGGCATCTTCGGTATCTCTGACGCTGTGGTCTAGTCTGCAGCGCGAGAGATGCGGATGATGAAGCATCAACACCTTAACGCCAACGATTTAAAAAGGAGGGAGAAGCCGTGAAGAAGATTCTATTGAAACGGAAACTGACACGAAAACGCCGCGAAGGCGGGCAGTCTGCGGTTGAGCTGGCGTTGACGCTCCCTCTGCTGCTGCTTCTGATTTTCGGCATGTTGGAAATGGGATGGGTTGCCTCCACAAAACTTTTACTGGATAATGTCACGCGGGAAGGCGTCCGCTCCGGCATCATCGCGACCAGCACTTCTGCAAATACGGCGGATGTGATTGAGCGCATCAACGGTATGAAACCAGATTATCTTCCGGGCACATTCTCAGTAACGGTCACTTATTCGACCCCTTCCAGCTTTCGCGACGGAGACATCACAGTTGTGACGACATATAATCTCGCACCGCTAACGCCGCTGACAGGATTTTTGACGGAAGACGGTACATTCCATCTGCGCTCGGAATGTACGATGAAGATGAGTTAGCGCAGAGCCGGAAACTCTCGCAAAGGGAAGACAAAGAGTGCTAAAGAAAAGAGTGCTAAAGAAAAGAGTGCTATAGAAAAGAGTGCTAAAGAAAAGAGTGCTAAAGAAAAGAGTGCTATAGAAAAGAGTGCTAAAGAAAAGAGTGCTAAAGAAAAGAGTGCTATAGAAAAGAGCGCTATAGAAAGAGTGCTAAAGAAAAGAGTGCTATAGAAAAGAGTGCTAAAGAAAAGAGTGCTATAGAAAGGACGCGGTTGCAATGAAAGCATGGTTGAAACAGCTTTTCCATTGGCTACGAAGCCAAGAATGCGGGCAATCACTGCTCATTATCATATTCGCAATAACAGCAATGATCGGGGTTGCAGCGACAGTCACTGACCTGGGCGTAGCATATGTCAAGACGGCGCAAACGCAGACTGCGGTGGATGCAGCCGTACTTGCTTCCGGAATGACGCTGCCGGTCAAGAGTGGAGACACGGCCGCTATTGCAAAAACGACTGCGGTTGCAAAAGAGTACCTCGTGAAAAACGGCGTCACCGATACGACAAATACAACCGTTACGCTGGGAGACCTCAGCGGAGGCAGTTACTATTCTGTCTATGTGAACCAACCCGCTTCTGCGGACACTGCGTTTGCTAAGATTTTCGGCATCAATGTCATCACATTTCAGCGCGATGCCAAGGCAAAGGTTGTGACGTGCACCGCGCTTTCCGATCTGGTGCCGCTGTCGATCCGACAGAGCGTTTTAGAGCAAATCATCGCGGAAGGCAAATCGATGCACGCCATTTTGAAATATGGATTGAAAGACGAAAACGTCGATAACGGCGCGTTCGGCGCGATCGATCTCGACGGTGTCAAGGGCGGCGGCGCAAACGACTATACCAACTGGCTTGCAAACGGTTATCAGGCGAAACTGACGGTCGGTACGGTGCTGCCCATCGAGCCGGGCAACATGACCGGGCCTACGTATTCCGGCATCGTAGAACGCTACAACGCGTGCACGCATTACGCTTCCGAAGGCGGATGTAAAATCACGAAATATGTCGATGACTGCCCGCGCGTAATGAAGATTTCGGTCATCGAATATACGGACAGCTCCAACAAATACGTTCGCATCAAAGGGTTTGCGGCGTTCGTACTGGAAGACTATTCGACCTATGCGGATAAGGGATGTGTCATTGGTTCTTATGCGAACATGGTCAACATTGGCTCGGCCGACGGGGATCTGACCGGAACCAAGCCAGCGTTCGGCGTTTACAGTCTGGTCTTGACGAACTAGGATTTTTCATCGGGTTGGGAATGGATCGCTCGGAATAGAGGACGCACCCGTTTCCCAACCCAAATCGGAGGTTGCATGAAAAAGGTTGTTCTCTTCGCGATCATCGCGGCGCTCTGTGCGGGCGCCTTGTTGTATTTTTATCTAGGCAAGCTGGAAGCGCAGAAAGAAGTCAAGATCGAGTATGACAACGTACTGGTCGCCGCGGCGGATATTCCCGCGTTCACACCGATCTCAATCGAGATGCTGACATTCAAACAGATTCCGAAGGGGTATGCGCATCCGCAAGCCGCACATACGGTTGAGGAAGTGGTCGGCTATGTTACCGAGCGAGACGTTCTTGCAGGCGAAGAGATCATTCCGACAAAACTCAAACAGTTCGGCGAAACAGACAGCGGACTATCCTACGTCGTGCCGGAAGGCATGCGCGCGGTTACGGTTGCAGTTGACGAAATCTCTGGCGTCGCGGGATTTTTGAAGCGTGGGGACTATGTAGATGTGCTTTCCTATACGACAGCGTCCGTCCAAATCGAAAAGACGGAACAAGCGGCGGACGGAACTCAACTAACTACACAATCCACGCAGTCCGTCAACACGACGGTGGTCGCGGCGCAAAACGTTCAGGTTGTTGCGATCGGCATGTCGCTTTCTGCCGCATCTACCGATGCAGCGGATAACGCGGCCGCGGTTGGTTATAATAGTGTAACGCTGTTGCTGACACCGGAAGACGCAATGCGTGTGATGCAAGGCTCAAAGAGCGGTATTATTATGCTGATCCTCCGTGCGTCGGGCGACCACGCTCCCAACACGGAAAAACCGATTGTGAACGACACGCTGTTGGAACAGGCAAAGTAAGGGATATCATGGATAGTGTTCGCATTATGCTGGCGGCGCATTCCGCCGACGACAGAAAACTGATTTCCAGTCTGCTGACGGATGAGGCGCTCCGCGTTGTCAGTTCGTTCCGACCGGATGCAGACGGGCTGAGGAAAGCCTCTTCCCAACCCGCGGACGTGCTGCTGGTCGGCACGCGCGCGCAACCAACGCAGGAGCTTGATTTCGCGGAGCGAATGTTCACCACACGAAGCGATATCACGATCATCCTGCTTGCGCCTGCGCTGGACAGCCGCACGCTCGCACGCGCGATGGAATGCGGTATCGCGCGCGTGATAGACATCAGCAGCAGCGAGCATGACATCTGTTCGCATATCACGGCGACGGCGCACCGCGACCTGAATCGCAGAAACACAACGCAAAAAATAGCAAGCTACGATTCCAAGATCGTCGCTTGTTATTCACCCAAGGGTGGTGTTGGCAAGACAACGCTTGCTGTCAACCTCGCCTATGCTCTCGCGACAATGAACAAGAAAGTAGCGCTGATCGACCTGAGCTTACAATTCGGGGAGGTTGGCGTTTTTTTGGATATCGCCAAGGGAGATACAATTGCGGATATGGTGGAGGAGCATTCTTTTGAGCTTTCCACCATCAAGAGCTATCTCATTCGGCATCAGAGCGGAATTCAAGTTATGCTCTCCAGCAGTTCGCCTGAGTATGCGGAACTGATTCAATCAACGCACATCAACGCGATTCTATCCACGCTACGGACGGAGTTTGACTATGTCGTGGTTGACATGGGTGTCACCTTCGGGGACTGCGCGATTGCTGCGATGGAGACCGCGGATACAATATTGCTTGTAGTCAACGAGGATATCGCGTCACTTCACGACGCGAAGCGCAGTATAAAAGTTATGGAGGCGCTCAATCAACAGGATAAGCTCAGGATCGTTGTAAACAAGGATGGCATTTCAACCATCACGGTGAAAAATGTAGCGAACCTGCTGGAGGCGACACCCGTACTTGTGATTCCATTTGATCTAAAGGCGGCGATGCTTGCCGTTAACCGGGGAATTCCGATGCTCAGCTGTGCGCCAAATTCCAAGGCGAGCAAAGAAATTCGCGCCTTCGCGCAAGCCATGATCCGGAGGATGTAAGCATGGGACTATTGGAGCGATTGGATAAAAAAACGCCTGCCATGCAAACCGGCGGATCGCAGGCAGAGGCGGACGAAAACGCCGCGCTGCGGGATAAGGTACATTATCAGGTTGTCGAAGCGCTTAACAAGCGCGACGAAAAGCACAGCGGCGGCACGAGCGAAGTGGATACACGCGCGATCATAGAAGCCGCTCTGGAGCAGCACGCTGCCACTATGGCACGGCCGGAGCGCAACCGAATCGCTATCGAGATTTACGATTCGATCCGCGGCCTGGGCCCGCTGGAAAAATTATTGGCCGACGAAACCGTCACCGAAATCATGGTCAACGGCGCGAAGCAGGTTTTCGTGGAACGCAAGGGCAAGTTATTGCAGAGCGACGTGACGTTTTATGACAACGAGCAACTGCTCAATGTCATCGACCGCATCGTCTCGCCGTTGGGAAGACACATAGACGAGGCAAACCCCATGGTAGACGCGCGTTTGCAAGATGGGTCGCGCGTCAATGCGGTCATCGCGCCGCTCTCGCTGAAAGGGCCGATTCTGACGATTCGAAAGTTTTCAAAAACCCCGTTGACCGTTCAGAATCTGATCGATTTCGGGAGTTTAACGATCAAAATGGCGGCATTTCTCGAGGCTTGTGTCAAAGGCAGACTCAACGTTGTTGTCTCCGGTGGTACCGGCAGCGGAAAAACCACGTTGCTCAATGTGCTTTCCGCTTACATCCCGAATGACGAACGTATCGTCACTATCGAGGACGCGGCGGAAATCCAGCTCCAACAGCAGCATGTGCTGACGCTGGAAGCCAGACCGGCAAACCTGGAAGGAACCGGACAGATCACCATTCGCGATCTCGTACGAAACGCGTTGCGTATGCGTCCTGATCGGATCATCGTCGGTGAGGTTCGCGGCGGAGAAGCGCTGGACATGCTGCAGGCGATGAATACGGGCCATGACGGCTCGCTGACGACCGGCCACGCGAACTCATCGCGCGATATGCTTTCACGTTTGGAGACTATGGTGCTCATGGCGGGCATGAACCTGCCGATTCCCGCGATTCGTCAACAGATCGCGTCCGCTATTGATATCATCGTGCAGCAGTCGCGTATGCGCGACGGCAGCCGCAAGGTGATTGGCATCAGCGAGGTGCTCGGCATGGAAGGCGACATTATCGTCATGCAGGAAATATTCACCTACGATTATGGCGACGGGCGCACACCCGGACGCTTCCGCGCGACCGGAATCAAGCCGCGTTGCGCAGATAAACTCGTTGCGGCAGGCGCAGGCCTTAAAGACGAATGGTTCCAGTAAACTTGAAGTGATGGGACAGACTACAACAATGAACGGATCGGAAAGGAGCTGGAGAATATGATTCGAGCACTGGTCGTCGGGACGGTTGTGATCGCGCTATATTTCTTCTTCTATCTGATCGCTGTTGCGCGGACGAAAAATAAGCGCAAGATGGACGAACGAGTTCGCTTGTTCTTTGATCTCGGTTCGGAAGGAAACACCAGCCGCCGCGCGAACAAGGAAAGAAACAAAAAGAATCCGCTACGATTGGATCAAATCGCAGACGAGCTCTATGTCGCCGGCATTGCCTTGCGCGCGGAAGAGTTCATCACGCTTTGGATCATGACTGGCGGCGTAATCCCCGCTATCGCGCTGTTCCTAGGCGCACCGCTCACGGTTTGTATCGCATTAATTATCGTCGGCGCAGCGTTGCCAATTGTTCTTGTTGCGATCAAAAGGAACAAACGTCTTGCGTTACTTGGCACACAGCTGTCAGATGCGTTTTCGATCATCTGCAACGCACTTCGTGTAGGCCAGTCGTTTCAATCTGCGATGAAAAACGTTGCAGACGAGATGGAAGAACCCATCTCTCGCGAGTTCATGCGTGTCTACCGTGAAACGCAATACGGCATGCCACTCGAGACTAGCCTAGGCCGTCTCGTGAGTCGCACGAAAAATTCGGATTTGGAGCTGATGTGCTCCGCCGTCATCATTCAGCGGCAGATTGGCGGAAACCTCGCGATCATTCTGCAAAACATTTCTGACACGATCAATCAGCGCATACGTCTGCGCGGAGAGATACGCACTATGACTTCTGCGGGGCGCATGAGCGGTTATATCATTGGTGCGCTGCCGGTGTTCATCATATTGCTGCTGATGTTCATCAACCCCGGTTATATCAACATGTTTTTTATAACGAGCACGGGTCGGATCATGCTGCTCGTCAGTGTGGTGTTGGAGACCATCGGTTTCTTGATTGTTAGAAAAATTGTCAATATTAAAATGTAGGGAGGAGGATGCCGGTTGCGTCTAGCTGTGCTGTTTTTTACAATTTCGGTGTTCCTCACCCTGGTCGCACTGCTGCAGAATTTCGGCATGAAAAGCGACCAGATGCGGAAGCGCTTCTCGCAGGTGATCGAAACAGAGCGCACCTACAGCGATGAAGAACTCAAGAAATCTTTTTCAGAGCGTGTGATCAAACCTATGATCAAGCGCATTTCAGATGGCGTAAAACGATCCGCGGGAAACAGAAAGCCTGTCAGCCAGAGCAAAGCTACCTTAAAGCTGGAAAAACAACTCAAAGCATCCGGGCTCGCACTGTCGCTGCAGGAGTATAGCTTCATAAAAACTACGCTGATCCTTTTATTCTTTCTGTCCGGCATTGTGTTGTTTTTATTACTGCCGGTTCACATGCTTTTGCGAGTGGTCATCATGATGGTGATGTGGAACATACCGATGTTTGGAACCGCCAGATTTCTTACGTCTCGCGTGAAGAAACGAAAAGACGCGATTCTGCGCGAACTGCCGGAGACGATGGACGTTCTTGTTGTGAGCGTCGAGGCGGGTCTCGGGCTTGACGCAGCGATCGTAAGACAATATGCTAAGAATAAAAATGTCGTTCTCACAGAGCTGAACAACGCCATCCGCGAGGTGCAGATGGGCGTTCCGCGCAGAACGGCGCTGAAAGAGATGGCGGATCGCTGTGATGTCAAAGAGTTGACTGTGTTTATTACTGCGCTTTTGCAGGCGGATCAGCTTGGCGTTCCGATCAAGAGCGTACTGGATACACAGGCGGATCGTCTCCGCGTCGAGCGTAAGCAGAGAATTCAGGCGCAGGCAGCAAAAGCACCGATTAAAATTATGCTGCCGACGGTCGGCTTCATATTTCCGGTGATCTTCATCATTCTCTTAGGCCCTGCGGCCGTGAGTATGGTTTCAACGTTGCGGTAACGAAGGATCATGGACTGGGAGAAGAACATTCCGAAAGAGATCGGTGATGCGACCGCGCATAAACAGTAACGAGGATAATACATGAGGACAGTCGAAATCAGAAAAAACGGAGAAATAATCGCGGAGGTTTGGCATGCAAAGGGATATTTTGCCCGGCTGCGCGGACTGTTGGGGCGAACGCTGCAGGAAGGCGGAGGAATGCTGCTGACTCCTTGTAACGCGATACATACATTTGGGATGAGGTATGCGATTGACGCGCTCTATCTCGACAAAGAAGGTTGTGTGCTTCGGGTGGATGAAGCGATTCAACCCGGCAAGGTTATGCCGCTACAGCGCGGCGCAAGGCATGTTCTCGAGTTGCAGAAAGGTTGCGCAAACCGGCGCAGTGTTTCGGTCGGAGACGTTTTGGAGGTAATCCGATGAACGAGCGAATGGAACGAACCGAAATCGGGATTGACTCCCTGCGCAGCCGTATGGATGCGGACGCGCGGTTTCGGCGCTCTATGTCCGGTTATGACCCGCGGGATGTGCGCGCATATGTGGAAAACGTCAAACGCATCTTTGCGCAGCAGACGAAAGCCGCTAAGCAGGAACAGGAAGCTCTGCTCGCACAACTGGAATCGGCAAAGAGCGAGATCCAGGCGCGGAACTGTGCCATCAAAAAACTGAAAGACCTACTTTATGAACGTGACTCGCAGCTAAACAATGCAAGCACGCGCATCAATACGCTGTTGCAGTCCGTCAAAGCGCACGGCGCGGAGAGGGAAGAGCTGGAGCGCCTTCGCGTTGAAGCTGCAGGCAGCGGGAATTCGGAACACGTCCGCGCATTGGAGAAAGAAACGCAGCAACTGCGTTCAGCGTTGGCGCAGGCTTCCAACCTTGTCAATACCTGGAAAGCGGAGCGCGAACGCCTGGTTGAAGCGAATGAGCGTCTGCACGAGGAGGTCTACTATCTGCGCTCGCTGACGATGAAGACCGCGCAAGAGCAGGATTCCGGCTACAGATTTGAGCAGAGCAGTACAGCCTTTGAGCAAACCGTTCGTCCGATTCAGTCTGAGGTTATTACGGCAAAGAACCGGTTTGTACAGCAGCCAATACAGCCGCCTTTACACCAACCCGTTCAACAGCAACCCGTTCAGCAACCCACGCAACCCGCGCAAAACGCCGCAGCCCAGCAGCAAAAGGAGTTCGCACAGATTGCGGATAAGCTTGCGACCATGTTCGCCGAGGCATATCAGATGATCAGCCAATTCAAGAGTAATCTGAACGCACAGCCCGAACAGCCGCGCCACCAGCCGCAGATGCAGATTCTGCGCCCGGAAATGGTCAACGCGGACACATTCTATCCAAGAAGGTAAGGCGAGAACCCGAAACAGCACACCAAAAATATAATTTTAGCGGGTATAAAAAAAGCGCAAAAGCTCCGGCTGAGGGCAGCCGCGCATTTGCGCTTTCTTTCTGGGGTGAAAGGCTAATCGCCGAGACGGATCGCAGCATGTTTCAATTGCTCATCAGGATTTTGCGTTTTGATACAGCAGCAGCTTTCTCGCGATAAAATTCCAAAACAGTACGACCGCAGACGCAATCACTTTGGAGATCATGTAGTAAAGCAACACAATTTCAGTGAAGAAATAGAGCAAGATCTCGGTTAAACCCAACCCGACCAGCCCGATGAGCGCATAACCCGCAAACTCCAGTGCACGACCCACACGCGCAGTCTGCGCGCGAAACACGAGCGCGCGGGAGAGGAAAAAGTTGAACAGCAGCCCCGCGACAAACCCGAAGCAAGCGGCAAACAGATAATGCAGCCCCATTTGCACGCAGAGCCAGAGCACACCCGCATCGACAAGGAAAGAACACCCGCCGACGAATACGTAGCGGAAAAACTGGATGGTTGGCCGTGTAGTTGGCTCCACTAAGAGCTTTTTCAAGGGGTTTTGTTGCATACTTCCTCCAGTCTGACCGTTACGATTTCTTTTCGTGATAACTTTGCTCGGTGTTGACGTTCCAAATGTTATCGCGGCGATTGATTCCGGCGCGTATGTTCTCAACTGCCTCAAATGCGGTTGCCATGGAATGGTCCATGTTGTTATAGCGATGCTGTCCGTTGCGTCCGATGCAGTAGAGATTTTCAATCGTGTCGAGATACGCCTTGACGGCATCAATCTCGCTGTAGGTATCGAAATAGGCGGGATACGCCTTTTCAACCCGTTCACGGCAGCTGTCCAGCACGGGCGTATCCGCATCGATGACGCCGATGCGCACGAGCTCGCTGACAGCAAGCTTCACACACGCTTCTTCTGTAAGCGACCAGAACGCGTCGCCTTCCGCGCAGAAATATTCCAACCCGATCCAGACCGTGTTGACAGGGTTTTGTACCATATAAGGCGACCAGTTGTTGAAGATCTGGATGCGCCCGAGCATCACGCCCGCGTCCTGTACATAGATCCAGCAATCGGGAACGATATCCCCAAGCGTCGGCATGCCGGTCGTGTTCTTGAGATTGAGCCGGTTAACCAGAAGACCCACCGTGACAAAATCGCGGTAAGGCAACCCGCTTGAAATGCGCTTGACATCTTCCTTTGCGTCCGGCAACCCCGCGACAAGAGAGCGCAGCGGCATGGAAGAAAGAACCAGATCGCAAGGGATAGACTCAGTACCACAGCAGACCGCAGCGATATGATTTTCTTCTTGCGTCAATCCCGTGACTTTCTTACCCGTCACGACGACTCCGCCGCGCGCGCGCACTTCGTCGCAAACCGTTTCCCAGAGTTGCCCCGGCCCGAATTTCGGATAGGAGAATGATTCGATCAGTGATGTCTCAACCGTGCGACGGTTCACCGGCAAAAGACGCTGGAGGATATTTCTGATCAGCGCGAGGATGGAGAGCCCCTTGACGCGCTGGGCGCCCCAGTCGGCGGAGATGCTCCGCGGATGGCGGCCCCAGACCTTTTCGGTGTAGCTCTCAAAGAACATGCCGTAGAGCACCCGCCCGAAGCGGTTGATATAGAAGTTTTCCAGAGACGTTTCTGGCAGCTTTCGCACGCAGGCCTTCAGGTAGGAAAGCCCCGCCCGAACTGTCGTCCAAAGCCCCATATTACGGATGGTCGCCCATTTGAGGCTGATCGGATAGTCGTAAAAATTTCCGCCAAAATAGATGCGCGAGACGCGCTGGCGGTTGAGCATCACCCGGTCTTCTGTCTCTGGATCGGGTCCGCCGGGTGAAAGGCGAGGGGTTCTATTGAGCAGGCGCTCGTCCAGCGCAGGTTGCCCCTGCGTGGGCAGCATCCGCTCCCACCATGCGGTGACGCGCTCATCCTTGGAAAAAAAACGGTGTCCGCCGATGTCCATCCGATTTCCGGCATGGCGCACGGTCTTGGAGATGCCGCCTACGCGCGTATCTTCTTCTAAAATAGTGACGTCATAGCGCTCCGGCTGCTTAAGCAGCTCATATGCTGCGGTCAGCCCTGCGGGACCCGCGCCGATGATGACCACATGCGTCTTGTTTGTTTGTGACATGATTGCTCCTTATGCGCGACAGCGAAGAGATCAATAGAATGACAGATCGTGTAACATTTCGATCCATCATACCATTTTTTAAGCGCGAAAAAAAGACACATGGACGATTTGAAATGAAAACTAGAACTGCTTGCAAGAGAAGAGGTCGAAAATAGATGCGTTTCAAAAAACAACAAACGACAAATTCGGGAACACAACCGGATGCCATCGAACTGCCGACGAATCAGCAAAAACAGAACAAAGCGATTTTGATTGTGCTGATGTTTTTGCCGTGCCTGGTCGTCAATCTGCAACTCGACAACGACATCTGGTTTCTGCTCAACAGCGGAAGATACGTGCTTCAGCACGGCATCCCGACGATCGAGCCTTTTTCGATGCATCAGGGATTCAGCTTCCTCATGCAGCAGTGGCTTTCAGCAACCATATTCTGGAGTATTTATAGCAAACTCGGCGCGGTCGGCGTGATCGTGCTCTTGCTCGTGGTTTATGCCGCAATCGTGTTCGTCGTCTATCGACTGACAAGCCTGATCTCGGAAAACAATCTTGCCGCGACGTTTCTTGCGACGCTCTTCACCGCATCTGCGCTCAAGCCTGTCATGTTCACTCGTCCGATGATCTTCACGATGCTGATTTTATTGTGCGAACTGTATGTTGTGGAGCGGTTCATTCGCTCCGGCAAGGCCGCGTTTCTGATTCCGCTGCCGATTCTTTCCGTATTGCAGATTAATCTGCACGCAGCAATGTGGCCGATGCAGTTTGTAATACTCCTGCCGTATATGATCGATTCTTTCCGCTTCAAATTGTTCTTTCTGGAAGGTCAGGGGTTTGCAAAGCGTTATTTTTTCCCTGCAGTGGGGCTGATGTTCGCGGCGGGATTTCTCAACCCCTACGGGTTAGATGCTATGACGTATGTATTCCGCTCCTACGGGTTTGCGGAGATCGGTATGGTTTTGGAGATGATGGCGCCGGATATCAACAACGGTTCCGGCAAGTTCATCTTCGGTGTGTTTATTCTTCTTCTCGCAATCTACATGCTCAAAAGGAAGCGCAGCACACGCCTGCGTTATGCGTTGCTGCCGCTTGGAACGGCAATCCTCGCGCTGTCTTCCGCGCGGAGCTTTGCGCTGTTCGCAGCATGCGGAATATTCCCGCTCGCGTATTTTTTACGGGATGTCGTGATTCCCGAAGGCAAAATCAAGTCCGAGAAGAACGTCTTTCGGCTGCGCGCGTTTCTGATCGCGCTTGTCGTGCTTGCCGCAGGCGGGCTGTTTGTCCAGCGTGTGTTCAAGGCGGTTCAGGCGGGAGAATCGCCCGCGGTTTCGCAGGCGATGGATTACCTCGTCGAGCAGGAAGAAAAAGACGGCATGGTGCTCTACACGGGTTATAACGACGGCGGTTATGCGGAGTTCTTGGGATTCAAACCTTACATCGACCCCAGAGCAGAAGTGTTTGTGAAGAAGAATAACCAGAAAGCCGACGTAATGAAGGAGTATCACGACCTGCAGCTTGGCGAGCTGTACTACAAAGATGTATTGGAAAAGTACGGTTTCACACACCTGCTGATCTCCATAGGCGATATCCTGATCACCTATCTGCCGCATGACGACACGTATGAGAAGATCTACGAAGACGACATCTATCAGATATACCGGTTGAAAGCCGGTGCGGATTGATAGGCAGAAACGAACGCAACACAAAAGAGGATGCACGTGCATCCTCTTATTTTGATTCTTGCGAAACCTATTTGTTGAGATCCAGCACGCGCCGCAAAAACGGCACCTTCACCTGAATCGCCCGCTCCGGGCAAAGTTCCTGGCAGCAATAGCAACGGATGCACCGATCATATTGATAGCCCGGCGGATTACTCTTGTTTCCGTCGTGCCAGTCGACCGCTTTCGGCGTTACGGGGCACATCTTTACACAGATTCCGCACTTGACGCAGCGTTGGGCTACGATATACGGCCTGGGCGTCAGCGCTTGCTTAATGAACTTTGGCTGCAAACGCTTGGACGATTCCGGTTCCGGATTGCGATTGACGTTGTAGTCGTTCGCGATAAACTGTTCAATCGGATCGCCCAACAGACGGATGTTTTCCGCGTGATACGTGCCCGCGCCCATCTCTTCGCCCGCGCGGTTGGTTAGTACCAGCGCGGGGTCAAGGTTCATGATCCGGCACATGGTCGCGTCTAGCGCGATTGGGTCGGTGGAGAACAGCAGCACTTTCATCTGCTTCGGGTCGCCGCCGCGCGGACCGTTGCCCTCCATCGCCAGGATGCCGTCCATGATGTACAGGCGCGGATGCACAAACGAGTTGAGATCGACCAGCATTTTCGCAAAATCGTAAGCGTCGGGGACCTTCACGTGAAATTCGCCCTTGAGCGCTCCGGGCACGCAGCCGAACTGGTTTTTGACCGCGCCCGTAACGCGTTGGAACGCGTGCGTCTTCATCTTTGGCAAGCTGATGACCCCGTCGCTTTCCAGCACAGCGTTGGCGAGCGTGAACCTCTTATTCTGCCTGCCGCCTGGAAAGGAGATGTCGGAACCCGCGCGAAAATCGCCGAGAGGGATGCCGAGTTCTTCGGCAACTTCCGCACAACCGGTCTTTTTCGCAACGGTGTCAGGGGATTGAAATCCCGGCGAGTCGCCATAATAAAGCTGCGCGCCCGCTTTTTGCAGCACGATGGAAACCGCGCGGAACACAGCGGGATGCGTGGTTACGCATTTTTCTGGCGGGTCACCCGTAAGCCAGTTGAGTTTCAAGAGGATTTTCTCGTTTGGCTGAGTGAAGTTGCTTGCGCCACCGAGCAGAGAGATACCCCGCTCGACTGCGGCGAGCACTTCGGTGTTTTCATAACTCCCGCAGGAAATGATCGCAACATCAGACATAATGATTTCCCTTCTTGCGATTCTATGCTTCCGGCTTTTTCAATCTTAATACACCTGCACAGCCGCACGTTCTACAGATAGGCTTTTTTTATACGCTGTGATAAACGCGTCAAAACCAGCCGCTTCCTCTTCGGTAGCCGAGACGGTGACGCCCTTTGCTCCGCGGAATACGCGTGCGGTGAGGTAATCCGAGAGTGATTCGTAGTGAGATTGATTCTTAAGGTAAGCAGCCAGCACCGCCATGCCCCACGGACCGCCTTCGCCTGCTGTCTCCATGACGGTAACAGGCGTACCAAGGGCGGCGGACATGATCTTTTGTCCGATACCCGCAGTCTTGAAGAACCCGCCGTGACCGGTCATCGCGTCCAACCCGATCCTTTCGGCGGCGAGGATATCCATGCCAATGCGCAAGGATGCGCAGGCGGAGGTTAGGTGCGCGCGCATGACGTTTGCAAGCGTAAACGCGGCATCCGGCTTGCGGAAGAGCAGAGGGCGGCCTTCGTCGAGATTGGTCACCGGTTCACCAGAGACATAGTTGAACGTCATGATGCCGCCACAATCCGGTACGCCTTCCAGTGCTTTTTGATAGAGCGTTTGATAGAGCGTATTTTCGTCAAACTCTGCACCGAGCGCCGTCGCAGCCTCGCCAAAGAGGCGAATCCACGCGTCGATATCGCTCGAGCAGTTGTTGCAGTGCACCATCGCGACCGGATCGCCCGCGGGCGTGGTCACCATGTCCACCTCGGTATAGTAGCGCGCGAGCGCTTTTTCCAGTACAAGCATCGCGAACACGCTCGTGCCGGCGCTGACATTGCCCGTGCGCTGGCGAACGGCGTTGGTTGCGACCATGCCGGTGCCCGCGTCACCTTCCGGTGCGCAGAAGGGGATGCCGCTTTCCAACGTGCCGCTGGGATCGATGAGTCTTGCGCCATCAAGGGATAGGCTTCCGGCAGGCGCGCCGGCAGGGAGCAGCCTTGGGAGTACGGAGGAAATGTTCCAATTGAAACCGTATTCCTCTACAAGCTGCTGGAACGAAACCATCATCTTCTCATCGTATGCGAGCTTGAAGGAGTCGATCGGAAACATACCGGAGCCGTCGCCGATGCCGATGACCTTCTCGCCTGTAAGACGATAGTGGATGTAACCAGAAAGCGTCGTTAAAAACGCGATAGCGCCCACATGCTCCTCGCGATTCAGCATCGCCTGATAGAGGTGCGCGATGCTCCAACGTTGCGGAACATTGAAATCAAATCGCGCGGTGAGCTGTTCCGCCGCGGCAGCGGTTGTGGTGTTGCGCCAGGTGCGGAAAGGTGCGAGGAGCCTGTCCTCTTTGTCAAATGCGAGATAGCCGTGCATCATCGCGGAGACGCCCATCGCGCCGACGCGCGTAAGCCTCACGCCATATGTCTTTTCCACGTTTTCGGCGAGCTTTGCGTATGCGTCCTGTAAGCCTGCAAACACATCCCCCATGGAGTACGTCCAGAAACCGCCTTCGAGGCGATTTTCCCAGTTGTGCCCGCCGGAGGCAAGCACGGCATGGTCGCCGTCGATCAGCACCGCCTTGATGCGCGTGGAGCCGAATTCGATGCCGAGATACGTACTGCCGTCCGTGATTTTGGAAACGACCGGATTTGCTTGCTGTGTCATAATATGCCTCGATTCTGAATATAATCCTGTGGTTCTTGATTCGTCATAAACAGTGCATTGATTTTTCGACAAAAGCATCATAGCCCGATCAAATAAATGCGTCAATATCATTCTACCATGCGCACACGAACGAAGCAAAACAACAAAATATGGACTCGTAATGTGCAGCAAAGAAGGCATGACTGTTGCATAATTATAATTATTTAGCGCATACGTATAATATTTAGCTTTGCAACCGCTTTTTATTATGTTATATTTCTCGCTAAAGAATTTTTTACGCCGGATTGCGCGGCGGAGGACAGGAGGAGACGGATGGATCAGCCAAGATACCTGATTCTGGAGAACGGACAGGTGTTTCGCGGGCGACCGTTTGGGGCCACGGGCCAGGTGATCGCTGAAATTGTGTTTACGACGGCTATGACCGGATATCTCGAGACATTGACCGATCCTAGCTATTACGGTCAGATGGTGGTGCAGGCGTTCCCGCTGATCGGTAATTATGGAGTGATCCCCGCTGACTTTGAGGCGGAGAACCCCGCGTTGCAAGCGTATATCGTGCGTTCCTGGTGTCAAGTGCCTTCAAACTTTCGTAGTGTTGAAGACCTTGACACTTTTTTATTGTCGAGGGGAATCGTAGGACTATGGGACATCGACACGCGCGCGCTGGTCAAGATCATCCGCGAGCACGGCGTGATGAACGCGCTGATCACGGACGACCCGAATCCGGATGCGGAGACGCTGAATCAGCTCCGCAGCTATCGCCTCACGGGCGCTGTGTCGGCGGTCAGCGGGAAAGACGCGGCGAGCCTGCGCGCGGATGCCGCTAAGCGGCATGTCGTACTCTGGGACTTCGGCGCGAAGCGAAACATCGCGCGGGAGCTTGTCAAGCGCGGGTGCGACGTGACCATCCTGCCCGCGCACGCAACCGCAGAGGAGATACTCGCGCACAAGCCGGACGGCGTTATGCTCTCCAACGGCCCGGGCGATCCTGTGGAGAACACCGCGGTGATCCGCGAACTCGCCTTGCTCTGCGCGGCGAATGTACCGATCTTTGGCATCTGCCTGGGGCACCAGCTGCTCGCGCTCGCGCGCGGCGGCGAGACGATGAAGCTCAAATACGGTCACCGCGGCGCGAACCAGCCGGTACAGGAGATCGCGAGCAAAAAGGTATACATCACAAGCCAGAACCACGGCTACGCGGTTAAGACGGGGAGTGCCCTGCCGGAGAACGCGCGCATGAGCTTTGTCAATCTCAACGACGGCACCTGCGAGGGCATGGAATACCTCGATATCCCCGCGTTCTCGGTGCAGTTTCATCCCGAAGCGTGCGCGGGCCCGCTGGACACGCGCTATCTCGATCGGTTCATCGCGCGCATGGACGGCGCGGGTGCTTCGCAACAGATCGGTTAACAACGGGTTTTCGACAAAAGGAGTAAAGTATGCCACTGGATCAACAGATCAAGCGCGTGATGGTCATCGGTTCCGGTCCCATCGTGATCGGACAGGCGGCGGAGTTTGACTACGCGGGCACGCAAGCCTGCCGTGCGCTGCGCGAGGAAGGGCTGGAGGTCATCCTCGTCAACTCCAACCCCGCGACGATCATGACCGACCGCGCGATGGCGGATCACATCTACATCGAGCCGCTGACGCTGACCACACTCAAGCGCATCATTGAAAAGGAAAAGCCGGACAGCCTCCTCTCCACCCTCGGCGGGCAGACGGGGCTGACACTCTCAATGCAGCTCGCCAAGGACGGCTTTTTGCAGGAGCACGGGGTAAAACTGCTCGGCGCAAACCCGGTGACCATCGCCAAGGCGGAGGATCGCCAGCTCTTCAAGGACGCGATGATCGAGATCGGGCAGCCCGTGATTCCCTCGCTTGTGGTGACGGAGCTGACCTCCGCGCTCGCGTTCGCGGAAGAGATCGGCTATCCGGTCATCGTGCGTCCGGCGTTCACGCTCGGAGGCAGCGGCGGCGGCATCGCGGGGACACGCGAGGAGCTGACCGAGATCGCGACAAACGGCATCCGCATGTCGCCCATCCACCAGATTCTGGTGGAAAAATGTATCTCCGGCTGGAAGGAGATCGAGTTCGAGGGCATGCGGGACAAGAACGGCAACGTGATTACGATCTGCAGCATGGAAAACTTCGATCCCGTCGGCGTGCACACGGGCGATAGCATCGTGATCGCGCCCGCGGTGACGCTCTCCGACCGCGAATATCAGATGCTGCGCACGGCGACGCGGGACATCATCGACACGCTCGGCATCGAGGGTGGATGCAACTGCCAGTTTGCGCTGCATCCCACGAGCTTTGACTACGCGGTGATCGAGGTCAACCCGCGCGTAAGCCGCTCCTCTGCGCTGGCCTCCAAGGCGACGGGCTACCCCATCGCAAAGGTCGCAACCAAGATCGCGATCGGATACACGCTCGACGAGATTCAAAACGCGGTCACGGGCAACACATCCGCGTGCTTCGAGCCCGCGTTGGATTATGTCGCGGTCAAGCTGCCCAAGTGGCCGTTTGACAAGTTTGTCTACGGCAAGCGCACGCTCGGCACGCAGATGAAGGCGACAGGCGAGGTCATGGCGATCGGGCCTACGTTTGAGCAGGCGATCATGAAGGCGGTGCGCGGCGCGGAGATTTCGCAGGACAGCCTGAACATGGCGAAGCTTGCGGACATTCCGACGGAACAGATTCGCGAGCGGCTCCACAACTGCGACGACGAGCGGCTGTTTGTGGTGTTTGAATCCCTCAAGCGCGGGATTTCAATGGATGAAATTCACCAGATAACGATGATCGACATCTGGTTCCTCGCAAAACTCAAGCATCTTGCGGAGTATGAGAAGAGCATCGCGGCATCGGGCCTTTCCGACGAAGCGTATCTCGAAGGCAAGAAGCTCGGCTACCCCGACCGCGTGCTCGCGCGTATCAGCGGGCAGCCGGTTCGGGAACACCTCTACGCGGGCTATCGTATGGTCGATACCTGCGCGGCGGAGTTTGAGGCGCAGACGCCGTACTTCTACGCGGATTATGCCTGTGAAGTAAACGAGGCGCAAACCTTCCTGCAAAAGCACGACACGGGAAAACGCCGCGTGATCGTGTTCGGCTCGGGACCTATCCGCATCGGCCAGGGTATCGAGTTTGACTATGCTTCCGTCCATTGCGTCTGGGCGCTCAAGCAGGCGGGGTTTGAGGTGGTCATCGTCAACAACAACCCCGAGACGGTCTCCACGGACTTTGACACGGCGGATCGGCTCTACTTTGAGCCGCTGTTGCCGGAGGATGTGATGAACGTCATCCACACCGAGCAGCCCTACGGCGTGGTGGTCGCGTTCGGCGGACAGACGGCGATCAAGCTCACGCGGTATCTTTCCGAACAGGGCGTACGCATCCTCGGCACCCCCGCGGACAGCATCGACGCCGCGGAGGATCGAGAGCGGTTCGATGCGCTCCTGGAGCAGCTCTCCATCAAGCGCCCGCTCGGCAAAACGGTCAAGACCGAGGAACAGGCGCTGGAAGCGGCAAATTCGCTGGGCTATCCCGTGCTGATTCGACCCAGCTATGTGCTCGGCGGGCAAAACATGATCATCGCGTTCTCGGATGACGACGTGCGCGAATATATGGGAATCATCCTTAGAAAGGGCATCGACAACCCGATCTTGATCGACCAGTACCTGATGGGTACCGAGATCGAGGTGGACGCGATCTGCGATGGTCAGGATATCCTGATCCCCGGTATCATGGAGCACATCGAGCGCGCGGGTGTGCATTCCGGCGACTCCATCGCGGTCTATCCCGCGTGGAATCTCAACGGCCCGCTGATTGAGCGGGTAGTGGAGTATTCCAGAAAGCTTGCGCTCGCGCTTCGCACGCGGGGGCTCATCAACATCCAATACGTGATCTACGAAAACGAAATCTATGTCATCGAGGTCAATCCGCGTTCTTCACGAACGGTGCCGTACATCAGCAAGGTCACTGGCGTGCCGATGGTCGATCTCGCCACGCGCGCCATGCTGGGCGATTCGCTCAGCGAGATGGGCTTTGGCACGGGCTTATACAAAACGCCGCCCTACGTCGCGGTCAAAGTGCCCGTGTTCTCGTTTGAAAAGCTGGCGGACGTCGATATCCTGCTCGACCCGGAGATGAAATCCACGGGAGAAGTGCTCGGCATCGGCAAAACGCGGGAGGAGGCGCTCTACAAAGGCCTCGTCGCCGCGGGTTATAAGATGAAGCGGCGCGGAGGCCTACTCGTCACCGTGCGGGATCAGGACAAGGCGGATATGACCGACGCTGTGCGGAAGTTTTATGAGATGGGCTTTGCGCTCTATGCGACGAGAGGTACGGCAGCGGTGCTGGAACAGGCGCAGATGAAGGTACAGGTGGTCGAAAAACTCCACAAATCGCAGGGCGACAACATACTAACATTGATCGAGAGCGGAAAGATCGATTACATTCTTTCGACTTCTTCCAAAGGTCGGCTGCCCTCGCGGGACAGCGTGAAGATCAGAAGAAAAGCCATCGAGCGCGCGGTACCGTGCATCACATCTGTGGACACGGCGAATGCCCTCGCGGACAGCCTCAGAAGCCGCTACTCCCAACACACCACGGAACTTGTTGACATCAATCACATGCGCACGGAGAAGATGCGCCTGCCGTTTACCAAAATGAACGGCACGAGCAACGACTATATCTACTTCGACTGCATGAAGCAGCCGATCATAGCACCCGAATCGTTGAGCGTCTATCTCTCGGAGGAGCATGCGGGCATCGGCGGCGATGGCATCATCCTCATTGAGCCGTCCGACTGCGCGAATGCTTCCATGCGCATCTTCAACCGCGACGGCAGCGAAGGAAAGATGTGCGGCAACGGCATCCGCTGCGTGGGCAAATACCTCTACGACAACGGCATGACAGACCGAACAGAGCTTACGGTTGAGACAAAGAGCGGGATCAAGCACCTCAAGCTCTATGTGCGCGGCGGCAAGGTGAAGTCCGTCACCGTGGATATGGGCAGTGCGGAGCTGAAGCCGGAATTGATTCCCGTGCTGCTGGAGGGGGACAAGATCGTCTCCCGTCCGGTCGAGTTTGACAAGCAGACCTACAGCATCACCTGCGTCTCGATGGGCAATCCGCACTGCGTGGTGTTCTGCGACTATCCCGATCTGCTGCCGATTGAGAAGATAGGACCCTTGATCGAGACCGCTGCGATCTTTCCGGATCGCGTGAACGTCGAGTTCGTGCAGGTGCTGGATCATCATACGCTCAAGATGCGCGTCTGGGAACGCGGCAGCGGCGAGACGCTCGCCTGCGGCACGGGCGCGTGCGCCGCGGTGGTTGCCGCCACCGAAAACGGCTTTTGCACAAAAGGCGAGGACATCACCGTGCGGCTGCGCGGCGGTGACCTGCTGGTACGCTATACCGACGAAACGGTGTGGATGACCGGTGACGCGAAGAAAAACTTCGAAGGCGTCGTCGAACTGTAAAGAGGTCGCAAAAAAAGCGCTTGGGATTTTTCCCAAGCGCTTTTGTGTTGCGTAGTTTTATGCCGCCTCGAACTGGCTGTTGTACAGTTCCGCGTAGAATCCGCCTCTTTCGAGCAACTCTTTATGGTTGCCGCTTTCGATGATGTCGCCGTCCTTCATCACGAGGATGAGATCGGCGTTCTTGATCGTCGAGAGGCGGTGCGCGATGACAAACGACGTTCTGCCGCTGGTGAGGCGATCCATCGCTTGCTGCACCATGCGCTCCGTGCGGGTATCGACGGAGCTCGTCGCCTCGTCGAGAATTAGCAGCGGCGCGTCCTGAATCATCGCGCGTGCGATAGTCAGTAGCTGCTTCTGCCCTTCCGAGAGGCTCGCCTTGTCGTTGAGCACAGTGTCGTAGCCGTCGGGCAGCGTCTTGATGAAGCGGTGCAGGCCGACGGTCTTGCAGGCTTCTTTGACCTGCTCATCGGTCACGCCGGGCTTGCTGTAGACGATGTTTTCGCGGATCGTACCCTCAAAGAGCCACGTATCCTGCAGCACCATCCCGAACTGCGCGTGTACGTTTTCGCGCGGGACGTTCTGGATCGACACGCCCTCGATGCGGATTTCACCGCCGTCCAGCTCGTAGAAACGCATCAAGAGGTTGACCATCGT
>PNNR01000067.1 GCA_013824375.1 Clostridiales bacterium
GGTAGCGGCGATCTGATTCGAACAGATGACACTCCGGGTATGAACCGAATGCTCTAGCCAGCTGAGCTACGCCGCCATAGGATGTTTTTTGTGCCGATTTTCGGCGGCACATGGTGTATTATAACCGTCCGTTAAACCCCTGTCAAGAGTTACGTGGGCGATTGTTGTTAGCTGATTTATTTCGCTCGGATTAAGATAATATAACCTCGTTTCGGCTTTTCTTGTGCTGTGCGGCATGGTACAATTTTATACGTGAAGGGTTCGCCTGAACCATCCCCGCGCAGAATAGATTATTACGGTACATTTGTTGAGGAGGAGCCAATGATTCGCTATCATGACCATCCGGTAACGCTGCACAACGGAAGGCCGCATCCCGCCGGCAAGGAGAAAGCGGCCGCGCGTGAAAGGACCATCGCGTATTCCATTCTCCGCGCGCACAATGTGTCGGGCGACATGGAGAAGCTACGGCTGCGGTTCGACGCGCTGATTTCGCACGACATCACCTATGTCGGCATCGTGCAGACCGCGCGCGCAAGCGGACTCACCGAGTTTCCCGTGCCGTATGCGATGACCAACTGCCACAACAGCCTCTGCGCCGTCGGCGGCACGATCAACGAGGACGACCACGTCTTCGGCCTCTCCGCCGCGAAAAAATACGGCGGCATCTATGTGCCGGCGAACCTGAGCGTCATCCACAGCTACGCGCGCGAAGAGCTCGCGGGCTGCGGACGGATGATCCTGGGTTCGGACAGCCACACGCGCTATGGCGCGCTGGGCACGCTCGCGGTCGGCGAAGGCGGGCCGGAGCTGGTCAAGCAACTGCTCAAGAATACATACGATATTGCGGCGCCCGAAGTCGTGCTCTGCTACGTGACGGGCAAGCCCCGCCGCGGCGTCGGCCCGCACGATGTCGCGCTGGCGCTCGTCAAGGAAGGCTTTGCCGAAAACCGCGCCAAGAACAAGATTCTGGAGTTCGTCGGCCCGGGGATCAAGCATCTCTCGGCGGACTATCGCAACGGCGTGGACGTCATGACCACGGAGACGACGTGCCTGAGCTCCATCTGGGAGACCGACGGCGAGACCGCCGAGTTTTTCCGCGCGCACGGGCGTCCGGAAGCCTACGCCAAGCTCGCGCCGGAAGAGGGCGCGTATTATGACAGTATGATCACCATCGAGCTCGACAAGGTCGAGTGCATGATCGCGCTCCCGTTCCATCCCAGCAACGCCTACCCCATCCGCGAGTTCATCGCGCGGGCGGACGAGCTGCTGGGCAAGGTGGAGGAGGAAGCCAGGGCGACCTTCCCGAAAGTCTCGGTCGACCTCAAGAGCAAGATCAAGCCCGACGGCGTGTATGCCGATCAGGGCATCATCGCGGGCTGCGCGGGCGGACTGTTTGACAACATCATCGAAGCCAGCGAGATTCTTGAAGGCGGCTCGACGGGCAACGGCGAGTTTTCGCTCAACGTCTATCCCACCAGCGTGCCGGTCAGCCTCGCGCTCACGAGAGCGGAAGCGACGGAGAAGCTCGTGCGCGCGGGTGCTGTCATGAAGCCGAGCTTCTGTGGCCCGTGCTTCGGCGCAGGCGACGTGCCCGCCAACAACGGATTTTCGATCCGCCACACCACGCGCAACTTCCCCAACCGCGAAGGGTCTAAGCCCGGCGAAGGCCAGCTTTCCTACGTCGCGCTCATGGACGCGCGTAGCATCGCGGCAACCGCGGCAAACGGCGGCAGGCTCACGCCCGCGACCGACGTGGTCTATCGTAAACGCCGCATCCGCTACCGCTACGACCACTCCAGCTATGAAAAACGCTGCTACAACGGCTTCGGCAAGCCCGACCCCAACGCGGAACTCGTGTTCGGGCCGAACATCGCCGACTGGCCGAAGATTTTCCCGCTCACGGACAACATGCTCGTGGAGCTCTCCGCCGTGATTCGCGACCCCGTGACCACCACGGACGAGCTGATCCCCTCCGGCGAAACCAGCTCCTATCGCAGCAACCCGTTGCGCCTTGCGGAGTTTGCGCTCTCGCGCCGTGCTCCGGACTATGTCGGCCGCAGCAAAGCGGTCGCCAAAGCGGAAGCTACGCGCAGGGACGGCGCTGCTCCCGAAGAACTCAAAGCGCTGCTTGGTAAGGTTGGCGACGCGGATAAGCTCCTGAAAAACACCGCCTATGGCTCCTGCGTGTTCGCCAAGAAACCCGGAGACGGCAGCGCGCGCGAACAGGCAGCCTCCAGCCAGCGCGTGCTCGGCGGTATGGCGAACATCTGCTATGAATACGCCACCAAGCGCTACCGCAGCAACTGCATCAACTGGGGTATTCTGCCGTTCACACTGCCAGCAGGCGCAAGCTTCCCCTACGAAGTGGGCGACCACGTGTTCGTGCCGAACGTGCGCGAAGCCATCGAGCAGCAGAAGGACACACTCTCCGGCACCGTGATCAAACAGAACGGCACCACGGAAGCGATCACGCTCAACCTGCCGCCGCTGACGGCGGACGAGCGCGAGATCCTGCTCGAAGGATGCCTGATGAACTACTACGCCGCGCATGCGGGCAAGTAAGCCTAACAAGACGAACAGCCGAAAGGAAACGGATATGGATTTGATCAAGATGAAAACCCCGCTCGTCGAGATGGACGGAGACGAGATGACGCGCATCCTCTGGCAGCAGATTAAGGAAGAGCTGATCTTGCCGTTTGTCGATCTGAAAACGGAATACTACGACCTCGGGCTTCCGGAACGCGAAAAGACAAAGGATCAGATCACGACGGATGCCGCCAACGCGATCAAGAAGTACGGCGTCGGCGTCAAGTGCGCAACCATCACGCCCAACGCCCAGCGCGTGCAGGAGTATAGCTTGAGCGAGATGTGGAAGAGCCCCAACGGCACCATCCGCGCGATTCTCGACGGAACCGTGTTCCGCGCGCCGATTTTGATCGACTGCGTCAAGCCCGTGGTCAAAACGTGGAAAAAGCCCATCACCATCGCGCGTCACGCCTATGGCGACGTTTACCGCGCAACGGAATACCGCGTGCCGGAAAAGGGCAAGGCGGAGCTCGTGTTCACGGGCGAAAACGGCGCCTCTTTCCGCAAGACCATCTACGATTTTGAGTGCCCGGGCGTGATTCAGGGCATGAGCAACAAGGACTCTTCCATCCGCTCCTTTGCGCACAGCTGCTTCCAATACGCGCTGAGCACCAAGCAGGACGTGTGGTTCTCCACCAAGGATACAATCAGCAAGATCTACGACCACACCTTCAAAGACATCTTCGAGGAGATCTATGACGCGGACTATAAAGACAAATTCGAAGCCGAAGGATTGACCTATTTCTACACGCTGATCGACGACGCGGTTGCGCGCGTGATCCGCTCCGAGGGCGGCTACATCTGGGCGTGCAAAAACTACGACGGCGATGTGATGAGCGACATGGTCAGTACGGCATTCGGAAGCTTGGCTATGATGACGAGCGTGCTCGTCTCGCCCGAAGGCAACTTTGAGTACGAGGCCGCGCACGGCACCGTTACCCGCCACTATTACAAGTATCTGCAGGGTGAAGAGACCAGCACAAACCCCATGGCGACGATCTTTGCATGGAGCGGCGCGTTCCAGAAGCGCGGCGAGCTGGACAAGCTGCCCGAGCTCACGGCATTCGGCAAAAAGCTCGAAGAAGCGTCCATCGAGACGCTCGATGCGGGCATCATGACCAAGGACCTCGTGGGTCTGGTCGAGGGCATCACCCCGACGGCGGTCACGAGCATCGCGTTCATCCGCGAAATCCGCAGACGCCTCGAGGCAAAATACGCGTAAGAAACGCCCAAACAAAGACCCGCGCGAACACAACGCGCGGGTTTTTTGACAGAACATTCATACAGGCGTCATGCGCCCGCCACAAGTGTTTACTAAGATCAAATCGTACCGAAAAATCAGGAGATGTGTGCCCGAACACAAACATCATGCACAAGGAGTGTGTACATATATGAAGCAACCTCTTTTAAAGAGAATCTTACCGGTCGCGATGATTCTTCTGCTGCTGTTTGCCGCAGGCTGCGGAAAGCCTCCGGTAAAGGATGCCGCGGAGGACACCGCGCAGGAGCAGGTGGCCATGGAGGCAGAGCCGCAGGCGGATGCCGCGACGGTCGATCACAGCAGCCTCTATGCTGTGAACGGCACGACGGAAAATTCCGACAATGAGTCGTATGCCTCGGACACGGCAAACGTCAACACGATACTCGTGCAAAACGCGGGCGTGCTGACCATGACGAGTGCGGATATCAACAAGACCGGCGATTCCTCCGGTGATTTTTCCGGTGGACAGAATGCGGCAATCGCCGTTTTGACCAAAGGGCAGATGACGCTGAACGGAAGCAATGTCACCACCAACGCCGTCGGCGCGTTTGGGTTGTTCGCGTCCGGCGAAGGTTCGGTGCTGACGGCAGATATGAACTATCTGAGCACTTCGGGCGATTCTTCCCCCGCCTTGGTTGTTAAGGATGGTGGCAAACTGACATATACAAACGGAAACTTAACCACCGAAGGAGTGGATTCACCCTGCGTATTGTTTTACGGCGGAAGCGTTTCGCTGGCGAGGGAGACAATCTATGCAAAAAATAGCGTGCTGGTGAGCGTAATGTCCGGGATAAATGAGCTTTTGCTGGATAATATGTCGCTTGACAGCAGTCCCGCGATTGAAGAGGAGGCGACGCTGGCGCTCCGTCTTATGAACGGCGCTTCATTTTCCGGGGCATTGGGTAGCAGCCTGCCTGCGAGAGCATCGGTCTATCTGGACGCAACGAGCAAGCTCGTCCTGACGGCGGAAACACACCTTTCCGTGCTGGTCAACGCGGATTTATCACACGCGAACATCGAGTCCAACGGGTTCAATCTCTACTACGATTCCGAAGCGTCGGAGAACGCGTACCTGAACAGTCAGTCGTTCATGCTGCCCGGCGGCGGATTCCTGTCTCCGATCATTTGATCTCATGCACAAAAGCTCAGGTTTCCGCACAAACACTCGCTTTTTTCAAAAACCCATGTTATAATCAAGCGCTAAAATAAAACAAACCCGCACAAGCGGGAGAGGAGATAAGAATCATGACCGGAGCGGAGCGCGCGGAATATCGCAAACTGGCGAATACGCTGAAACCGATTTTCCAGATCGGCAAAGAGGATATCGGGGAGAACCTGATCAAGAGCGTGGACGAAGCGCTGAGTAAAAGGGAGCTGATCAAGCTCGCCGTGTTGGAGACGAGCACGCTTTCCGCGAAGGACGCGGCGGGCACGCTCGCTGAAGCGTTGGGTGCGGACGTCATCCAGAGCATCGGCAGAAAGTTTGTCCTGTATCGGAAAAAGCTGGAAGAGAACTAAGAAACACAAAAGATCGGGCATTGCCCGATCTTTTTAATTGAAGCTGGTGTTTCTGATTAGAAGAGCTTGAACACGTGCTGGTTAAACCAGCTGAAACCGAGGTCGTAATACGGCAGCCACTGCAGCGTCATAGCAACGCCTGCGACCACCCAGAGAAGCAGCAGGCTGACGACGATCAGCAGGAAGATGGCGAATCCATGCCCTCCGCTGCGCTTTGCCTTTTTCTGGTAGGAGTCGTCGAAGATTTCATCCCGCACGCTGTCTTTCTTCGGGCGGGGTTCGGATTTGCGGCCGCGTTCTTTGCGCTCGGATTTTTTATCCGCGCTTTGCTGCATCGGATCAAGCTCAGACCGCCAGGAGAGCGGATCTGCTTCTTCATTCATCTCAGATTCGGAAGACTGTGCCTGCTCGCGCAAGGAGTGTGGCGCCGCCCCGTTGACGGATTGTGGCCGCGTAATCGACGAAATCGGCATGTTACCCGTGATTTCATGATCCAACTCGCTTTCGATCGTGTGCATATCGGTGCTGATCTGCGCGTAGGTAGAGATATTTCTCTCAATCAGGTCGCCGAACCACAGGTTCCAGCCGTCGTCTTCCGGCTGTTGCTGTACGATCGCGACAAATTGTCCGAATGTTTGACGGGCTGCTTCGCGCGCGAGGTCTTTGTCGCCTGTGCGCTCAAAAGCACGTTGGAACACCGCGCTGCCATATGTCGCAACGAGCTCCTTGACGGCTTCCTTCTCCCCGCTGCGAATGCGGCGGACCAAATCTGATAGCTGCATGCCTGAGGTGCTCCCGTTCACAAGATAGATTATTATAACATGCATTGTGTTGCCTGAAAAGAGCGGACGCAACATCGAGGATATATTGAAGTTTTTTAGCGTTCACATATAGGTTTTCATTGACAAAACGAGTTTTATCTGGTAAATATATTACTTTGTTGGTTGGCACGGCAGGCGGAAATGTTACCTGCCTGTTGCCAGAAAACGGAACCATTTTTACCGGAAACTGATTTGGGAGGAATGCATATGCAGACAGACGTTGTGATCGTTGGCGCAGGCCCTTCGGGCATTTTTACCGCACTTGAGATGATAAAGCGCGGCACAAAACAGCGCATCGTCATCGTGGAAAAAGGTCTCGCGGTGGAAAAGCGCCGCTGTCCTAAGGCTATCACCGGCCGCTGTGTCAACTGCAAACCGTATTGCCATATCACCACCGGTTTCTCCGGCGCGGGCGCGTTTTCGGACGGCAAACTCTCGCTTTCGTTTGAAGTGGGCGGCGATCTTCCGAACCTCATCGGGCCCGACAATGCGCAGGCTGCGATTGACTATACCGACGGCATCTATCTGGAGTTCGGCGCGGACGACCATATCGAAGGCATCAACAATTCAACCGCCCAGAAGGAGATCCGTCGCCGCGCAATTCAGGCTGGGCTCAAGCTCGTCGATTGCCCGATTCGCCACCTCGGCACCGAAAAGGCGCAGGATATCTACTATGCCATCGAGCAGTATCTCCTGCAAAACGGCGTGGAGATGCTCTTTGGACACGCGTGCGAAAACCTGATTTTAGAGAATAACGTCTGCAAAGGCGTTCTACTCAACGACGGAAAAAAGGGCTTCGAGCTCTTTGCAAAGACCGTCGTGGTCGCGACCGGCCGCCGCGGCGCGGACTGGTTGGAGAATATCTGCGCGGAGCACAGCATCGCACATCAGCCGGGCACGGTGGATATCGGCGTGCGCGTCGAGGTGCGCAACGAGGTCATGGAGACCGTCAACGAAGTGCTCTACGAGAGCAAGCTCATCGGCTATCCGCAGCCGTTCCGCAACAAGGTGCGCACCTTCTGCCAAAACCCGGGCGGATTTGTCAGTCAGGAAAACTATGACAACGACCTCGCCGTGGTCAACGGCCATGCATATAAGGAGAAGAAATCCAACAACACGAATCTTGCGATTCTCTGCTCGCACAACTTCAACGTGCCGTTCGACCAGCCGATTGCTTATGCGCAGAAGGTCGGAGAACTGACCAACATGCTGGGCGCGGGGCACATCCTCGTGCAGCGCTACGGCGACATCCTCGACGGCAAGCGCACCTGGCAGAGGGAGCTTTCGTTTTCCAACGTGGTGCCGACGCTACCGGACGCGGTCGCGGGAGACATCACGGCGGCGATGCCGTATCGCGCGATGACGAACATCATCAACTTCATCCAGGCGGTCGACCAGGTCGTACCCGGCTTTGCCGCGGCGGAGACGCTCTTGTACTCGCCGGAGCTGAAGTTTTATTCTAACCGCGTGAAGATGGACGAAAGTTTTACGACGAATATTCAGGGGTTCTTCTCGCTGGGCGATTCCAGCGGCTGGACGCGGGGGCTGATGATGGCATCCGTGATGGGTGTGCTCATGGGCCGCAGGCTCGCGACGGAAGAAAAATAAACATTACACGCTTTGCCCGCCTGAAGGCGGGCTTTTTTGTTATTACCAGCAAGAAGCCGGGTGATTTCGAGAAGGATTGTGTGAGAACTTGCCGGTATCGGCAAGAAAGGACAGGCCCCCATTGACAGACGAAACGCTCTTCCTTTTTTGGGAGCTTTTTAATGTTGTTCTCTCGGAGAAAAGCAAAAGCCCCTCCTTACCCTTACGCATTGCGTTGCGCCAATCAATTTTTGAATGGACAGTATATGCGAGTTACCGAAAAGTTCACGAAATGTTCTTTGCAGAGTCCATATGCCAGTTGTATAATAGTTGCGATATATTGGTTAAACTATGCGATAAGAATATTCTTGCTTCAGAACGGAGGAAGTGGATAGATGGTATGCAAAGAATGCGGTTCGTATAATGCCGAGAACCTGAGCGTCTGCAAAGAATGCGGTGCAAAGCTTCACGACGACGATACGAACGCCAACACTGCGGAGCAGGCAACCGCCAATGATGAGGGAAGGCCCGCGCGCGATTTCGTGAAACCGCCGGCATGGCCGAAGAGCGCTTTTGCTGGAGCACCTGAGAAACCCGCAGGTTCGTCTTCCGCCAGCGCACCCGCGCCCACCGGCTCGTTCCGCCCGACCATCCCGCCGCGCACTGCGGCTAGTCAATCTCAAACCTGCCCGCATTGCGGCAAGCCGGTGCTTTCGGAAGCGCCGTTCTGCGCCTATTGCGGCCAGCGCTTAAGCGGCGAATCCCCTGCAGCAGCACGTCCGGCTGTAAAACCAGCCCCAACGCCTCCGCCGCGCCCAAGCTATGCCGCGACGGGCTTTGACGACGAGGACGAAGACGACTACGAAGAAGAGGACGAGGACGATTACAAGCCCGCAAAGGCAAGTAAGCACCCCGGCAAGATCGCCCGCCGCGCCAAGGAAGACCTCGACGAGTACGACGAGGACGAAGAAGAATACGATGAAGAATACGACGATATGCCGCAAAAACGCGGCAAGGGCACGACCATCCTCTTCTGGGGACTGATCGCGTTGCTGCTTGCGCTGATCGTGGTGTTCGGACTCTATATCGCGAGAAAGAATTTTGACGGCAATGTCGGCAAGATGTTTGCCTCCATCGGCACAATTTTCAACAAGGGCAATTCGGACGATCTCAACGCCGCCGATCCTGCGGCGACCACCGATCCGAACAGCCAGATGTATACCGCGACTATCACCGAGACGACCGACCCGGAAACCAACGAAGTCATGTATCAAATCGATATCTTGGCACCAACCGGAAGCGCCATCCGCGTGGTAACAGACGCAACGCTCAAGCAGGACACCATAAAGGTTCCTGCAAACGACCGCATCGTTCTGAGCATCCCGCGTGGCGTTTTTATGCCCAACGCACCTGTTGATACGGAAACTCTGACCCTTCAGCCGAATATTCAGGCTATTTCGGAGGACGGACAGACCATGCAGATCGCCGTACCGCCGATTACGGTCACCGTTCCGGCGCTCTCGATGACCGTTACAGAACCTGCGGGCGATACCGTCAATGCGACGTTTGACAATAGCCCGATCGCGATCATCGGCCAGGTGAACAACTACGACGGCGAAATCGCGGTTTATGTCAATGGTGATCAGGTCTATGTGGACAGCACCGGTATGTTTACCGCAAGCTATACCCCTATTCAGACCGCGGCCGCGCTGACGATGCCCACGAGTTCGCCGGAAGCGACGCTTGATCCTTCCGCAACGCCGGATCCCGCCGCGAGCGCTTCTCCCGATGCGAGCACAACACCTGAAGCTACGCCCGAAGCAACCGAAGCTCCCGTTGTGGACGAGACCGTCACCACGGAGACGCTTCCCGGCAGCACCGAGACCATCACAATCGAGGCGCGCAAGAACAACTGCGTGACCGCGAGAAAAGTAATTACCGTTGAACCGTACGTCATGCAGACCATGTCGTTCACGGTCGATAACGATCTCAAGAGCCTCTCTTCCGACACGGGCAGCGTGACCATCATCGGCACCTGCACACCGGGCACAGTGATCACCGGCAAGAGCACCTCCCCGGATGTCACCTTCGGCGAAGCGACCGTAACTGAGACGGGTACATTCTCCATGCTCGTGACTATCGCGAAGGTCGGCGGCTTTGACGTTACCCTCGAAGGAAAACTTCAGGGCTACTACGACGGTACCGCGAATGTGATCGTCGAGCGTCCGCCGACGGTATCTTCCAGCGCGTTTAAGAAAGCCGCGGCCGATCTTTCCAAGAACTACGAAAAGATCAAGACCGGCGTAACCACGAGCGGAGACTTCGTCGTTACTGGCAGAATCACGGAGATCATTTCCACCGATCCGTACACGATCTTCCGTGTGCAGATTTCCGAAGGCGTCGATGTGATCGTATACAACCGCAGCGCGAAGTCCACGATCAACTCCTCCGACCTGAAGGAAAAGAAACAGATCGCGGGCACGCTCAAGGGGCTTTACACCGATGGCGCCACTCCGGTTCTCTGGGGCTGGTTCATCTGGAACAAGTAACGACAGCGTGAGGATCTGGGCAAAGGTACTCAAACATCATAAGATCATGCAGGAGGCCGTGCGGGAATATCCCGCGCGGCCTTCGGATGCAGAGGGCTGGGGTCGGCTGATCGCGGATCTTGCCAAGCCGCTCGATTTGGCATGCCCCGTCCTGCTCAACAAACACGTTCAGGAGCTCGACCGCTTCAACCGCACTTGGTTCGCACAGACTGACTTTATCGAGAGCGTGCCATTTGACCGCTTCGAGCTCGAAATCTTTCCTGAGAAGAAGAAGGACAAAAAGGTTGATTATCTCTTCGGAGATGACTGAAACGTTCAACAGGAGGGAACCACTATGGATATCCATGCGTTTTCCGCACTACTGCCGCAGGCAAACGAGCAACTACCGCGTGGCGCGTTTTTGACCGCGGGCGGAGATGTCTGGAACCCCATGACCATCGGCTGGGCGCAGTTCGGCGTGGTCTGGGCGCGTCCCGTCGTCACCGTTATGGTGCGAAAGAGCCGCTACACCTATTCGCTGATGGAGAATACGGATGTGTTTACCGTCAGCTTTCCGCGCGCAAAAGAGATGGCAAAAGAACTCGCTTTCTGCGGCGCGCGCTCTGGAAGGGATGTCAACAAAGAAAAAGAAGCGAAGCTCTCCCGCTTGGCGCCCCGTTCGGGCGGCGCGGAGGCAGTCGCCGGTTGCGGAATCGTGATGGAGTGTAGAATCGTGCAGAAACAGCTGCTGGATCTCTCGACGCTTGATCCCGAATTCCGCGAGAAGTATTACGGCGGCAACCTGTCATTGCCGGACGGAGACCCGCATATGCTCTACGTGGGCGAAGTGCTCGCGGCTTACGAACTATAGCGTTCCTTGACTGATTTCACCCGCTACAATCACACAAAGAAATACACAGCACCCCGCCTCCGGCGGGGTGCTGTCTGGTGCGTCAGCAATCTTTCGTTAAATCGATTCTTGGGGCGGCTTGGAAGACTCCGGCTTTCGCGAGACCAGAACGCCGATGAGCACGATCAGAAGCGGAGTCGTCATGGGCTGGGCAATGTTCACAGCAGCCTGTATGGCATAAGCTGCGACCGCGAGCGTAAGCCCGCGATAGACCGGCTCACCCTTGCTCCGACGGAGACCTTCGCGAATCGCGAAGAAGAGGACGGCGAGGTAACATATCAGTCCCAACGCGCCGTTGGTGACGAAATAATGCAGATACTCGTTGTGCGCGGTATCCAGCCCCGCGTCGGAAAAGATCGGGTTGACCGCGTCTGCGTGATACAGTGCTCCGGAGGATGCGCCGAATAGCTTTTGCGCAAAAGGCAGCTTTTTATATACGCCCAGCACAAATGTCCAAATTCTGCCCCGGTCGGTACCCCAGCTTTCCGAAAAGCGCAGATACCGCTCCCACCTGCCCAGCGGTAGCTCCCGCAAGAGCGTGTTGAGCAGCACAAGCGCGATGATCACGAGTAACAAAGCAGCGGCTAGCGTAAACGCGTACGGACGCTTTGCGCGCGCGAGCCGTTCGGAAGGAACACGCTTCAACGCGAACCAGAGCGCGAGAGATGCCGAGAGCAGCGGGAGTGCGAGCGCGGGGCGACACATAGCGGTAAAGAACGAGGAAAGATATGTTTCGGAAGGCAGCGCGGTAAGAAACCCGAACATCAGCGCACAAAAGCAGTACACTGCCCAGCCCAACGGCAGACGCCGCAAAACATCGCTATCGGAGAACAGCAACAACGGAATAATCGCTGCGGTTGCAATCAACCCCAGCGCCGTGCTGTCGCTTCCTGCGACAAGCGTGCCGAACGATATCACAACAAGCGAGGATATGGCGAAGATACGCTTTTTGCGCTGCTTTGCGCGAAGAAAGAAGCCGAGAGCGGAGGGGAACGCCAGCACCATGTATGCGCCGTAAAAGTCCGCGTTGCCGATGGTTGAAAGAAATCGTCCGCGGTCTCCCGCGTTCAGGTTCTCCTTAAATCCAATCGGGTCCATACCGAAGTGATGCAGAACGCCGAAAAGGCTGACGACGCAAGCGCTGATGAGAAACGCCCGCTCCGGCCATTTTAGGTCGATCTCCCGTCTTGAGAGGGCAAAGATGAGGGCAACATAGCAAAACAGCGTCAGAAGCCCCTGATAGCGGTTGTTTTCGCCGAAGAATGCCTCGCCGGGGTAACGGCTGATGAGCCCGCCGACGAGACTGAAAACGAACAGCAGGAGCATCGCGACGGCGGCGGGATGGACACCGGCCCGCGCGTGCGCAACGCCGCTGTCCTGGGGCAGCGCGATCCGCGCAAAGAGCAGCGCGAGCAGATATAGTCCGCTTGCACACATAAAGAATACCTGCTTGGTCTCGGTGATGTTGAAGTAGAGGTTGCTAAACACCAGCGGATGGAGCAGAAGCATTGCGCACAGATACGCCGTGGTCATTTGCGAAGCCATGCGCAGATACTTTCGCTGAAGGGTGAATAGACCGGGCGATTCACCGCTGTGCATCGGGTAGTCGCCTTCGATAGAAGGCGAAAAGCCGTAAATATTTGTGTTCTGATTCGGAGGGCCGTTCTTTTCTTGCATTAATATAGTCCTTTATTTCACACGTAAAAGTGTGTCTCTTTTGTGAATCTTCCTGAAACCCCGGCTTTTTGGTTTGACAAACCATTTCGTTTGGATTATGATGCATGCGTACTAACACATATAGTACACATAGTGCGCAAGAAAAACAAGACATTCGGAGGTTAATAACATGAAAAAAAGCATTATTCTCTTGGCTATGGTTGTGATGAGCATATTCTTCTTCACTGCATGCGGCCCGATGGTTGCATCGAGTGGCAACGTCGCAACCTTTGGCAACGTCGCGTCCGCAGGCAACGCGGGCTAAGCAACCCAAGGCTTCATGGACGAACAGAGCCTGTGCTCGGGAGGCGCAGGTTCGGGTGAAAAAAAGAGCGGGTGCGACCAATCGTCGCACCCGTTGTTTTTTAGTCCAGCAGTTTTTTGTTCGGATACGCGCCCGCATCCGTGAGGTCATTGAGCGCTTTCATGACTTCCGGCTTGTCCTCGCGATAGGTCACACCATACCAGCGATCCGGAGAGCTGAGCACACGGACGCTTGCCTTTCCCGCCTGCAGCATGCGCCCGACTTCCTGTGGAATCAGGAACTCGCCTTTGAGTGGGTTCTTTTCCAGTGCTTCGGTGAGAAATTTCGGAAAACGCGCCTCAAGCGCTGGGAAAAGCGCCGGCGTAAACCCGAAGAAGTTCATCGAAACGAGATTGTCTTCTGGAAAGTGCACAAACGTCGCTCCATCATCCTCCGTGTAGGCGGGACCTTCCGGCGTTTTGTAGATCTTGAGCCGTTCGACGATGTTGACGAGTTCGCCGTTTGCGTCCACTTCGCAGACACCGCGCGCAACGGAGCCGTGCTCGGTCAGCGTGTTTTTAGCAAGATAGCCGACCATCGAAAAATCCGCCTTATCGCCGTCCTGGGCGTTCTTGAGGTAGTCATATAAAACCGAAAACGCGCGCTTGCCGTAGTAGTCGTCGGCATTGATGGCGGCGAAGGGTTCGTTTACGTCGTTCTTGCAGCAAAGCAGCGCGTGCGCGGTACCCCAGGGTTTTACACGGTCAGCGGGAACGGAAAAACCCGCGGGCAGCATGGCTTCTGGCTGCTGGAAGACGTAGCGCACTTCCATGTGCTTTTCCGCGCGTCTTCCGATGACATCGTAAAAATCCTGCTCGATTTTGCGATTGATGATGAAGACGACCTTCTTGAAGCCTGCCTCCAGCGCGTCAAAGAGCGAATAGTCCATGATGATTTCGCCGTGGCGTCCGATGGGGTCGATCTGCTTGAGTCCGCCGTAACGACTGCCCATGCCTGCCGCCATGACGACGAGTGTCGGTTTCTGCATAGAAATATCTCCTTTTGATTCGATATTTTTTACACGTCAATTATAAACAGAAGCGGGAAATCTGGAATCATACTTGCTCAAATTGCGAATCAAGTCAAGACGGAATGCCGCCAGTCTTTGCAATTACAATCTTCGAATTCAATCTTCGAATCCGTTTGGATTCTGGGACTGCCATCGCCAGGCATCTGCGCACATGCGCTCAATGCCGAATTCCGCGCGCCAGCCAAGCTCTTTTGCGGCTTTTGCCGGATCGGCGTAACAGGCGGCGACATCTCCCGCGCGGCGGCCTACCAGCGCATAAGAAAGTGTTTTTCCGCAAGCCTTTTCAAAGGCGTGCAGCACATCCAGCACCGAATATCCAACGCCTGTTCCGAGGTTATATGTCAATATACCCGCTCCGTCCTCAAGCTTTTTCAGTGCCGCGACGTGGCCTTTCGCCAGATCGACTACATGGATGTAGTCCCTTACTCCCGTGCCGTCATGGGTCGGGTAATCGCTGCCGAATACGCGGAGCATCGGGAGCTTGCCGACCGCAACCTGCGCGATATAAGGCATGAGGTTGTTTGGGATACCGTTCGGATCTTCTCCGATTTGGCCGGAGATATGCGCGCCGACGGGGTTGAAATACCGCAGCAGGCAAATGCGCATATTCGGCTGCGCGATCGAGACATCCCGCAGCATCTCCTCGATCATCAGCTTGGTTCTGCCGTAGGGGTTTGTTGCGGAGAGCGCGAAGTCCTCGCGGATGGGCACGCTGACCGGGTCGCCATAGACCGTTGCGCTGCTGGAAAAGACGAATCGATCTACACCGTGCCGCCTCATCGTGAGAAGCAGGTTAAGGGTGGAGACGAGATTGTTGCGGTAATATTCCAGCGGCATCTGCACGCTCTCGCCGACGGCTTTCAACCCGGCGAAGTGGATCACGGCGCCGAAGGAATAACGCGAAAAGAGCTCTTCGGTCTTTTCGGCATCCGTCAAATCGACTTCCTCAAAATCAAAAGGGCAGCTTGCAAGCGCCTTAAGCCGAGCAAGCGCGGCGGGTTTGCTGTTGACAAAATTATCGGCGATGACAACTTCATAGCCGGCATCGAGCAGTTCCAATACGGTATGGCTGCCGATATATCCGGCGCCGCCGGTCACAAGAATGCGCATAATACAAAAGATCTCCTTTCGGTTTTTCCACCGTAACAGAACAGTTGCCAGTGATTATGTATAGATAGGTTGTCCATACAAGCGCTAATTGATCCGAAGAACAACGATCCGTGTGAAAAAGTCGATCAGAGCCACTTCAGCGCACCTCTATTATAGGCGTATGGATAAAGTCTGTCAAAGGAGTGAATAAATACAAGAAAATCGATAAAAGAAGACGGATTTACCTCGAAAAAATCGATTTTCAGCTTTCCTAAATAATATTGCTATGTTATAATTCACCTTGGCTTATACCGGTCTGGACCGGTTTTTTGAATCACGCCGAGGAGGAAGATTATGGCAAAGCAAAAAACTGTCGTTCCCTTTCGCGGAACGCAGGATCAGGAGAAACAGCTTTTACAGATCATCGCGGACAACAAGGATGTTCCGGGCGCATTGATGCCCGTGCTCCAGCAGGCGCAGGAGCTATATGGCTACCTGCCCATCGAAGTGCAGACCAAGATCGCGGAAGGTCTCGGCATTTCGATCGAAGAAGTGTATCAGGTTGTGACGTTTTACGCGCAGTTTTCATTGAACCCCACGGGTAAACACCGCGTCGCGGTCTGCCTCGGTACGGCTTGCTACGTCAAGGGCGCACAGAACATTCTCGAAGAGCTTGAAAAACAGCTTGGCGTCAAGGCGGGCGGCACCACGCCGGACGGTGTGTTCACACTCGAAGCCACGCGCTGCCTCGGTTGCTGCGGTCTTGCCCCGGTCATCGTCGTGGATGAGGACGTCTACGGACGCCTGGTCAACGCGGACATCAAAGGCATTCTCGCGAAATATAACTAAGCCTTAGGGCGCTTGAGCGCATATCTGCCTCAAGGAACCGGAACGAAGGGACGGAGTCGAATGAAGATTCGTGAAATCGCATCGCTGCTCGGCGCGGATGTCCTCTGCGGAGAGTCGCAACTCGACGAAGAGGTGCAGAGCGCCTGCGGAAGCGACATGATGAGCGACGTGCTGGCCTTTGTCAAGGATCAGGGCGTTCTCATCACGGGGCTTGTCAACCCGCAGGTGATCCGGACCGCCATGATGATGGACATGCACTGCGTCGTCTTTGTCCGAAGCAAGCGGCCCACGGCAGAGATGCTGGAACTTGCAAAAGAGCACCACATCGCGGTTCTTGCAAGCTGCAGCCGGATGTACGAAGCTTGCGGCAAGCTCTACGCGAGCGGCCTGGGCAGCGAGGCTTGCGCCAATGGCTGAGACGCTCAGGTTTCATTACGAAGTTGACGGCAACAACTTTACCTCCGCGGGGGCTGCCTCCGTCGAAGTCAAGCGAAAGCTCAGGCAGCTCGGCTTTGACGCGGAGACGATTCGCAGGGTTTCAATCGCCATGTACGAGGGCGAGATCAATATGGTCGTGCACGCACGCGGCGGAAGCGCTGATGTGTATGTAGATAAGGATTGCATCACGATCATCCTCGCGGACAGAGGTCCCGGAATACCGGATATCTCCCTCGCGATGCAGGAAGGTTACTCCACCGCACCCGACAACATCCGCGCGCTTGGCTTCGGCGCGGGCATGGGCCTGCCGAACATGAAGCGCTACACGGATGAAATGAAGATTGAAACCGTGCTCGGAAAAGGCACGACGGTTACGATAAAGGTTTATACAAACGGGGCAAATAAGCTGTAACGATTGATTTTTGCCGTAGACACAGGTGCGCGGGAGTAAATAGAGACACAGCGCGCCGAAAGAATACGCAGGCGGGCAATCGGCAAGGGCGCCGGAGCACGTCAGAGCCTGCGGAAAGGCGAAGAACGCGCGCATGAAGCAATACAAGCATTCGGTTTCGCTCGATCTGGAAAAATGCAAGGGCTGCACCAACTGCCTCAAGCGTTGTCCGACCGAAGCTATACGCATTCGCGACGGCCATGCCGTGATCAATTCGGATGTTTGCATCGACTGCGGAGAGTGCATTCGCCGCTGTCCGTATCAGGCGAAAAAAGCGAACTTTGACCGCTATGAAGATATCGACGCGAAGAAATATCGCATTGCGCTGCCCGCGCCTTCGTTTTACGGGCAGTTTGTGGATCTGGACGATGTGGACTATGTGCTTCAGGGGCTTCTGGACATCGGTTTTGACGATGTATTCGAGGTAGCCCGCGCTGCGGAGATTGTGACGGAATATACCCGCCGCTACATGAGCGAACAAGACATCAGCTACCCGGTCATCAACTCCGCGTGTCCTGCAGTCGTGCGTCTGATCACGCTGCGCTTCCCGTATCTTTGCGCTCACGTGATCCCCATGATGCCGCCTATCGAACTTGCGGGGAAGATCGCGCGGGAAGAGGCGATCGCAAAGCACCCGGAGCTCAAGCCGGAGGATATCGCGATCGTATTTATCTCTCCTTGCCCCGCGAAGGCGAGCTACGTGAAAAACGGCTTTTTAGGCGAAAAGAGTCATGTGGACTACGTCGTCTCCATGAGCGACATCTATTTCAAGCTCATCGGCGTCATGAAGAAAAACGCGACCCCGAAGGCAACGAGCCAGAGCGGCATGATCGGCATGAGCTGGGCGAGCACCGGCGGCGAGGCAAGCGCGCTGTTCAACGATAAGTATCTGGCTGCGGACGGCATTGAAAACGTCATCCACGTGCTGGACGAAATCGAGACCGGACACTTCCCGATGCTCCAGTTTGTAGAGCTCAACGCATGCCCCGGCGGCTGCGTCGGCGGGGTGGCAACGGTGGAAAACCCATACATCGCACGGGTACGCTTGCAGGCACTGAGACGCTACTTGCCGGTATCGCAGAATCGATTGGAGAAAAGCGATAACGAGGGCTATCCGGAAGAAATCCTCTTCCCGAAAGACCTCGAATATCGACCGGTTGGAAAATTTGACGATGATTTAACCACGGCGATGCAGAAGATGAGCGAGATCGAGGATCTTGCGGCCTCTCTGCCCGCGCTGGATTGCGGCTCCTGCGGCGCTCCGACGTGCCGCGCGTTTGCCGAGGACGTCGTGCTCGGCGGACGCAGCATCGACGAATGTATCGTCTATATGCGCGAGCGGATTCAGAAGATGGTCCAGTATCCCGGGGAGGAATAGAGAATGACAGTGCTCGGCCTGAAAGAAACGCTCAACCTAACCGTGTTTGCCTTGCCGCAAGGCGAGAGGCAAGTGCGCGGGGGATACGCGGGCGATCTTTTGAGTTGGGTGATGGGCAAGGCCGAGGCGGACGACGCATGGCTGACCATTATGTCTAATCCCAACATCGTCGCGGTTGCGACGCTGACGGAAGTGAGCTGCATCATCCTCTGCGAAGGCGTTTCACCGGACGCGGGAGTAGCAGCGTTGGCCGCCGGGAAAGAGATCAACCTGCTCGGCAGCGATTCCTCGGTCTTCGCGCTCGCAGCGCAGATCACAAATCTGCTATGAGCGCGTATCGCTGCGATTTGCACATACACTCCTGCCTCTCGCCCTGCGCGGATGAGCAGATGACGCCGGGGAACATTGCGGGCGTGGCCAAGCTCAACGGCCTCGACATCGCCGCGCTGACGGATCACAACACCTGCGGCAACTGCAAATCATTCTTTGCAGCCTGCGAAACCTACGAAGTGGTGCCGGTTGCGGGCATGGAACTCACCACCAGCGAAGATGTGCACCTGTTGTGCCTCTTTCGAACCCTTTCGGATGCAACCGCCTTTTCCGCGGCGGTGGACGATAAACGCATCAGGATCAGGAACAAGCCCGAGATCTTCGGCCGTCAGCTCCTGATCGGACTCGACGACGAACCCTGCGGCGAAGAGGAGTTTCTGCTCGTCAACGCGACGAGGCTCTCGCTGGAGGAAGCCGCAACCCTCTGCGCACGCCATCGCGGCGCCTATATCCCCGCGCATGTCGACCGCGAGTCCAACGGTATGCTCTCTGTACTCGGCGCCGTGCCGGAGACGCCGGAACTTCCGACCATCGAAGTGCGCGAACCCGTCTGCCTGCCGGAACTCGAACGCGAGCACCCGCTGCTGCAGAAAATGCGCGTGATCGTCTCCTCGGATGCGCACCGCCTTTGGGAGATCGCAGAGCCGGGATTCCCGATCAACCTGCCCTGTGAGCGAGGGGCAAGCGCGCAGATGGTGCGCGACGCGCTGATCGATTATCTGAGCGGGCAGCGCAGAGGTATTGTATGAAAGAACTCTCGCTCAACATCCTCGATATCGCGCAGAACTCGATCAAGGCGAATGCCGCGCACGTGGTGATCCGGCTGAAGCAGAGAGAAAACTGGCTCACGATCGAGATCGCCGACGACGGCACGGGCATGAGCCCCGGTTTTGCGGCAGAGGCCGCAAACCCCTTTACCACCACGCGCACGACGAGAAAGGTCGGCATGGGGCTGCCGCTGTTCAAGATGGCGGCGGAGCAGACCGGCGGAACATTCTCGATCTACTCGCGCCAGGCGCAGCGTGAAGGCGATGCGCACGGCACCACCGTGACGGCAACATTTGACACGGCGCACGTGGACTGCGAGCCGTTGGGAGACATCACGGAGACGATTCTCACGCTGATTCAAGGCAAACCCGACCTCTCGTTGACGTATGTATATGAAAGCGAAGCGGGGGAACTGCGGCTCAGCACCGATGAAATGAGGGAGATCCTTGGGGAGGATGTTCCGCTCAATAGCCCGGATGTGCTCGCTTGGGCGCGGGCGTTTCTCAACGAGGAAGAGTGACTGCGGCAGACGAGCCGCACCAAAACAGTCAAGCATGAGCAGTTTTGCTTGTTTTATACACCACCGCGCCTTGCGTGCGGTATCGGCAGAAATATGGGATCAACATCAGTGAGGAAGGAACGAAGAACATGAAATCATTGCAGGAACTGGCAGAAATTCGCGAGAGAAGCAAGAGCAAGGTTGCGCTCCGTGAAGGGCATAACGACATGCGCATCGTCGTCGGCATGGCGACCTGCGGCATCGCAGCCGGCGCGCGTCCGGTGCTCAACGCCCTCGTAGAAGAGGTACAGAAGCAGGGCGTTTCCGAAAAGGCGACCGTTTCTCAAACGGGTTGCATTGGCATCTGCCGCCTTGAGCCCATCGTGGAAGTGTTTGAATCTGGCAAAGAGAAGGTCACCTACGTCAAGATGACACCCGAAAAGGCAAAGCAGATCGTCAGCGAGCATATCAAGGGCGGCAAGCCCGTTTACGAATACACGATCGGTGAGAAATAAGCGGAGGAGTAACCAATGATTCGTTCACACGTATTAGTCTGCGGCGGCACCGGCTGCACATCCAGCGGGAGTCCCGCGATTCGAGAGCACCTCGAAAAAGAGCTTCAGAAACAGGGGCTTGACGAGGAGATCAAGGTTGTCCAGACCGGTTGCTTCGGCCTCTGCGCGCTCGGCCCGATCATGATCGTCTACCCGGAAGGCACGTTCTACAGCCGCGTGACGGAAGAGGACGTCACGGAGATCGTCAGCGAGCACCTGCTCAAAGGCCGTCCCGTCGAGCGCCTTGTCTATAACCCCAAGACCGAAGAGATGCCCCACGGCGTCACCTCGCTCAGCGAAACGCCGTTCTACAAGAGCCAGCGGCGTATCGCGCTGCGCAACTGCGGCGTGATCAACCCCGAAGAGATCGATGAATATATCGCGCTCGACGGCTATCTTGCGCTGGGCAAGGCCCTGACCGAGATGACCCCGCAGAAGGTCATCGACCTGATTAAATCCAGCGGTCTTCGCGGCCGCGGCGGCGCGGGTTTTCCGACTGGCACCAAGTGGCAGTTTGCCGCCAACAACGCGGCGGATGAGAAATATGTCATCTGCAACGCGGACGAAGGCGACCCCGGCGCGTTTATGGACAGATCCGTGCTTGAAGGCGACCCGCACGCGGTGCTGGAAGCCATGGCCATCGCGGGCTACGCCATCGGCGGCACCCACGGCTATATCTATGTCCGCGCGGAGTACCCCATTGCGGTTAAACGACTCAAGATCGCCATCGATCAGGCACGCGCATACGGACTGCTCGGCAAAAACATCTTCGGCACCAACTTTAGCTTCGACATCGACATCCGTCTCGGCGCAGGCGCGTTCGTTTGCGGCGAAGAGACGGCGCTGATGACCAGCATCGAAGGCTTTCGCGGCGAGCCGCGCAACAAGCCTCCGTTTCCGGCAGAGAAGGGCCTCTTCGGAAAGCCCACGATCATCAATAACGTTGAAACGCTTGCAAACATTCCGCAGATCATCGTGCAGGGACCGGAATGGTTTTCCTCGATGGGTACGGATTGCAGCAAGGGCACGAAGGTCTTTGCATTGGGCGGCAAGATCAACAACACCGGTCTTGTGGAAATCCCGATGGGTACGACGCTAAGGCAGATTCTCTTTGAAATCGGCGGCGGCATTCCCGGCGGCAAGAAGTTCAAGGCCGCGCAAACCGGCGGTCCTTCGGGCGGCTGCATTCCCGCGGAGCACCTCGACACGCCGATCGACTATGAAAACCTCAAGGCCATCGGATCGATGATGGGCAGCGGCGGCTTGATCGTCATGGACGAAGACAACTGCATGGTGGACGTCGCGCGTTTCTTCCTCGAATTCACGGTTGACGAGAGCTGCGGTAAGTGCACCCCGTGCCGCATCGGTACGCGCCGCTTGCTCGAAATGCTCAATAAGATCACCGAGGGGAACGGCACACTCGAAGATCTCGACAAGATGGAAGAGCTCTGCCACTACATCATCAACAACGCGCTGTGCGGCCTCGGCCAGACCGCGCCGAACCCCGTACTCTCCACGCTGAAGTACTTCAAGAATGAATACATGGCGCACGTGGTGGATAAGCGCTGCCCCGCAGGCGTTTGCAAGAAGCTCCTGCAGTATGTGATCGATCCCGCCAAGTGCACGGGCTGTACGCTTTGCGCGCGCAAGTGCCCCGTGAGCTGCATCGCCGGCAAGGTGAAAGAGCCGCACGCGATCGATCAGAATAAATGTATCAAATGCGGCGCTTGCATGGATAACTGCAAGTTCAGCGCGATTTCCAAGAAGTAAGGAGGCAGGAACATGGATCAGGTAACAGTTAAAATCAACGGGATCGAAACAAAGGTTCCCGCCGAATCGACCATTCTGGAAGCTGCTCACGCTGCGGGTATTCGTATCCCGACGCTGTGCTATCTTCGGGAGATCAACGCCATCGCGGCGTGCCGCATCTGCCTTGTGCAGGCGACGGGCGTGCGCGGCCACGCGGCGGCCTGCGTGCAGAAGGTTGCCGACGGCATGGAGATTCAGACCAACACACCCGGCCTGCGTGCCGCGAGAAAGACCACGCTGGAGCTCATCCTGAGCAACCACCGCATGGACTGCCTCAGCTGTGACCGCAGCCCGGACTGCGAACTGCAATCGCTTGCCCACGAGTATGGCGTAGACCAGTACAAGTACATGGGCAGCGAGAACCTCAAGCCCCAGTATGAGCGCAGCGCGCCGCACCTCGTGCGCGACAACAGCAAGTGCATCCTCTGCCGCCGTTGTGTCGCGGTTTGCGACAGCAACCAGCACTGCGCAGTCATCGGAACTAACGAACGCGGGTTCGACACCCATGTCGGCAGCGCGTTTGATCTTCCTCTCAACGAAACCAGCTGCATCAACTGTGGCCAGTGTATCTCCGTCTGCCCGACGGGGGCGCTTTGCGAGCGCGACGACACCCACATTGTCTGGGATGCGCTCGCCGACAAGTCCAAGCATGTTATCGTCGCTCCCGCGCCTTCCGTACGCGTGCAGCTCGGCGAATGCTTCGGTATGCCGATCGGCACCAATGTACAAGGCAAGCTGGTCTCAGCGCTCCGACGCCTTGGCTTTGAAAAGGTGTTCGACGTGGACTTTGCCGCGGACGTTACCATCATGGAAGAGGGCACCGAGCTCTTAAACCGCCTGCAAAACGGCGGCAAGCTCCCGCTGATCACCTCCTGCTCACCAGGTTGGGTCAAGTTCTGCGAATACTACTTCCCGGATATGGTCGAAAACCTCTCTAGCTGCAAGAGCCCGCAGCAGATGTTCGGCGCGCTGGTGAAGACCTACTACGCCGAGAAGATGGGCATTGACCCCAAGGATCTGTACGTCGTCTCCATCATGCCCTGCACCGCGAAGAAATTCGAGTGCACGCGCGACAACGAAGCCGCGGCGGGCGTGCCGGATATCGACGTCTCGCTCACCACGCGCGAGCTTGCGAACATGATCAAGCGCTCCGGACTCCGCTTTCCGGAATTGCCGGACGAGGAGTTCGATCCGATGCTGGGCGTCGCGTCCGGTGCGGGACACATCTTCGGCGCGACCGGCGGAGTCATGGAAGCGGCTCTTCGCACCGTCGCAGAGATCGTCACCGGCAAACCGCTGGATAGCGTAGATTTCCATGCCGTGCGCGGTGTGGAAGGCTGCAAAGAGGCGGAATACGATCTCGCGGGCACCAAAGTGCGCGTCGCGGTCACTAGCGGTACGGAAAACGCTTACCAGCTCCTCGATATGGTACGAAAAGGCGAAGCGGACTATCACTTCATTGAAGTCATGGCCTGCCCGGGCGGCTGCGTCAACGGCGGCGGACAGCCGCACCAGCCGGGCGAAGTTCGCAACTTCATCGATCTACGCGCGGAGCGCGCCAAGGGTCTCTACGGTCAGGACAAGGAGATGAAAGTACGTCAAAGCCACGCAAACCCCTTCGTCAAAGAGGTGTACGACACTTACCTTGAGAAGCCTGGCTCGCACAAGGCGCACCGCATCCTGCACACGACCTACGTCAAGCGCAAGGTGTATTGAGTCCGCTAAACAAACTAGCAAAAGCTCCCGCAACTCGTATGCGGGAGTTTTTATTTTGATGAAAAAGCCTGGCTCGCACAAGGCGCACCGCATCCTGCACACGACCTACGTCAAGCGCAAGGTGTATTGAGTCCGCTAAACAAACTAGCAAAAGCTCCCGCAACTTGTGTGCGGGAGCTTTTTTTAGATATGCTTTTCAGCTGTTTTATGATATATCTGAACTGGACAAGTTTTTTTAGAAATTTTGAAAAGAATCTGCAATAAATCCCAGGTTCTTCCGTCAATATAGCAGAAGGGGACATGATGGCGATGGAACAAGGCGAAAACAGTAAGTGGTACGCATTCTTCACCCGGGACGGGGAGAAGCTCGTTCGCTTTGTCCGGAGCCAGACCCGTCGCATCAGCGAAATGGATGCTGAGGACATCGTGGCAGACGTGATGCTGTCTCTCGTAAGCCGGTTGGAGACCAACGGCCCTGTGGAAAACATCGCCGCCTACGCCTATCGAGCCGTGCGGAACAAGATTGCGGACTATGAACGTAAGCGCGCGAAGGAGACAAGCCTCGACGGCATGGCAGATGCGGACGGCGAGCTGCCGCTGCTAAACATGGTTGCCGCGGAAAACGAGGAGCCGTTTGCGCAGGAAGATCGGGCGGAACGCATGCACCGCTTGACGGATGCCATCGGCAAACTCGAACCGAGGCAGAGAGCGATCCTGATCGCGACTGAGCTAAAGGGAAAGTCCTTCCGCGACCTCTCCGAAGAGTGGGGGGAACCCATCGGCACGCTGCTCTCGCGCAAGAGTCGCGCGGTCAAGACCCTACGTAAACTGCTGGAAGAGCAGGAAGTATAACGCTTTCAAAGGAAAAACAAAACACGACAAACAAACATGGGGGAATCAATATGAGTAAATTCAAGAAACAATGGGACACCGTTCCCAACTGGGCAAAGTATACGCTCTATGCGGTCCTCGGCATCGCGGGCGCGTTCCTGCTCGGGCTGCTGCTCGGCAACCTGATCATGTGGCTCTGGAACTGGCTGATGCCGAGCCTGTTCGGGCTTCGAACGATCGGCTTCTGGGAAGGGTTAGGCCTGCTTCTGCTGGCGAAAATTTTCTTCGGCTTCAGCAGCTCCGGCGGTTCCGACGACGGAGAAAAGAAGCGCCACAAGCACGGCAAAGCGAGCCGCCGCCACCGCTGCGAAGACGAGAAGCGCGACTGGAAGGACTGGGAGTATTACGACGACTGGTGGGAAGCCAACGGCAAAGAGGCATTCCACGCATATGCCGATCGCATGAAGAAGGAGCCGGAGGCGGAGAAGCCAACCGAGGAGAAGCAGGAAGAACCGCTGAAATGATCCGGCGCGCGCTCCGGAAACACATATGGAGCAAACAAGCGGGGCAATGGTCCCGCTTTCTGCTTGCACGGCGCTATCATGCGGCCAAGAAAATCAGCTTCATACTGTTCTTTGACAGTATCACGGCGGAGGGATATAATGATGACATCCGCAAAAAGGAGCATTTCTGACATGACGCAATTCTCCCATACGTTTACCATCACGAAAAAGGACAATCTGCGCTATAATTTTTTTCTGATGCAGAAAAAGCTCGTCGCAACGAGCGTGCTTGTGTTCGTCATCATCGCGGCGATGATCGGTTTGTTGAAGTATGCGCAGACCCAAAGCGTGCCTGTCGCGCTGATCAATGCGCTGATTATGGCGGTTGCCGGCACGTTGGTGCTCAACGGCATCAACATCATTACGACGGTGACGCGCATCAACAAGTTCTATAAACAAAAAAAGCTCACGGACTTCACGGTGACGTTTACCACCGACAAGACGGGCATCCATGCCGCAAGCGAACGCGGGGATTCCGATCTTGCGTGGAACCGCATTGTCGAAGTGCGCGAAACCAAGCATGCGTTTTATGTGTTTATCACGGATTCGCACGCAAACGTGCTGCCAAAGGATCAATTTTCCGGCGAAGAGCAGATCAAGATCTTCCGTACGCTGTTGGAGAAAAACGTCGAAACCGCGCGCCTGAAACTCAAGCGCGCGTAAATAACCAACCATCATCGAAAAAGCAGGGAAAGCACATGACCTATTCCGGAAAATTCACCATCACCAAGCAGGACAACATCCAATACAACTATTTCCGCATGAAGCGCAAGCTCGCGGGGTTAGCGATCATGACTTTTATTCTGTTGGGCGTGCTGGTCACGCTGATTCGCTATGGGCAGGGCATCTCCGTGACCAACGCGGGCGGCGTGGGCCTCATTGCAGCTGCGACGGGCGCGATCTTGATGGTCGCCTTCAACCTGATCTCGGTCGTGACGCGCGTCAACAACCACTATAAGAAAGGTGAAATGAGCGACTTTTCCGTGCAGTATACCATCGACCGCAACGGCGTGCACGCCAAGAGCGACCGCGGGGACACGGACTTTACCTGGAAGCAGATCTATCTCGCGCGGGAGACCAGGAACGCCATCTACCTCATCGCGGGTGAAAAGCGCGCGGCGGTGATCCCCAAGACGCAGATCGCAAGCGAGAGTGAATTACAAAATCTCCGCTCCCTGCTGCGCAAGTACGTCGTCGCAGGACGGGCGAAGGTCGCGTAACGCAAAATTTCATCGGATGCATTAAACCTGACATGGAACCTGTCAGGTTTTTGTTTTATACTGTGATTATGATTTTGCCCACTTGAGAGAAACAATGAAGAACGACAGGCTGTTTCAAATTCTATACCTGCTGCTCGATCGAGGCACGATGACCGCGCCGGAGCTCAGCCGCGTGCTGGAGGTCTCGGTGCGGACGGTCTACCGCGACATCGACGCGCTCTCGCTCGCGGGCGTGCCCGTCTACGCCACGCAAGGGAAAAACGGCGGCGTGTCGATCTTGCCCAACTATTCGTTTGACAAGGCGCTGCTCTCCGACGAGGAGCAAAACCAGATTCTTTACGCCATTCAGAGCCTGCGCGCAGTCGATCAGCCGGTGGATTCGCTACTGAACAAACTCGGAGGCCTGTTTCAGAAGCAAAACGTAAACTGGATCGAGATCGATTTTTCCCGCTGGGGCATGGGCAGCGCGGACAGCGTGAAGTTTGAGCGGCTGAAATCCGCGCTGATCGGCAGACGTGCGGTGGAGATCGTTTATTGCTCCACGAGCGGGGAAACCAGCCGCCGCGTGATTTTGCCCGTCAAGCTGATCTTCAAGGACAAGGGTTGGTATCTGCAAGCTTACTGCCGTATGCAGGATGGATATCGCCTGTTTAAGATCAGCCGTATCGTGGAGATGACCGTGCTTGAAGAGCGCTTCGGCGAGCTGCCGGATGAATTGCCGCCGCTGGAGCAGAGCGACTTTGCTATGCCCGCGATGCAGGAGGTGCGCCTGTTGTTTTCGCCATCTGTCGCATTTCGCGTTTATGACGAGTTTGAGCGTGATGTGATCACGCTGCAGCCCGACGGAATGCTGCGCGTGGATGTCGCGCTGCCGCAGGACGTGTGGGTGACGAGCTATCTGCTTTCGTTCGGCACGGAGCTGACGATTCTCGCACCTCAAAGCCTTCGAGAGCATCTCGCGAACCACGCGAAAGCCGTTTTTGAGCAGCACGCGAAAAAAAACGGATGCTCGCGTAAAACATGACAGCTGTTGTCAGGGTTACTCCTATAGAATTGCCTTATCAAACGATTCAGGAGGAGCTAGAACATGGAAGAACGTTTTTGCCAAAGCTGCGGTATGCCGATGGGACAGACGGACGAGCTCTACGGCACAGAGGCAGACGGAAACAAGAGTCGCGACTACTGCAGCTATTGTTATGAGAATGGCGCATTTACCGCGGACTGCACCATGCAGGAGATGATCGACTTTTGCGTGCAGCCCGTGCTGGAAAACGTGCCCGGCATGACGGAGGAAAGTGCTCGCGCAATGATGAAGGAGCATTTTCCGCATCTGAAACGTTGGCGGTCGTAAAACGCGGCTCAATGGGCAAGGAAGGGAGTGCGGAACGCAGCATGAAACCACCGGAAATCATCGACGTCAACATGCTTGCTCCTTGCGGGCTGAACTGCATGCTTTGCTACCGGCACCTCGGCAAGAAACCCTGCCCCGGCTGCCGCGCGCGGGAGAGCCAGCCGGACGAATATCAGCGCAAATGCGTCATGCGCGCCTGCGTTACC
>PNNR01000042.1 GCA_013824375.1 Clostridiales bacterium
TTTTGGTCTGGGTGAAAGGATTTGAACCTTCGGCCTCTTGAACCCCATTCAAGCACGCTACCAAACTGCGCTACACCCAGACGGCGTTGTTTATGATAGCATTTGACAGTGGAAATGTCAACACTTCAGATGCTTCTTTGCGTGCAAATCGCGCAAAATATCGTTGACTGTTATTTTATTTTTCAAACGAATCTGATTGTTATATAAACCAATTTTTACACGAAATGAGACATTCTTTTTTACACGTGTTATAATCGAGCAGGTGCTTACCAAAACAACACAGAAAGAGACAATTTGTACGAATGAAATTTTTTACCCAATCCCCGGCTGAGCAGATAGCAATCGTCATGCGACGCGTTTATGACAGAGGGCTGACCACCGCGACCGGCGGGAATATCTCAATAATGGACGAACACGACAACATTTGGATCACTCCAAAGGGTTTCGACAAAGGCAGCTTGACGAAAGAAGACATTATATGTGTGCATCCTGACGGAACGTATGAGGGAAAGCACGAGCCATCCAGTGAAATTTTTTTCCACCGGGCGACGTACCGCGCGAGACCGGATTTTCGCGCCGTAGTGCACGCGCATCCTGTGTTCTGCATCGCGTTTTCGCTGACGAGGACACTGCCGCGCGTTGACCTTCTTCCTGATACGCTTTCGCGCTGCAAACGCATGCGGTTTTCAAAATACGCTATGATGGGAAGCCCCGAACTCGGCGAAAACATGTTTGCCGAGTTCTCCAAGGGCGCTGATGTTGTTTTTCTTGAAAACCATGGTGTTTGTGTCGGCGGCAATAATCTGCTTACAGCTTATCAGCTGTTTGAGACAATTGAGTTCGCCGCGAAACTGGATCTGCTTTCGCGCAAACTCGGCGCACCGCGCGCAGTAACCGGCGAACAACACGCGCGTTGGGAATCTCGAAAGGGCCTCGTTTCTGGTGATGCCGCGCGTACCGTCGGACAACGCGAGCAATCGTTGCGCGCGGAGATGGTACAAAAACTCCATCGCGGTTGCGAGCACGGACTAGTGTTCGGCACAAGCGGCGTGGTCAGCGCACGTGTTGACGCGAACTCTTATTTAATCACGCCGGACGGGATGGACAACGATTTGCTGGACGAAGATGATCTCGTGTTCGTGCAGAATGGCGTGCCTGAGATGGGAAAAATTCCCGCAATAGAAACGGCACTGCATACCGCCGTGTATGCGCAGCACGCGAAGATGAATGCTGTGTTCTCAGCAGTACCTGTGCATGTTGCGGCGTTTGCCTGTGCGAATCAGCGTTTTGAAACCTCCACAGTGCCGGAGAGCTTCTATATGCTGCGCTCGGTGCCAAACGCTCCGTTCGAGGAGTTTGTTGCCGCGCCGAAACAAGCCGCCGCGCACTTCTCTGAGAAAACGCCTGTCGTTCTTTTTGAAAACGCAAGAATCATTACCACGGGTGAATCGCTATTTACAGCGTTTGACCGGTTGGAGGTCGCAGAAGCAACGGCGGCATCAATTCTGACCGCTCGGGACGCCGGCCAGATCATCTTGTTGAACGACGAAGAGATTCAGGCGATGAAGACGACATTCCATCTGGAATAATGGAAGATGTTCATTCGGTTTGAATGGTTTCATTATAACAATGCTTGAGGCGGGTGTAATCCCGCCTAATTTCTTATCGTTTTCAGTTGATCAAAAAGCTATGTGATTTTTTCTTTTATTATTATTTTAAAGATGCAGACACTAGACCGCCCTCTGCAAATAATATAAAATGTAAAATGTATTTGATAATACACCGCAGATTGAAAAAATATTGTAAAGTATATAAGGTTTAATTGTAAATTTGATAATGGGTGTAAATTGGCTTTCTGCTGAAATCACCCGGCATGGGGAGAATGACAAAAGGATGACAATTACATTTTCTGACTTTCTGGCGAGGCTCATGTCCAACCCGGCGCTGATGGTAACAGTTGCGCTGACGTTGGGCGTTATTCTTGTCAACGGTTGGACAGATGCGCCGAACGCGATTGCAACCTGCATCTCGACGCGTTCGATGAGTCCGCGTGCGGCGATCCTGATGGCGGCAGTGTTCAACTTCCTTGGCGTCTTCGTGATGACGATGCTCAACGCAACCGTTGCGCAGACAATCTACAACATGGTTGATTTCGGCACGAACGCCGGGGATGCGACCATCGCGCTCTGCGCGGGCATGTTTGCGATTGTACTATGGGCGACCATTGCCTGGTATTTCGGTATCCCTACCAGCGAAAGTCATGCGCTTATCGCGGGAATATCCGGTGCTGCTGTTGCGATTCAAAACGGATTTGGTGGCATCAACGGCGCAGCTTGGATGAAGGTCATATATGGGCTTGCGCTCTCTTCCGCACTTGGGTTTGCGATGGGGTACGGTACCACCAAGCTGATGGCGTTTATCTTTAAGCGAGTCGAGCGGCGAAAGGCGGATCGCTTTTTCAAAGGCGGCCAGATTGCCGGCAGCGCTGCGATGGCGTTCATGCATGGCGCACAGGATGGGCAGAAGTTTATTGGCGTGTTCTTGCTTGGCACATTTATCGCGGGCGGACAGACGGACGTTACCGTGTTTACAATTCCTATTTGGCTGATGATTCTCTGCTCGCTTGTGATGGGTTTCGGCACCTCCGTCGGCGGGCTTCGCATCATCAAAGCGGTCGGTATGGACATGGTTAAGCTTGAGAAATATCAGGGGTTCTCCGCGGATATCGCTGCGGCAGGCTGTCTGCTGCTTTCATCGCTGACCGGTATTCCTGTTAGTACAACCCACACAAAGACAACTGCAATCATGGGCGCAGGCGCGAGTAAACGGCTGAGTTCGGTCAATATGGGCGTCGTAAAAGAGATGATTTACGCCTGGGTTCTCACATTCCCGTGTTGCGGATTGGTTGGATTTTTAATGGTAAAACTGTTCCTTGCAATCTTCTAGAGCGGCAAGAGCAGCGTTCCATCAAGATTATTACGATCGATTGAAGGAGAGAGATTATGAGAAAAGCACGTACCAATGAATACTTCGAAGGGTTTGTCCTCGGCATGGAGAGCGCTTGCAAAGCGGCGGAATATCTTGAGTGCTTGGTTGAACACTATGATCCGGAAAAGCTCGCAGACCAGGTTGAAGAGATGCATGCCATTGAGCATGAAGCGGATTTAAACAAACATGCGCTCATGCAGAAGCTCGCCAAGGAGTTCATCACGCCTATCGAGCGCGAAGACATCATATTGCTGCTGCAACAAATTGACAATGTTACAGATTTTATTGAAGATGTTGTACGCAAGATGTTCATGTACAACGCGAAGTCTATGCGCCATGAAGCGCAGGAGTTTGCAACAATCATAAAGAAGTGCTGCTTTGAATCGCGCGATGCGCTCAAAGAACTTCCTGGGTTCCAGAGAAACAGCGAACGCCTCACGTCCGCTATCGTGAAGGTCAACGACTATGAAGAACAGGGGGACCGTCTCTATTGCGCCGCGATGCGCAGACTATATTGCGAAAATGCGGAGGCGCTGGAGCGTATCACCTGGACTAAGCTCTTTGATTGGATGGAAGCCTGTTGCGACGCCTGCGAAGACGTTATGGAGAGCGTTGAACTCGTGGTCATGAAGAATAGCTAAATCATAGCGGCAAAAAGAAAGCCCAAACGGTAAAACCGCGCGGGCTTTTTAAATGCTGGGATACAGCGTAAATCAATCGGCAAGCGCTAGTAGCCGCTCTATGGTTTGCTCCAGCTTCATTCCCCGCGAGGCTTTTACAAGAATAACATCGCCCTGTCGTACCAAATCGCTTAACACTTTTAGTAGTTCGTCCTGCGTCTCAAAATACTGCGCATGGCCGGGCGCAACCGATTCCGCGCCAAGAAGCATCCGTTTACTCTCGGTTCCAACGCAGATGATACGCTCGATTCCGAGAGACGCAGCATACCGGCCGACATCTTCGTGCATCTGAGGCGCGGATTCGCCAAGTTCCCGCATGTCGCCGAGGATGGCAACGCGTCTTCCGGAGCACGCCTTCAGCACGTCGAGGGAGGCTTTCATAGAGGTAGGATTTGCGTTATAGGTGTCGTCAATGACGGTGAAGAAGGCTTGTTCGTGGACATTCATCCGCCCGCGCAGAGGTTTATAGGTTTCGATGCCGGAAGCGATCTCTTCCATCTCCATACCGAGCAGTAATCCCACACTAACTGCTGCGAGCGCATTATAAACAGAGTGAACGCCAAGCGACGGCACGTGCATGCGGTAGGTTTTTCCCTGATGGTTTGCAGTAAAACGCATGCCACGCAAAATTAAATCTTCGATCTCGGTGCCGCGAACAGCGCAGCTTTCATCGAGGCCATAGAGCAGCGCCTCCGGTATGCTGCGCAGAAGATCGTCATCACCGTTAGCGATAACGCGTCCGCCCGCGCGCATATGCGGCAGCATCTCGGTTTTACCCGCGAAGATGCCTTCCCGCGTACCGAAGTTTTCGATGTGCGCGAGCCCTATGTTGGTAAACAAGCAGTAATCCGGTTTTACAAACGACGCAATGCGCCCGATCTCACCGAAGTGGTTTGTACCCATTTCGACCACAGCGACCTGGTGCGCTTCCTCCAGAGAAAATATGGTTAGCGCGGCGCCGGTCTCGTTGTTCAGGTTGCCCTGCGTCTTCATAACATTGAACTTCTCGGAAAGCGCGGCGGCAACGATATCTTTTGTAGAGGTCTTGCCTGCGCTGCCGGTGAGTCCGATCACGGGGATCGTAAACTTGTCCCGATAGGTTTTCGCGATGGCGTGCATTGCGCGAAGCGTATCCGGCACGAGCAGAAACGGTTCACTATCCAGCGCACGGTCGGTGACGACGAGGGAAGCTCCTTTCCCACGTGCGACGGGAATGAACTTGTGCCCGTCGTGTTTTTCACCGATGATCGCGATAAACAGCGAACCCGGCATTGCCAGTTCACTGTTGATGACAACGTCTGTTGCCGCATTCTTCAGCAACGCGGGATCGCCATGATAGACCCCGCCGCTGGCAGCTACGATTTCAGAAAACAGATACTGTTTCATGTTTTTATTACCGTTTGAGCGATAGATTGACAATGGTTTCGCAAAGCGCGGGATAATCGAGGCCAAAGTGCTCCGCTTCCTGTGGGAGCAGGCTCGTTGGTGTCATGCCGGGCAGCGTATTCGCCTCAAGACAAAAAGCTTCCCCTTTGTCGGTCAGCAAAAAGTCTATCCTTGCGTAAACGTCGAGTTTAAGTGCGCGGAACGTTTGTTTCGCAAGCTCTTGAATCTTACTCGTAAGCTCCGGTGATATGCGGGCGGGGACGATCTCGTCTGTCCAACCCGCCTGATATTTATGTTGATAATCGTAGAAGCCGTGTTTAGGCACGATTTCGATCAGCGGAAGCGCAATGCATTCTCCATTGTCGCAAAGCACGCCAGCAGAAAGTTCCATTCCGCTCACATATTCTTCTACGATCAGCTCGTCTTCCAATACGAAGCAAGCTTCAATGGCAGGCGAGAGTTCTTCGCGCTTGTGAACGATGACTACCCCGATGCTGGAGCCGCCGCTATTGGGTTTGACCACGCAGGGGATGGGAAAATGCGCCGCATCGAAAGGTATGCCCTTGCGCGCAACCGCCCAGTTCGCGGTGAGGATACCTTCGCTGCGCATGATAGACTTGCTGACGGCTTTGTCCATTGCTAGCGCGCAGCCGATAGAAGAGCTTCCTGTAAATTTCACGTCACAGAGATCGAAGAAGGACTGCAAACCTCCGTTTTCACCGACGCCGCCATGCAGCGCGAGGAACGCAAGATCAGCTGATTGGCAGAGCTCCAGCACGCCGTAGCCGATTTCGTCAGAAAAGCCGCCGTTTCTTGAAAAGCGAACCGCCTCCAAGTTCGGTTCCGCCTCCGGTACCGAGAAGGGCGGCAGAAACCCGCTGACATGAAACGCTTGTTCAATAGGGTTCGGCAGCGGATCCATGCCGAAAAACAGATCGACTAAAATGGCATTGTGCCCTTTCTTTCGCAGAGCATTTGTCACCATGGTTCCAGTGGAAAGTGAGACGTCGCGTTCCGGCGAGAGGCCGCCCGCGAGGACTACGATGTTCATAAGCGGTTTCCTTTCCGATTTAAGAATCGGTACATCCAAACGGCATCGCTGTGTTTCATCAAAACCGTTCTTATGTTTATACCATGGTTTTATGAATTATTCAAGAGAGCCTGTATTTATTACGGGTACGCGCAAACGCAAGGATTTCCATCAATCGGAAGAAATCAATGCCAAAGAAACGGAGAAGAAAGGCAGATTTTGAAGTTAAATTCTTTGTACCGCATGAAATTCGATATCCACAAACAACACGAAATAGTTCTGTGCATTCAAACACAATATGTAATATAATAGCGGCATGAAAAAACATGCAGTAAAACAAATAGTGATCTCAACGGTACTTGCACTTATGCTGTTGCTATCCGCTTGCGGCATGGGAAATGGGTTAATCACATCATCCATAAGCGGGGCGGGTCAAACGGCAATAAGTAATGCGCCGGCGATTCCAGATATTCCGCATGAAAACATTACGATTTCAGAGATGACATACATCCGTCCGGACATTGAGCAAATGCGTGTCGCGATGGATGATCTCAAGAGCGGCATCAAGCGTGATAAAGACGCAGAACAGCTGCTTGACGACTATAAGACGCTACAGGAGCAATACAGTCACGCGGACTCTATGCTGTCGCTAATTTATTTGTTGTATGCATTTGATGTTACAAATCAGGGCAACCGCGATGAGTATGCCTATCTGCAATCCGCGCTGTCCGAACTCGACGCCGAGATGCAGGCGGTCTCGGCCGATTTGTTTGAGTCTTCGGACAAGACACAGCAGATAGCGCGGGAATCCTTTGGCGAAGGTTATGTAGACGCGATTATGGGTGGGTCTTTCTATGACGATACGGCGGTACAGGATCTGCTTGATCGCGAAGAGCAACTCACACTGGAATATGATAATCTAAGCGCTACGTTTACTCTCTTCGAGAATGGTACTTACTGGTCATATTCGGACATCATGAACGCTGTCTCTCTCAGCAATGAAGCGTACTACCGACTCTACGATGCTTATTGTTCGAAACTCAATGAAGAGGCAGGGCCGATCTATTTGGAACAGGCTGCGATTCGCGCGGAGATTGCCTCGCGGCTCGGTTACTCAGATTACGCAACATATTGTTATGAGACCTATGGCAGAGATTATACGCCAAGTGATGCGAGAACGCTCCACAACGCGGTGAAGAAGTACATCGTTCCGATCTTCATTTCAGCAAACGAGCAAAACGACACATCCGATCTGAGTGCCGCTTTTTTTGAAGAGGACGCGTTCTTCAGCGCTGTTTCATCTTCAGCAAACGCATTTTCTCCTTTACTTGCAGCTCCCGTTACGTATATGCTGCAAAATCGTCTCTATGATGTGACCGACAGCAGCGTTAAGATGGACTCCAGCTTCACTACTTATATTTCTGACTATCGAGCACCGTTCATTTTTTCTGATTGGACAGGATGCGCGGATGACGTGGCAACCATTCTGCATGAACTTGGCCACTTCACGAACTATTATCACAACGCCGTGGTGGGATATTCCGCCGGAGACAGTCTCGATTTGGCGGAGGTAGACTCACAGGCGCTGGTGCTGTTGCTCTTAGACGATTACGAACAGTTCTATGGCGATTTTGCGGATCAGGCGCGCACTTCGACACTAATAGATGCGATGTATTCGCTGCTCTCCGGCTGCATGGAGGACGAATTTCAGCAGAACGTCTACCAGAATCCGGCTATGACGCTGACCGACATGAACGCGCTCTATGATCGTCTTACGGAAGAATATGGCCTTAAGCAGGTCTATGGTTATCAGGGTACCGAGTGGGTTTTAATTTCGCATAATTTCCAAACCCCGATGTACTATATAAGTTATGCAGCGAGTATGGTGCCTGCGTTGGAGCTGTTTGAAATCGCACAAACAGATCCCGAAACAGCAAAAAACGTTTATTTTAACATCATAATGCGAGAGCCTTACGAATCTCTTGGAGACGTATTGGCGCAGAACGGATTGTCGTCTGTGTTCTCTGAAGAGACAATTGCACGCATCGCAGACATTCTTGATAGCTATAGTTGATCAACTCGATGAACAATGCAGATTCATGATTTTTAAAATCGAATAGCGTATTTTTTAAATAATGAAAAAAGCGCGAGATTTTTCGCGCTTTTTTGTGTCTGTTACATAGATAAGAGACTGTCATACAGAGACATCGCGGGACGAAACACAAGAAATGTTAGATGCAACACTATAAAGAAACGTAATTCGCAAGCAAAATCAATTCTAAACGAACAAGAACCAGCTAAAAAGCTGACCGGTCCGCGCGATTTAGAGGCCGATTACCAAAAAAAGCCAGTAAACAGGCGATTCCCGGAACCCCGTCAACGCTTAGCGCGTCTTTTCATACGGTGGAAAGTGTGTTATACTAGAACGCGATGCAAAAAAGTGAGGTTAAATTCAGTGAAAATTGATCACATCATGGAGAGCATAGAGCTTGCGCTCAAGCAGAATCATCAGGTGTCGTTTCTTGACGCAACGACCACGCAGCTGCATGATGCGTTGTCCGGAGTCGTAATGGCCGCAATTGCGGAAAACTGGTACGAGAGCCGCCATGCGCATGAGCGCACGCGCGAAGCGTACTATTTCAGTGCTGAGTATCTGGTTGGAAGAACCGTTTACAACAATCTCTTCGTGCTCGGTATTTTGAATGAAGTGAAGCGTGAGTTTGAATCCCGCGGTTTGGATATTGCGGTTTTTGAGGATGTCGAAGACGCGGCGCTTGGCAACGGCGGTCTCGGCAGGCTTGCCGCGTGCTTCCTAGACTCGGCTGCATCCGAAAATCTTCCGCTCGACGGCTACGGTATTCGTTATAAATACGGACTGTTCAAACAGTCCTTCAGCGACGGGTTTCAGATGGAAAGCGCGGACGACTGGCAACGCTTCGGAGATCCGTGGAGCATCCGGCGCGATACGCACGAGATGACTGTCCGTTTTGCGGATATGACCGTCCGCGCGGTGGCATACGACATGCCGATTCTCGGCTACGAGACGAATAACATCGGCACGCTTCGTCTCTGGCAGAGCGAAGCCGTTTCGGAATTTGATTTCCGGCTCTTCAACGATCAGGAGTACGCCCTGGCAGTGCTGGAAAAGAACGCGGTAGAGGACATCTCGCGCGTGCTGTATCCCAACGATTCGACGGAAGCCGGCAAGAAACTGCGTCTCAAGCAGCAATATTTTCTCTCCAGCGCGAGTCTGCAGGACATCATCTTCCGCTTCAAGCGCGAAAACCGCCCGATCGACAGTTTTGCCGAGCACGTTGCGATTCAGCTCAACGACACGCACCCGACCGTGAGCATTCCGGAATTAATTCGCCTGCTCATGAAAGAGGGCATCCCGTTTGACCGCGCGTTCGACATCGCGGCAAAGACGTTCTCCTATACGAACCACACTGTTATGGCGGAAGCGCTTGAAAAATGGGACGTTAACCTCTTTAAGTCCGTTCTGCCGGAAGTGTTTGACATCGTCTATCAGATTAACGCGAAACTGTGCGGCGAGCTGATGGCGCGTAAGTTTGACTGCTCTCGGATGTCCATCATCCAGGGTAAGCTGATCCATATGGCGAACCTTGCGGTGTATTGCTCACGCTATGTCAACGGCGTCGCGGCACTCCACACAGAGATTCTGAAAAACGACGTACTCAAAGAATGGCACTCGGCGTTTCCGGAGAAATTCCAGAACAAGACCAATGGCATCACACAGCGCCGCTGGTTGGGTTTGTGTAATCCGGAGCTTTGCGACTATCTTGATGCTCGCATCGGCAAGGGCTATCTTTCCAATCTTGAACAGATCGCCGCGCTGAAGGATTACATGACTGACAGCGACATCGAGCAGTTCAACGAGATCAAACGCATCAAAAAGCAGCAGCTAAGCCGCCTGATCAAAGAAAAAGAGGGCGTCGATTTGCCGCCAGACTTCATCTTTGATGTACAGGTCAAGCGTATGCACGAGTATAAACGCCAGCTGCTGAACGCGTTCGGCATACTGGATACGTATTTCGGCATAAAGGATGGCCGCATCAAGGAGTTCACTCCAACAGCATATATTTTCGGCGCGAAAGCTGCTCCTGGTTATATCCGCGCGAAGTCGGTCATCAAGTTCATCAACGAACTCGCGAAGATGATCAACTCCGATCCCGACATGGCGGACAAGATGCGCGTGGTGTTCGTGCAGAACTATAACTGCTCTTACGCCGAGCATATCATCCCTGCGGCGGATGTTTCCGAACAGATCTCGCCCGCAGGCACGGAAGCCAGCGGCACGGGCAACATGAAACTTATGCTCAACGGCGCGGTCACACTCGGCACATTCGACGGCGCAAACGTGGAGATCGTCCAGCAGGCGGGACTCGAGAACAACTATATCTTTGGCGCGAGCGTCAAGGAGCTCAATGAGTTGAAGCCGCACTACAACCCAAAGGCGATCTACGACTATGAGCCTCGCGTGCGCCGCGTGGTGGATTCACTCATCGACGGCACGCTCAGCGACGACAACAGCGGCGCGTTTGCTGACCTGCATCGCTCGCTGCTGTTCGGGAACGATTGGTGCAAACCAGACCAGTATTTTGTGCTGCAGGAGCTCATGGCGTACTGTCAACGGCGCGAGGAGGTTAACTGTGAATATCGCGATCGCATCGCGTTCGGCAGAAAGTGCATGATGAACGTCGCGAGCAGCGCGTTCTTCAGTTCCGACCGCACCATTCGCGAGTATGCCAACGACATTTGGCATATTCAGCCGGTTCCTCCGCTGGAGAGCACGAGACTATTCTGATCAAACCGCTGAAACTTATATGCGAAACAAAAAGAAGCAGGCAAACTGCTTCTTTTTTATCTGGATTGAAAAGATTACCGCGCTTGGTTATAAACCTCAGCGCTTGCTTTTGTGCCAAGCAGAGCGCATTCTTCAGCGGGCAGCTCCCGAACGCAACCATCGATAATCGCAGCGCTCATTGCATCCCCAGCGACGGAAACATCGCGAACAACGTGCGTCTCTGCGGGAACCACGCCGCAACCGTCCGCATCCGCCCAATAGACGCCTTCTTCAGCGAGATCGATGAAAACGCGCCTGACGCCCTGCTCCATAAACCAATCTGACGCGCGGTAGATGCCGCGCAGCGTGTCGCAGGATTTGCCGGAGAGGAACCCCGCCTCAAAGCGATTCGGTTTGATGGCATAGCACTTTCCGATATAGCCGTCGATGCGCTTTGCTTTGGAACAGCTGACTGGATCATAAAACAGAGGGGCAGTCACGTTCTCGCAAAGATAGGCCAGCGATTCCGGGGAAAGGTTGGCGTCGATGACGCACATCCTTGCCTGATTGATCTGCGGCAGAAGCGCGGAAAGATAATCCGGCGTGAGGTGGTCGAGCACAGACATATCGCTGATACCGACGAGCATATCGCCATCTTCATCGAATATGCCGATATATGTGCCCGTGTGCTCGGTGCCAACGTAGGCATGAGCTAGCGAAACATTTGCCGATTTGCAGCTTTCGCGCACCATACTCGCGTGAAAACCGGAACCGATGGCGGTAACCAACTCTGTTGAATATCCCAACGATGAAAGCCGATTTGCGATATTATGACCAACACCACCCACGCGGATACCTACGCGGCCGAGGTTGCTGTCCCGCTCACGGCAGATGCTATCCGGCTTGCCGGTGATATCGATGGCGGCGCCGCCGACGATATAGATGGTTTCCATGAAATCTCCTCCAAGATCGGGATGCTTAACGGTCTGGCTTATAGCTTTGGAAGCGATATCTCCCGTCCGCCGATGAATATTTTTTCGATTCCCTGTATGAGTCTGCTGCCGTTCTGATACGTCGCCGCATCAATAAACCGATTAGTATCGATCAATAATACGTCCGCGTCCATACCGTCCGCAATGCGGCCCTTACCTGGCAGTCCCAGAAAATCTGCGATCTGTCCGCTCATTTTACGGATCATCGCCTCCGGCGAAAGCAGCTTTTTCTTGCGTACCAGCAGATCGTAGGCACGTGCTGTGCTGCCAAATGCACGGGGATGCGGGTTTTCGCCGGGCTTTCCGATAAGCCCATCTGTGCCAATTACGCACAGGGGATGAGTGAGAATTTCACATACATCGTCCTCGCTCATATGAAAATAGATGCCGAGGCCGAGACCGTTATTACGTATCAGTATATCACAAAACGCGTCGAACGGCTGCAGTCCTGCTTCTTCGGCATATTCGGTGATGAACATGCCCTCTGCGCGGTGGTCGATGGGGCAACTGGATACATAGACGCCGGAGAAGCCACCGCTGTTGTAAACATAATTATCATAATTGCTGATCCGGCTCATCTCTTCACGGATGATCTCCCGTTCACGCGGATTGTTCAACGCATCCAGCAGACCTCGCATGCCGCGGGTGAAATAGCGTGGTGGTATCGAAACGTTCAACGACGTGCAACCTGCCGTATACGGGTAACAATCGATGATCGCACGAAGGCCGTTTTCCGTCTCGCGGTCGATTTGTCGGAGCATCTCGCGCGGTTTTCCCCAGTTTTGCCTGCCTGCCGCTTTCATATGCGATATGCATAGCGGAACGTCCGCCTCTTGCGCAAGGCGCATACTCTCGGCACGCGATTCGACGACACGGTCAGCTTCGTTGCGCGGGTGGTTGGCATATATGCCGTTTTCTTCGTGCAACACGCGAAGTAGCGCCAGAATTTCATCGTTCTCCGCATAGCAGCTGGGAGCGTAGACCTGTCCCGTCGATAGGCCAAGCGCACCCTCGCGGACGGACCTCCGCAGCATGTCTTTCATGCGATTCAGTTCACCGTTGTCCGGTTTGCGGTTAGCGTAGCCCATCGCCCAGAGACGAAGCGTACCGTGACCGATAAAACACTTTGTCGTAATCGGATTTTGCAGATTCTCCAGCCACGCGTTGAAACCCTGTGCACTCGAAAGCAGCGACAGGTTCTCTGGCAAATCGGGGTAGGGAGCAATGCCGGACACGAAACGTGCGAATTGCGGTTCGTCTGCGCCGGCGGGAAACAGCGAGACTCCGCATTGTCCGGCAACTTGTGTTGTAATGCCCTGGCTGAGCTTGCTCAGCGTTGCGTAAGAGCTCACGAGGTTCAGGTCGCCGTGCGAGTGCGCGTCAATAAAGCCGGGAACAAGCGCAAGTCCGTTGGCTTCGACAACGTATCCCGCTTGCGGAAGTTCGTTATTATAAAACACACGGATTTTTCCGGAATCAAACCCGACGCTACCTGTAAACGAGAGAGCGCCGGTGCCGTCGTAGATGGTGCAGTTTTGTATTAAAGTATCCATTTTATCAATCTGTTTAGAACATGGTAAAGGGTTTGAGCGCGCGGAAGAGTCCGTGCCCAAACCCCAGCGTTACGGATTATTTCGCAGGGATCAGCCTTTGATCAAGCGAATATTACCGATGAACGGCAGCTCCTTGTCTTCCTTGTTGGCGACGTTGATGATGCCGATGAGGGAGAAGGCGAAACTCGCGAGTCCAACCACAGTGCTCAGGATTCCATTCAAAACAGGAACCCACGAGAACACGCCGACCGCGACCCAAGCGATAACTTCTAGGATCAACAAGTTAATGCCGCGCACGGCATGCGCGCGAACAAACGACGACTGATCTTTAATTAGATAAGGAATCAGCGCAAGAAAACCGAGATAGGAAAGGATACCCATCCACGTATCGTTGGAGTTGGCGGTTTCGGGGGTACGATTTGCACCGTTAACCGGTTCGCCGCAGTTTCCGCAGATCCTATCACCATCATTGACCTGAGAACCGCATTTTGAACAGTATGCCATACGATAATTCCTCCATTTATTTGTTTTTATGTTGTTGCGCGGACGATCCGCGTGGTTTTAGTAAAAGCGATTGTAAAGCTGGTCAATCGATATTCCGCTTGCAATCATAAAGAACGCCAGAGCGATCGAGAGCACAACACTCAGACCAACGAAAATGAGGTATGCTCGTGCGAGGTTGCGACGGTTGAGGTTGGACGCTCCGCCGGATGCCCATACGATGGTGATGATGAACCCGATCACAGGAATCGACATCAGAAAAATCGACCCGACAAATCCCCAACTACTGAGCACGTCATATGGTGTACGCGGAGAGATGTCTTCAAGCACGCTGTTGCGCGATTGAGAACCGTTGCGAGCGGATTGACCATTCTGAGTGACTGGTGCGCCGCAGCTGGCGCAGGTGCGATCCAAACGGTATACAGGGTTTCCGCAGCTCTCGCAGAATGACATGAAAGATCCTCCAGAAGGTTTTCATCGGCAACATCCCTGTGCCGATGAGTTTAGTATAAGGCAAGGGCAGGATCCAACGCAACAGGGATTCAAAAAACCCGGCGTAAAAAACTTCTACGCCGGGTATTGCGGCTTGGTGTTATATTCGCTTATGCACGAAGAGGAGCACCGCTCTTTTTGAGAGAATCGATGATGGCGTCCATGCCGCGTTTGATCTCCTCGTCCGTGAGGGTGTGGTCTTCCGAGCGGAGGGAGAACGAGAACGCGAGGCTCTTTTTGCCCGCGGGAATGCCGATACCCGCATAGGTATCGAACAGCCGCACATCGGAGACGATCACGCCCGCGGACGCGGTTTCGATGACACTCTTGAGCGACGTGGACTCTGCATCCGCGTCCACAACGACCGCGAGGTCGCGTTCCGCAGCCGGGAAACGGGGCAGCGGCTCGAAACGCTTGGCAGCAAGGCGGCTTTCCGCAATGGCGGAGAAGCTCAGCTCCGCGACATACGCTCTGCCGTCCGTCTTCCAGCTGTTTGCGACGTCGGGATGCAGCTCGCCGAATACGCCCAGCGAAACGCCGGAGGGGGAGAAGATCTCCGCGGCTCTGCCGGGTTGGAGATAGCCGGCAGAACTCTTCTGATACACGGCGTCTTTCACGCCGAGCACACGGAAGAGCTCCTCGATCATGCCCTTGAGAAGGTAGAAATCCGCGCCCGCGCCGCCGAGCACGATGCCGATCTTCTTGCGTTCTTCCGGCAGTTCCGCGCCTGTGTCAACATGGGTGTTGCCCACCTCGAAAAAGCGCAGGTGCCCACTCTTGCGGTTTGCGTTACGCACGAGTGAATCCAGCATGCCGGGAATCAGCGTGGTACGCATGAGGCTCTGATCCTCACCGAAGGGGTTGAGGATGCGGACGGCTTTTCTCAGTTCGCTGTCCTGCGGCAGCAGGAGGGAATCGAACACAGACGGGCTCGTGAAGTTGTAGTTGTACATCTCATACAGCCCCAGCGAGACCAGGGTATCCTTCACGGTATCGTCGAGCAGGAACGGTTCGTTGATCCGTCCGCGGAACGTATCCCCGCGCATGAGCGTTGGCTTGATGTTGTAGTAGCCGTAGACGCGCGCAATCTCCTCCGCGATGTCCCAGTCAGCTTCGATGCCGCTTTCGATATCCGTGCGGAAGTGCGGAATGGTCACGTGCAGGCCGCCGAGCGTCGGGCGCGCGTGGATGGAGATCGTGGCGAGCATATCGGCCATCTGCTTTGCCGAAAGATCAAGCGCCAGCAGTGCGTTGATGTGGTCGACGCTGACGGTGATCTCGCGATCGACCGGCTTTTCTTTGCGCACGTCGATGATCTCGCCGACGACTGTGCCCGCCTTGAGATTTGCCACCAGTTCGACCGCGCGCTCCAGCGCAAGTTCCGCGCTGACGGGTTCCACGCCCTTGATGAAGCGGCTCGCGGCATCGGTCGTATGTTTGAGCTTTCTCGCCGTCGCGCGGATGTTGCTGCCCTTAAACACGGCGGACTCGAACAGCACGGCTTGCGTGTTTTCCGTGATTTCGGAGTTCATCCCGCCCATCACGCCCGCGATGCCGACGCCGCGGCTTTCGTCCGCGATGAGCAGCATATCCGGCGTCACCGGACGATCGCGCTTGTCCAGCGTGGTGACAATTTCACCTTCGCGTGCGGTGCGGACGACGATGTGGTTGCCGTGGATGCAGGCAAGGTCAAACGCGTGCATCGGATGGCCGTATTCCACGAGCACATAGTTTGTGATGTCCACGATGTTGTTGATGGGCCTAAGTCCGACCGCGCGGAGTTTGCTCTGCATCCATGCGGGGGAAGGCTCGATGACGATGTCTTTGATCACGCGCGCGGTATAGCGCGGGCAGAGGTCATAGTTTTCGATCGTGACGCGCGCATAATCCGCGGCGTTACCTTCGCCTTTGACCGACTTTATTGCGGGCTCACGGAAGCGCTGACCGAGCGCAGCCGCCGCCTCGCGGCACATGCCGAGGATAGCGATGCAATCTGGACGGTTGGGCGTGAGTTCGAATTCGAAGATGTCGTCGTCAAAGCCCAGCGCCTTGTCGATCGATTGACCCAACGGATGATCTTCCGTCATAATAAGAATGCCATGCGTTTCTGCGCCTGCATAATCTACGTTGGTCAATCCCAGCTCCGCACCGGAGCAGAGCATGCCGTAGCTCATCACGCCGCGCATATTGACCGCTTGCATCTCGCGGCCGCCGAGCTTGGAACCCACGCGTGCAACCGGAACCAGCGCGCCGTCAAAGACGTTGTCCGCTCCGGTGACGATGGTTAAGACTTCGCTGCCGACGTCCACCTGACAGACGTGCAGGTGTTCGGAGTTATCGTGCTTGACGACGGAGAGCACGCGGCCGACCACGACGTCCTCGACGCCCGAAAGCTCTTTTTCCACACCCGCGCACTCAAAGCCGCGCCACATCATCTTCTCGATGAATTCTTCGTTGGTGACGTTGAAGTCTACATATTCAGAAAGCCACTTCTTGGGTAATTTCATGCTTGTTTCCCTCCCTTAGAACTGGCGCAGGAAGCGCGCGTCGTTTTCGTACTCAAGCCGGATGTCGTTGATGCCGAACTTGAGGTTTGCCATGCGGTCAACGCCGAGTCCGAACGCGAGACCAGTCCAGACCTTCGGGTCATAGCCGCAGTTGGCGATTTCGTGCGGGTTGGTCACGCCGCAGCCGAGAATTTCGATCCAACCCGTGCCTTTGCAGACGCGGCAGCCTTTGCCGCCGCAGATGGAGCAGGAGACGTCCAATTCAGCCGATGGCTCTGTGAACGGGAAGTAACTCGGGCGCAGACGGGTTTTCACATCTTCGCCGAACACCGCGTGTACAAACGAGTCGAGGATGCCTTTCAGATCACCCAGCGTCAATCCTTTATCGACCACGAATCCTTCAATCTGATGGAAGACAGGGGAATGGCTCGCGTCCACTTCGTCTACGCGGAACACGCGTCCGGGCATCATCAGCCTGAACGGCGGCGTGAGCGTGGTCAGCGCGCGGATCTCGCAGGGCGAGGTATGCGTGCGCAGCACGACGTTTTCATTGACATAGAACGTATCCTGCATATCCCGCGCGGGGTGATCCTTCGGCAGGTTTAACAACGTAAAATTATTGTCGTCGAGCTCAATCTCCGGGCCGTCGAACATCGAAAAGCCCATGCCGACCAGCACGTCTCGAATCAGGCGGTAGGTCTGCGTCATCGGGTGCAGCCGCCCCAGCGGGTTTGTCAATTGTCCGGGCGCGGTGACGTCCAGCGCTTCTTCCGCAAAGCGGCGCTGTTTGGCAATTTCACCAAGCGCTGCGCGCTTTTCGGCGACAATCGTTTCCAGAGCGCTCTTGACCTTGTTGGCAAACGCGCCGACGCTCGCGCGCTCGTCGCTCGCGAGCTTGCCCATCGCGCGCAGAATCGTTGTCAGCGAGCCGTTTCTACCGAGCACGTCGACCAGGAGCTGCTCCAGCTCTTCGGATGACTGCACGCTCTTGAGTTTTGCTTCGGCTTCCTCGCGCAACTGCGCGAGAGACTCCATCATTCCCATTGTTCTCTTCCTCCTTGTGCCAAAATGGCATGTTACCAAATAAAAAACGCGTCCGCCCAAAAGGGACGAATCGCGTCGTGGTACCACCCTCGTTTGCTCGCCCGTCAGAAGACGGGTTAAGCCTCGATTCCGCTGTATCGGGCGGGCCCGTTGCCAACTACAAAGCGCATACGCTGTTCACCGGCAAGGCTCCGGGGCGAACTGGATATTCTTCTCTACGCGCGCCGCTTTCAGCCGATGACGGTGCTCTCTTATCAGCGTATTGTAAGAATTTTTCCCCTTCTTAGCCTACTATTGAGCTTTTGTTATTCTATCACCGTCACGCTTGTTCCGTCAAGCAGGAGCGTAACGGTGCCGTCTTCGTCTGTTCGATAGATCGTGATGCCGCGCTCCAGAAGTCGATCCATCAGCGAATCATGCGGGTGGCCGTAGTCGTTGTTCTTGCCGAGGCTGATGACCGCGATTGCCGGAGAGACCGCGTCCAAAAACGCTTCAAACGTCGCGTCGCTGGAGCCGTGGTGCGCAATCTTCAGTACATCCGCGCGGAAATACTGGTTCGGCTGCGCCTTGAGCGCGAGTTTCTCCGCGAGCTCAGTCGCGTCGCCCGTGAGCAGCACCGCGGTGTTGCCGTAGGAGATGCGGATGATATAGCTCGTGTCGTTGAAGTCATCGTATATCGTTTCATATGGAGAAAGAATCCGCACCTCGACAGCGTCGTCCCAAGGAATCAGGGTATCGACGCCTGCATATGGACGATGTGCGGTTGCCTGACTTTCGTTGACCGCACCACGAAAGTTAAAATACGTTTCGCTCTCCGCTTCAAACGGCGAAAAGTAGATATCCCCGACCGGATACGTGTCCACCACCGGAATCAATCCGCTGATGTGATCCGCGTGCAGATGCGAAGCAATGACCGCATCAAGCCCGACGACACCCAGTTCAGTAAGATAAGCGTCAATCGTTGGAAACGATCCGTCCGGGCCGCCGTCCACCAGCATGGTTTTGCCAGAAGGGGAACGGAGGAAGATACTATCGCCCTGACCCACGTCAAGGAACGAGACGAGGAGCCCCGCCTCTATAGGCGGCAATTGCAACTTGTCTGTTACAGCAGAACTATTCGCTTCCGAGGTTTCATCAGGAAGCATCATTGTTGGCGTGACCGCCGAAAGAGGAGAAACGGAGGCGGCGAAAACTCCCGCCGGTTCTCCAGCAAGCTGCTGATGCAGCAATGCAAACAGAATCGCAAGCATCGCAAGAAGGAGCGTAATGAGCGAGACGATGACGAGGCGCTCTTTCCGCTTCCGCACGCGTTCTTCCGAGGACTCGTTCCGATTCCAGTCGTCGTCAGGCTTTCTGCCGAACAAGTGGGCTTGATTTGTCTTGTTTGATTGATCCATAGACTGCATTTTACCACAAAACGCTATGGGCAAACAGCGGCAGATTTGATCGGAATTTTGCCGATCCCCCGAATTGCGCAGCAAACTGCTGAAAATACTGTTGAATTAAGCCATATGCCGCGAAAAAACGTCATTTCTTCATAAATGTGCATCGTTTCGTATTGACATTTTAAAAATTTAGAAGTAATATTCAAGTGTACTATAACGGATAGTACACCGATCCCCGAAAAGGAGGTTGCGCGATGTTCCAAATTGATCGATTCGGACGAACGCCGATTTACGAACAAATCATCGATCAGACGCAGCGGCTGATCGCTTCCGGTATCCTAAAGGAAGGCGATCAACTTCCATCCGTGCGCGCTCTTTCCCAGGAGCTTTCCGTCAACCCCAACACGCTGCAGAAGGCATATAGCGAACTCGAACGTCGCGGCCTATGCGTCAGTGCGCCGGGAAACGGAAGATTTGTGACGGCGGAAGCGTTTCGTATCGTTGGCGAAGGAACGAAGGAACGCCTTGAAGAATTAAAGAAAATAGCAGAAGAACTCTGCATGGCGGGCATGCCGATGGAGCAAGTGTTTCATGCGGTCAACGACGCCTACGGAAAGGAAATTGAGTCATGATTAAGGCGCGTAAACTTACCAAGCGCTTTGGCACGGTAGAAGCACTGCTGAATCTGAACTGCAACATTCCGCAAGGCTGCATTTATGGCCTTGTCGGCGCAAATGGAGCCGGCAAGAGCACGTTTTTACGGCTCTGCAACGGTATTTATAAGCCGGACGAAGGGCATATCTCTATCAACGGCGGTGAAGTGTTTGACAACCCGGTTGTCAAGGATCACTGCGTTTTTGTGCCGGATGAGTTGTACTTTTTGCCGCAGAGCAACTTAAACCGCATGGCGCTGCTGTATGAGTCTATGTATCCGCGCTTTTCCACCGAACGCTTCGCGGATCTCTGCGCGGCATTCAAGCTAGATCGTACACGACAGCTCAACACGTTCTCTAAGGGAATGCGCAGACAGGCCGCGACGATTCTTGCGCTGTCCGCGATGACCGACTATGTGTTTTTCGATGAAACGTTCGACGGGCTCGACCCCGTGATGCGAAACCTCGTGCGCGGCATGCTGTATGACGACGTGCTGGAGCGCGGCTGCACCGCGGTCATCACAAGCCACAGTCTGCGTGAGCTCGAAGACACCTGCGATCAGCTCGCGCTGTTGTATCAGGGGGGTATTGTATTTGAAAGTGATGTGCAAAATCTCAAGACGTCGCTCTTTAAAGTGCAAGTAGCCTTTGCGAAGGACTATGACCGCTCGCAATTTACCAATATGGAGATTCTTTCATTCACTAAGCAGGGAAGCGTTGCGAACATGATTATTCGAGGAGACAGCTCGATGGCTAAGGTTGTCATTGCAGCACAGAACCCGCTGATTCTGGAGATCCTTCCGCTGACGCTGGAAGAAGTATTCTTGTATGAGATGGAGGCGCTGGGATACTCCTTTGAAGCGCCGGTTTTGAAAGGAGGCGAACGCGCATGAAGCCATATCTTGAGTCAATACGGAGGCTTTCGCGTTTAGGTCTGATACTCCTTGCGCTGAGCTTTGTTGCCAGCGTGGTGGTTTCGATTCAGTATTGCACGGCACTGTATCACGACAACGTGCCGAGCATCACGAAGATGTTTAGTCCGCTGATTGCGTTTATTTATGCGGGCGGCGTTGTGCTCGCGATGGATGGATTTTCCTTCCTCAACAAACGTTCGGATAGCGATTTTTACCATAGCCTGCCCGTTTCGCGTAAAAGATTGTTTTGGGCGATCACGTTGGCAGCGCTGACTTGGATTGCGGCAACCGTACTCACCAACGTGTTGCTGACAGTCATGGTTTTCACTCTGACGAAGACGCCTTTTGTACAGTTATATGCACTCGTAGCGGTGCCGTTCTTTACGATCGCTACGATGATGGTGTTTTCTGCCTGTGCAATTGCGATGAGTTTAACAGGTACAACGATTACAGGGCTGGGATTGACGATTCTCGTATTCGGCCTGTTCCGTTTTGTGCAATTTGCTGTTGCACGCGGCATCGTCGCCAACACGCCGATCATTAGCTGGCTCGATCTTCCATGGTACTTAACCCCGGTCACAAATATTGCAACCGGCCAGATTGCTCAGCTTCTGCGACCGATGCTTCGTCATACGCTATATGCTCCGATCAACATATTCTATTCCGCAGTGATCACAGGTGCGGAACTTTTTCTTGCGCGCGTTCTCTTTGAAAAGCGCCCGTCGGAGCTTGCGGAGCATGGCGCAAAGAGCGCGGCACTGCAGACCGTGTTTGCTTGTGCAGCCGTGATTCCGGTTGTGATTCTGTTTGCTTCCGGTGTAATGACGCAGCAGGGCTTCAGCATCCCGATCGTGGTGGGCATTGCTGTTGGAATCTATATCATCTATCAGCTCGTTGCACTGAGAAGTGCGAAGAAGATGATGCTTTCGCTGCCATGGCTTCTCGTGCCTCTCGCGCTTGGTGTCGCGGGTTACTTTGGCACGACGAGCGCCGCAAAGTCCTTGCAGAGCTTTGTGCCAAACACGCAGGATGTTGCCTATGTTCAGCTGAACGGTGCGAACCGTGGTTCGGAGTATGTCTCCTATCAGCAGTATCTGGTGTCGAAAGTTCAGTTTACCGAGACGGACGTATGCCAATATGCAGTAGAAACTCTACGGGATAATGTTGCAACGATAAGAACCTCGGGCTATTTAAACTACACTTACGACGATCAGTCCAGCTATATGTTGAGTACACAGCCTGTAACATTTGTTCTCAAGGACGGAAGGAAGTTTAGCCGCGTGCTGATGTTCCTCAACCAGAATACGTTGCTGTCGTACTGCCAACAGAACAGCGCGTTCAACGAGGCAATCCAAACCCTGCCGCCGCCAAGTTCCACGCGTTATCTCCAGGGCGGCGATCTATACGACAAGGCGTATCTGGAAAATAGCGCGATCCTCGCCACTTATTATGAGGAGTTGCCGCAGACGGATTATCCGGCAAACGATTTTTACCGTATCTTTGACCCGTATATGAACTATATGGTGGATGAAGAGCAGAACTACGGCAATATCAGCACTGCGGGTTACGTCGGGATGATGCGTTACTGGGATAGCTACACAATCCGACTAGGCATGCCGAAATCGTCGGCCGCCTGGATGGCGTATACGAACAACCACAGCAAGAACGAGCACCTGGATATCATGCAACAGATGATACGGAAGTCCGCGACGTTGACGAGTGATATGGACTACTTCAACATCTCCATGATGGTCTACAATGTGCCGATGTCGGACGGAACCAAGCAGACGATGTCGTTCTACTTAGACCGCTCTCCGAATGATCCTGCGGCCGAGCTCAAGGATCAGATGCAGCCGCTCATGAATGAGTTTGCGGAAATCCTGTTGCGAAGCAAGCCGACGACTAATCCGAATGACTTCTGCGTCTTTACCGCGTGGGGCGGCAGAGTTCACAACGACGACGGCACGTTTATCGGCGGAGACATCATCGCACGGCAGTACGCATCCAGCGGCAACTCGTTTGTCTCCGGTGGCAGCGTCTATTTTGTCAGCAACGGCAATGTGCTCTATGGCGGCATCAGCGGCGGTATCAGCGCATATAACCCCAGCTTCCGCTCGTTCACGCCGGAAGATCAGGCGCGCGTCATCGAGATCCTGCAGCAGTGGAAGTCCAAGCAGGACGAGTATAACTTCACGATGTATGGCGGTACGCCGATCGAGGGGCCCTCTATCGGAGAGAAATACACGGCGGCGCCGACGCCCACGCCTGCCGGATAACGCAAAAGGCGCACCAAACACCGCCGTATATATTATGCGGCGGTGTTTTCTATTGTGCAAACGCTGTGTTATAATAATTTTCACCGCATAATCGGCGGAACGTGAAGAAAGCGATATGAAAGCTGTGGAGCAGAAAAAAAGATGTTTCTGGGTCAGGGAAGATAACCCGCTTTACTGCGCGTATCATGACGAAGAGTGGGGCACGCCGTTACGGGACGATCAAAGCATGTACGCGCTGTTTATGCTGGAACTGTTTCAAGCGGGACTATCGTGGATCACGCTGCTGAAAAAACGAGAGGCGTTCGCAACCGCATTCGACGGTTTTGATGTTGAGAAAATTGCAGCATACGACGAGGAGAAAATCACTTGTTTGATGCAGGACGCGAGTATTATCAGAAGCAGGGGAAAGATAGAAGCCGCGATCGTCAATGCGAAGATCGTACTTGAGCTTAAACGTGAGTTCGGTTCGTTTTGTAACTATCTTTGGAGTTTCTCCGATGGAAGAGTCATGCTAAGCCCGGATGGGAAACCGCGCGCAACCAGCCCGGTCTCTGATCGAATCTCTGCAGATCTCAAACGGCGCGGCATGCGCTATGCAGGCTCGGTCACAATACATTCGTTTTTACAGGCGGCGGGTATTGTCAACGAGCACGAGAGAACGTGTTATCGATACGGCGAGCTGATGCAATATTTCACGCAGGATTCCACCATAACGGAATAAAGCGGGTGCAAACACCCGCAACCAAAAAACAGGAGACAAAAAAGTTGGAAGAATTCATTTGGACCGATGCGCACATTCGCTGGATGAGCGATGCAGCAAAGAAGAGCAAGTTATATTATTGGATCGCGGAGAGAATTGCGGCTTATATTGCGCCGACGTCCCGGGTATTTAACGCGGGCGGCGGACTCGGCGATCTTGCCATCTGGCTTTCCTACCATGTTGAGGAAGTCACTGTTATCGAGAACGACCCGAAAGCAGTCGCTGCTTTGCGCACACGCTGTCCGCAAAATGTTGTCGCGATACTTGGTGATGTGCATACATACGCGCCGGATAAACTCTATGATTCGCTTGTGCTTTTTGATGTTGGCGGCGCAGAAGAGACGCTGCCCGTCGTGCGGGAGCTTTCGCGCGCGAAGACATTTGTGCTGGCTGACCGTGACACAGCCGCAGGTGAAGCAGATCTGCGCGAACTATCCGAAACGCTAAAGAATGCGGGCATTCCGTTTACCTATGAACTGTTTGAACAGGAGCACATACAGCCATTCCGCTCTCGGGAGGATGCTAGGTCGTACTTTCTGTCAATATCAAATCGCCAATTGACGGATGAAGCGTTGGATGCGCTTTTAGAGACGAGCGACGATTCGAAACTGCCGCTATCCTATGTCGAGCAGAAGAAAATCGGCATGATCGTGTTTGATGCGGCAAATCCCGCACTGAAAAAGCCGATCATCTAGTATTCGATTGTTCACCGCAAGAGCAGAAAGCGGGGAAAAAAATGGACACACAATTGCTTGCCGCAATTGAAACCGAACTTTTCGCCGGAAAAGCCGCGATTCTCGCGACAATTATTGACCGAGACGGGGCTGCGCCGCGCGGCGTCGGCACCGCTATGGTCGTCACGGATTCGGGTGCGCAGATAGGGACGATCGGCGGCGGTTCAATGGAATTCAGTGTGCGTCAGGATGCGATTGAGATGCTGCAGGAGTTTTCCTGTATGACACGGACGTATAAGACTCATTCCGAAGCGTCAACATTCGCTTCCGGCAGTTTACTGATTTTGTTTCGTCCGTTTTTCGGCGAGGCAGGGCGACTGCTTTGCAGTAACATTCGAACCGCAATGGAAAGCGGAGAAGAAAAGTTTCTAGCCTGCCAACTCATTGAAAGCTGTGCGTTGGAAACGGGCGTGATTTCTGAGGATGCGCTGTTTCCCCTCTGCGGAGTTGATCGAATACCGAATGAAACGATAGTGACTGCGAGTGAGCCGCGCTGGCTGATTGAGCCGCTGTCAGCCGAACCACGTATTGTTATATTTGGCGGCGGGCATGTGGCGCAATGTGTGGCGCGCCAACTTATGTTACTGGATTACCGCATTTGGGTTGCAGAAGATCGCGAGGCATTTGCCAATAAAGATCTGTTCCCGATGGCGGAGCGCGTTCTGCTGGGCGAGTATGACAGTATGCACTCGCTCCTGAGCATCACCAAACGAGATCATGCGATCGTAATGTCGCGCGGGCACGAAACGGATGAACAGATTTTATTCTGGCTTTTGCGTTCGGATGCAAACTATATCGGCTGCATTGGCAGCAGGAGAAAGATCGCGCAGATCAAGGAGAGTCTATTGGCGACCGGATTAACGCAAGACGAGATCGATCGACTGCATGCGCCCGTCGGACTTTCCATCGGTGCTGAGACACCCGCTGAGATCGCGGTCAGCATCGCCGCAGAACTAATACAACACCGTGCTCAGAAGAAAAACTGAACTTCGATTGCATCAAAAAAACGTCCGGACAAAACCGGACGTTCGTTTTATCTAGTTGCTATTTTGCTGGTGGTGCGGTCTTCAAATCCTCGTACGACGCGAGGGAATACCCCTGTTTGCGCAGCAGGTCGATGGTCGCGTCCTTGCTCTTTGGCGTTTCGCCGCCGCTGGAAGTGAGAACGATATTCATAATCTTGTCTTTCGGGACGAATTCCAACGCCGCGTTGAACGCGGGCACAGGATGCCCTGCCCAGACGGGCGCCATCAGCGTCACGGAATCATACAGGCTCCAGTCGATGACGAGCGGTTTGATCGCGGAGGCTTTTCTGCCGAGCGCCTGCGGGCAGCCAACGAGGAAAGCCGAGAAGATACCGCGTTTTTTTACCTCAAGCACCTCAAACACATCTGCGCCGGACTCAGCTGCACGTTTTGCTGCCTCGGTACGCGTTGCTCCACCGAATGAATAATATAAAATAACAGGTTTCATGACAGGAACCGTCCCCCTCTTGTCGCTTGAGTTGATTGAATCGCTTGAAAAATCTTGAAATCAAGCGGTTTTATTGCTGTATGCTTGCATTATATGGTTGCACTGCTGAGCTGTCAAGCAAGTTCGCAATCGCTGGAAAACGCTGGTTTTACAAGCTAGCTTTTTTAAGCACCCTTGTTTTCAAGCGCGCGTTCATGGTATATTGTATAGGTGTCGAACGATTTTATGCAAAATCAATTGGACATTGCTGTACGGTGCTTGGAGGAAATGACAAACGAATTCTGACAGCAGGCGCGGCATAACAACGACGGGAGAGTACAATGCAACTATACGACCTGCATACGCACACAAACATGTCCGACGCGCAGTTTTCGATTGAAGACCTTGTTTCGGTTGAACAGGAGCAGGGGCATATCCTCGGCGTATCCGATCATCTGTTCTGCTGCGGTATCTATACGCTCAACGACGTGAAAAACTACCTCGAAGTGCTTCATCGTTTTCCGGTTTATCGCGGCGCGGAAATCAATATGGAACACAAATTGAACCTGCCGGATTCGCTGGACGATCAGCTGGATTACATCATCGCAAGCGTACATAATATGCCTGACGGGCGCGGCGGATTTATTCCGTTGAACGCGTATTTATCCAAACGTTCCGGGCACACGGATCATTATCAGAAAAACTATTCTTCCGATCTGAATCGTTATTATCTGGCTTATATCATTCAGATGATGGAGAAAATGTTTTCTACCCAACGCGTGGATATTTTAGGTCACGCAACCGTTCTGCCCGCGTATGACGAGCTTTACGGCACTGCGTTTTTAACGCAGTGGGAGGATGCGGTGATTGATCTCTGTAAAAAATTTAGTATCGCGCTGGAAATCTCCGGTCTTTGGCGCGCGCCGTGCGTGGATATGCTCAAGCGCGCGTATAACGCGGGGTTGAAGTTTTCGATGGGCAGTGACTGCCATAATGCACTCCAGATCGGTAATCTTGCATATGTCGAACAGGTGATTGAAGAAATTGGTCTCCGGCAGGAGGATTTCTTTGTGCCGAAAAGGCAGTTGCATTTCGATGAATGAGCATCTTTCATCAATAACACGTATTCAATTGAATCATAGCCCTTCATTATCTCAAAAGCTTTGCCGAAACGGCAGGAGGAACGATATGCGTAATATTCAGGTTGCAGTTTGGGGATTCGGCGCGATGGGCAGCGGCATAACACGGGTGTTGTTGCAAAAGACGGGCGTGGAGATTGCGAGCGTTTGCGATTTGCATCCTGAACGAGTCGGAAAGAGTATCTTTTCACTGCTCGACATACCGCGCGGAGACAGGCCGGATGTGATAATCACGGACGACATCAACGTTGCGCTTCCGATGAAGGGAGCTGACGTCTGTATCGTTGCAACCGATTCGTTTACAAAAGGCGTCTATCCCAAACTTGTGAAAGTTCTTTCACATGGCGTCAACGCCATCAGTACCGCGGAGGAGATGAGCTATCCCGCCGCAAAAGAACCGGAGTTGACGAAAGAGATCGATCGCGTAGCGAAAGAATTCGGTGTGACCGCCC
>PNNR01000033.1 GCA_013824375.1 Clostridiales bacterium
CTGATACGTGACGCCGCGTATCCGTTCATACTCATACATTCGCAGCACGGGCGCGCCGCGATCCGTCATCGTTCTTGCGGCAAAGAGCGGTTCCGTGGTAAAAGGCGTATGGCCGATCACGCCGATGTTCCATTCTACGCCGCCGGAAGACCATGCGCCGCAGACGGCGAGATTGGAGTAACGCAACACGTCGTTGGTGTAGAGCAGTTCGCGGTTGGCCCGTTTGTCGGTGAGCCGCCAGAGTTTGCCGCCCTGATTCGGCAGAAACTCGGCGCGCAGCGCGTCGTTTTCCAGAATCGCGACGGGGATGACGGTGTCCTTCAATACGCGGCCGTAACCAATGCGCTGCGTGTAGGGATACGCGTTTTTTCGTTTGCCGAACCCTTCAAAGATTTCGTCCGTTTCGTCGAGGTCGAAATGAGACTTGTTTTGCATATTGATTGTTTCGAGCAGATCTGGCAGCGTGCTTTTTTGCCCGGGATCTCCGGCAGGCAGCGTGCGAGTCGTAAATACAAGCGTGGGTTCCATGATGATTTCCTCCGAAAAGATGTTGATATACAGGGGAAGCGCGCAGGGAGCGAAGAGGAGCAACGCGAAAAGAACGACGAACACGAGCCGCCGGGTTGTTGCGCTGCCGCAAATAAGAAAGAACATTTTTTGCCGCGGGCAAAAGAGCGTCCGGTTCGGCAGGCGTATATGAATCCGTGTGCTCCGCGGAAGTCTCTGCTTCATTATATAGAGCGGCTTCAAAAAGTAAACGCTTCGAAACCAAGACCTGAGAATTTTCCATTTTCGCTAAGAATTGTCCTGCGTATGTATGAAAAGCCTATGCTAAGATGATTATACAAACGGGTTTCGTATCGATAGGAAACAGCTCTTCTAGAATTGACAGGCGATTCGTATCCATCAAAGACATGGAGGCGACGGGTCGCGATCCACTCGGATTTCTTCACGGAATACACAATACAAAAGTCCATTGCGCGATATGCGCGATACTATTCCGCAACAAAAAAATCATAATTTACGGGAGGTACACATGATTCGGAACAAGAAAAGAGTTCTTGCACTGTGCGTCACGCTGATGATGACCCTCGCATTCTTCAGCGGCTGCACGAAAGCCCCTGCCTCGACGCCTGCTGCGGGAAGCGATGCGGCTGCGCCGGCAGCACCAGCTGCACCGGCAGAAAAGGTCAAGCTTCGCGTATTGCTTGCAGCGTGGGACGATGTTCGCAAACAGATGAACAGCGAATATATCGAACCGACCCTGCAGGCAAAGTTCCCGGACTATGAGTTTGAGTTTGAAGAATACGTCGATCAGGCCAAGCTCAACACCTACACCGCAACCGGCGATCTGCCGGACGTGTTCTTCTCCGGCGCGATGAACAGCACGCTGCCCGTCATCAACTCCGGCGGCGCGGAAGACCTCCTTCCTTATATCACGGCGGACGGTTTTGCTGAGAAGTACAGCGTCAAGAGCCTGATCGAGCCCTGGACGGACGGCAAGCTCTATACGATCAGCAGCGGTTCGGACAGCTACTATACACCGAGACTCTACGTCAACAAATCCATATTCGAGCAGAACGGTATCGCATATCCCACAACGTTTGATGAATTCATTAGCGTATGCCAGCAGTTCATCGACAAGGGAATCACGCCGCTCACGACACACAGCTTTGAAGGCTGGGCAGTCAACGGCTTCCTCTGGCAGACGCTCGCCATGGCGGAAAATCCGGAAACCGTGGTGAAGTTCTATAATGGCGAAATCGGCTTCAACGATCCGGCAGTCGTCTCGGCGTTCTCCAAGATTGAACAGCTTGCCAAGATGGGCGCTTTCCCCGAAGGATGCGCGCAAATGGCTTACGGCGAAACCATCAATCTCTTCAAGAGCAAACAGGTTCCGATGTACATGATGTTTACCTGGACGCTCAGCGAGTTCGAAACCGACGAAGATGTGGACTTTATCCTCTTCCCGTCTATCTCGCCGGATGTGAACATGGCGGACTACACGCAGGCATGGGGCGGCCCGCTCGCGGGTTACGCGGTCTCCTCGCAGTCCAAGTTCAAAGATGCGGCCGTTCTGGTAGCCGAAGAGTGCGCGTTCCAGGAAGCGCTGTTCTTCAACAAAGAGCAGAGCGCGCTGACGGGTCTTGACAGCGGATTCGAAATCAGCAACCTGTCCGATCTGGCGCAGAAGAGCCGCGACACGTTTGACTCAGCGGCGAACAAACTGCCCAGCCTGACGTTCATCTATTCGACCAAGGTTGTGTCGGAGCTCGGTATTCAGGCCGCGAAGCTCATGCTCGGCCAGGCAACCGCGCAGGAAGTCTGCGACGCGCTTGAGAAGGTTCGTCTGGAAGGCTAACGAAACAAATGGGTTGTATGTGCCCGCCAGAACGATCAGGCGGGCACATGCCTTTTCCAGCGCTCGTGAGAGGAAGAAAGAATGAACTACTATTTTAAGAATAAAAAGGCTATGTTGCTGTTTGCTCTGCCGGGCCTTCTTTTATATACGACTTTCGTGATCTTTCCGCTGATACCGGAACTGCTGATCAGTTTTCAAAAGCACAACGGCATTTCTTCCAGCGGCTATGTGGGGTTTGAGAATTTTAAGTGGGTTTTGACCAATCCGCGTTTTTGGATCGGCAACAAAAACATACTGATCGTCATGGCCTTCTCTACGTTTGTAGGGCTTCCGATCTCGCTGATTCTCGCGATCATGCTGGATTTTCAGGGAAAAAAAGTACGCCGGTTTTTCCGCACGGCCAGTTTCATTCCAGCGGTTCTGGCGGTGACGGTCATCTCGCAGATCTGGATCGGGATTTACAACCCGCAATGGGGACTTGTGAACACCGTTTTACGCGGCCTCGGGTTGGAGAACTGGTCGCACGCATGGCTGACCAATCAGGATACGGCTCTGATCTGCGTCGCCATTGTGTTTGTCTGGCAATATGTCGGGTTTAATATGGTGCTGTTTTATGCGGGTCTCAAATCGATCCCCAAAACCTACTACGAGGCGGCGTTGATCGACGGAGCGGGGCCGATCCGCAGCACGATAAAAATCACGATTCCGCTATTGCAGGATATCATCAAATATGTTCTTATCATATCTGTTTTAGGCTGTATGGGCTTGTTCGTGCATGTCAAGATGCTGACCAGCGGCGGGCCTGGCGACGCTTCCATGACGGTGATCTATCTGCTGTTCAACACGTCCTTTAAAGATATGGAATTCGGCCGCGGCAGCGCCATAGCGATACTGTTCCTCGCAGAGTGCGTGTTGGTTGCGGGATTGATCAACCGCTTTGTCGCGCGCGAGAAAATTGAGTTTTAGGAATGAAATACGAAATGAAACGGATAAAAACCGATAAAAATGGCCGATTCTTTATCGCCATCGTCCTCATACAGATTGGAACCACATTCCTGTTTCCCTTGCTGTGGATGGTAAACCTCTCGCTCAAGACGACAGAGGACATCTATGCGCGCCCGTTTGGGCTGCCGATGCCGCTGGATCTGGGCAACTACGGCAAAGCGCTGTCTGAATTCAACTTTTCCGTATACTTTCTCAACAGCGTGATCTACTCCGTTGTTTCTGTCTGTATCATTCTGCTGCTAGGCAGTATGCTGGCGTACTTCCTTGCGCGCATGCGGTTTCGATACTCCGGAACGATCATGAACTATCTTGTTCTGGGCATGGTGGTTCCTTCGTCGGTCACGATCATACCGATCTATATGATGCTGCAGCGCGCGGGGCTTCAAAACACCCGCATCGGGTTAATACTGGTGTATTCGGCCTTTGGAATAGCCGGTACGGTGGTGATGATGTATGCATTCATGCGCTCGCTGCCGATGGAGCTGGAAGAGGCGGCGCTGATAGACGGCTGCGGCATTTACCGCGCCTTCTTCAGCATCATTCTACCCTGTCTGAAACCCGCGATATTTACCCGCGCGGTCATCGAATTTATGGGCGTGTGGAACGACTTCTTTATTGCGTACATATTGACAAGCAAGGACGGCCTCAAGACGCTGCAGGTAGGCATCATGAGCTTTTTCGTCAATCTCGGTACAAACCAATGGGGGGTTATCGGAGCGGCGATGGTGATTTCCAGTCTCCCGATCCTCATCGTGTATCTCATCTTCAGCGAACAAATTGAAAATGCGCTCACAGCCGGCGCGATATTAAAATGATGAAAATGAAACAGAAAACCATACGACTCAGCGCTACGGGCATCCGGGCGGACTATGACGTAAGCTCGCAGGTGATGACGGTCTATGCCGGAGAACGAATCTGGCAGACGCAGGCAGACGGCGCGTATATTGAATATGAGCACGCGGGGCGCACGCTTCGCGAACCGCTCAGCCATGCGGGAAGCATTTGCACCAAGCCCGTTTCTACGGGAACGGGGCAAGGCGTCGAAGTCCGGTATTCCGGATTCGCTTTCGACAGAAACCTTGCGTTCTATGCCTACTGGTGGCTGGATGCGACAAGCATGTCGCTCGATGCCGCGATCGTGCCGATCCGGGAGCCGAAAAGCCAAACCTGGAAGATACACTATCCGGCGCCGTTTGTCTTTGACACGATGCGGCCGGACAACTATACCGTATTCCCCCTGATGCAGGGCGCAATCATTCCGAACGGCTATGAGCAGAGCTTTGATCTATCCGGTCGCTGGGAGCTGGAGTCCGGCACGTTTTATACGCGCAGCGCGTATATGCCCTGGTGGGGACAGATCGAAGGGCGGAAGGGATACATGGCGCTTGCGCTCACTCCGTTCGACGGCGGCTTCTCCCTTGCGCACGAAAGCAGCGGCGCAACCAGTGTCGGCACGGCATGGCTGCCCAGCCTGGGGAAACTGGCTTATACGCGAACGATCCGGTTCCTGTTTTCCGCGTCTTGCGATTATGTGTCGTTCTGCAAAGAGTATCGCGCATATCTGAAGCAAACCGGACGATTCAAGACATTGGCGGAAAAGGAACTGCAGAATCCCCTGCTGAAGAAACTGCACGGCTGCGCCGTCATTACGGCCTGCGCAGAACTGTCGATCGCCCCGAGCTGCCGCTTTTACGGCACGCCGGAGGCGACGCCCGTGCATGAGACCTTTATCAGACGCGCGTATCAGTTGTTCGCATTGAAGGAGCGCGGCTTGAAGCATGCCTATTTCCATCTGGATGGATGGGTTCGGGAGGGGTACGATGCGCAGCATCCGGATGTGTGGCCGCCAAGCGAGGCGGCGGGCGGCCTTGCTGGGTTACTAGCGCTGCAGAAATCGGTTCATGACTGCGGATGGCTCTTTGCCCTCCACGATCAATATCGGGATTATTATCTGGATGCGCCTTCCTATCTGCCGGATTTGACAAAGAAGAATCGCGATGGAGAGATACCCGTTTGCGATTACTGGGCGGGCGGCAAACAGGCGTTTCTCTGCCCGTCGCAGTCGCTGGCGTTTATCCGGCGCAACTACACGCTGCTTCGGGATAACGGCGTAGTGCCGGACGGCGTATACCTGGACGTTTTCGCCTGTGTCGGACTGGACGAGTGCTGGGACGAGCGGCACCGCGTTACGCGTGAGGCGTGCATGCAGTTCCGGGAAGCATGCTTTGACTACATGCGCGCCAATGGCAGCATCATCAGCTCCGAAGAGGGGATCGGCTGGGCGATGTATAGCCTTGATCTGGTGCACCACGCGAATTACGCGCTTGAAATGCTGCCGGATGAAACCACGCTTTGCGGCATACCAACCGGGCGCGGCTTCGGCATTCCGGTGCCGTTGCTGAACCTCGTTTACCATGACTGCGTGGTGACGCCTTGGTTCATTACGCCCGGAACCAATGAGATGCCGGACGGTCAGAGCGGGCTGCTGCACGCGCTGCTGAACGCAGGAATCCCGTATGTCGATATTGAGGCGACGGCGGAGGAGATTTCCACCGCCGAGATTGTTTGCGCGCTGCACAGGCGGCTGAGCCATACCGAGATGGTGCGTCATGAGCTGCTGGACGGCGTCGTCGAACGCCAGCGCACGGTGTTTTCGGACGGCACGCAGATTACGGTTGACTTCTCTACGGGGGAATATGATATTCAGCCGCCGCTTGCACGGTAGCAGTCTGATCTCATTGGCATTGTGTTATAATGCAAGGGATGAAAACGATCGTGAGTGAGCGCACATGAAAGATTGGCAGCACGCCTGGAAACAAATCAATACGTCTTTGCTGCACTTGAAGATTCGGCAGCGACTGCTGCTGTCCTACGCTGTAGTCGTCATCGTTCCTTTGCTGTTGCTGACCATGTGCGTTCACATTGTGCTGACGGACAGTCTCGCGCAGAAGTCTCTTCAACGTATGGATAAGGAAACGGAGACGATCGGCAAAAATATCGAGATGTTTATCTCCGAAGTCCAGAGTTTCGGGAAACTCATGTCGGTCAACCCGTCGTTGATATGGATTCTCAGCCATCCCGCGGATCGGATTTCCACGGAGCGTTATATCGCCGAGAGAGAGGTTCGTCAAGAAGGCGGGTACTATTCGGCCGTAATTAACCGCTCCGTGCGGTATGAAGTCTACGATATGAACGCGAATAGATTGCTCAAGCGTGAGGAGGAGTCGTTCAGCGCGGATGCGATCGCTGAAATCATCCGTGAAAAGCAAAGCGAATTCAACAACTGGTTCGTCGCCCCGAAATCCCCCGACACGCCCACGGAACTCTATGTCTGTCTGCTGCGGCGCGTGATAGACGGAAACACCGGTTATACGATCGGTAAACTGCTGACCTATACCAAGGAGTCCAGCCTGCGCAGCGCGTATGCCTACGATGAGTATACGAACGGAGAAGTCGTATTGGTGCTGGACGAGAACGACCACATCATCTCCTGCTCCGATCCGGATCTGCTCACGCACCAGATGACGGAAAAGCCCGACAAAAACAGCCGGCTGAACTTCAACGGCACGCGATACTATTGCGCGCAGGAAGCGCTGGAATTCGCCGGTTGGCGCGTGATGAGCCTTGTGCCGTATTCCTATATCTATTCGGATATTACGCGGCTCGTCATACCGATGCTGCTCGTTGCGCTCTGCTGCCTCTTTTTAGCGCTTGGGATTGCGATCGCGTTTTCCAGCAGCATTTCAAAGCCGGTGCTGAAGCTCGTACGCATGACGGACGCCGTAACGGAAGGGAATTTCACCAAACGGGTTCGCTTCGTTGGCGGCGACGAGATAGCGCTGCTGGGAGAACGCTTCAATGAGATGGTCGGGCGCGTCGATCTGTTGATTAAAAACATCTATGCCCAGCAGCAGATGCGGAAAGATCTGGAGATTCGACTGCTGCAGTCGCAGATCAAGCCACACTTTTTATACAATTCCTTGAGCACCATTATCTCTTGCGTCCGACTGAAAGACGACGAATCTGCCATTGCGGTGGCAAAAGAGCTCGCGCAGTTTTATCGCGGGTCGCTCAGCGGAGGCAGTGATATCGTATCGCTGGAGCAGGAGGTGCACATCACGGCGAGCTACCTGTACATCCAGATGATTCGTTACAATGATTGCCTGAAATACAGCATCGACATCCCGAAGGAACTCCTTTCCTATCAGATTCCAAAGCTGACGCTGCAGCCGCTGGTAGAAAACGCGATCTATCACGGTATTCGGGAAAGCAGTAAAATGGGCGAGATACGCGTATTCGGACGATTGGAAGAAGGGGTTTGCCATATCTCCGTGCAGGACAGCGGCTGCGGGATGGACGAGCGGCAGCTGATGCGCCTGCGCGCGGATATCAACAACGCCGATCGTGAATCCGGGTTTGGACTCAGCAGCATCCATGCGCGACTGACCCTGATGTATGGAGACGCATATGGACTGACTGTCGAGAGCGAACTTGGCGCGGGCACCTGCGCCACGGTGACGTTCCCGGCGATACGCCGCATGGAAAAAAACGATGAATGATTTCAAACAAGACGATATGCGCGTCCTGATCGTAGACGATGAAAACCTCCAACGCGAAATCCTGAAGATCGCGATTCCGTGGGAGGAGCATGGGTTTGCCGTTTGCGGCGAGGCGAGAGACGGCGCGCAAGCGCTGGAACTCTGCCGATCGCTCAAGCCGGACATCATTCTTGTGGATGTCAACATGCCGGTGCTGAACGGATTGAACCTGATCGAAAAGCTAAAAGAAGAGGGCGCCGCTTGCCGCGCGGTTATCATATCCGGCCACGACGAGTTTGCGTATGCGCGGAGAGCCATCACGCTGGGCGTGGAGGACTATCTTCTCAAGCCGATCGACGAGGACGAGCTGCTCTCGTTGATGCTCCGTATTCGGAGTGAAATACTGGAAAAGAAACAGGCCGATCACAGCCTCCTGCAGCTGCGCCATCAAACGGAGGAAGACTACCGGAGCCTGCGCAGCGCATTTCTCCGAAAAGTCGCGCACAGGGTGCTGGCCGAGGATGAGATTCTTTCGCAAACGGAATACTTCACACTGAACCGCGTTCGATCCGTCGCCGCAGCTGTCATCCAAATCGAACGGCAGGACGGTAATGGCGAGAGCGGCGGCGAACTTTCGGCCTTCCGTATTGCTGTCGCAAACGTATTGACTGAACTGTTTCAAACTGAACAGGAGTGCATTCTGTTTGACGACAGGCCGGATCGATTCGGCGTTGCCCTGGTCACGGCACAAGGCGAAGCAGATGAAGCGTCGATCATCGAGCGCTTCCATGCGGCGCAGCAGTATTTGCAGAACGAAATGCGCATCGGCGTCAGTATTGGAATCGGGGACAGCGTGCAGAGGATGAGCGAGTTTGCCTGCAGCTATGAGCATGCAAACGAAGCGCGGAAGCATGGCAAGGTGTTCCATAACAGCCGCGTTTCGCGCTATGAGAAGCACATCGACGAACCGGTTTGCTTTACGTTGACCACCGCTCAGCGGACGGAATTCAAACTGAACATGAAGACCGGAAACCAAAACGCTGTGTACGAACAGATCAAAGGAATCCTCTGCGAAAACGCGCTGCAGCGCGCGAATCTGAAGAGCTTGCAGAACACGGTGTTTTCGTTTATCTCCGCGATGAACGAAGCCGTGCACGAATACCGCCGCGAAGTGGATTTTCTGACGTTTTCCTATCAGGAGATGGCGCATAAATTCGACGGGTTTCACTCGACGGGCGAGATGGCAGACTGGCTATGTCAGCTGGCGAGCCAATGCATTGCCGAGATCGGCGCTTGCTGCGGCATTTCAGCCCATATCGAAAAGGCGAAACAAATCATTCTGGAACAATATGGCAACTGCGATCTGCGCTTGGAGCAGATTGCGAGGGAAGTATATCTCAATGAAAACTACCTTTCGACGAAATTCGCGCAGACGACAGGCATGTCGATCGTTGAATACCTGACATTCGTGCGGCTGAACAAAGCCAAGGAGCTTCTTGATGCACACACTCTCAGCGCGGCTGAGGTGGCGGAAAAGGTTGGATATCTGGATCCGAACTATTTCAGCAAATGCTTCAAAAAGGAATTTGGCATCAGCCCGCATCAGTACCTGCAACTGAACAGCAGGACAAAGCCGAAATAAAACGCGCACGAAGTGACCGAAATCGCATCGGAATCACCTCCGGATGCATAAAAAAGAGTATAGATCCTTTGAAGGGAGAACTACGGTGAATTCCAGAGAAAGAGTTTTCACAGCTCTCGCACATCAAACCCCCGACCGTCCGCCGATCAGCGCAACGTTTACACCGGAGGCTGAGCGCAAGCTGCGCGCGCATCTCGGCGACGCCGATCCTGTCGGCGTTGCTCTCGGAAACGACCTCGTTAAGTCGGTCGTAGGGATGGAGTGCAGTTATCATGCCTCCAATGATCCCACGTATGTATGCAAATGGGGGCTGACCTGGCAAAACGTCAATAACGATACCGGAGAATATACGGAGATCATCGGCCACCCGCTGCAGGATGACGACGGTGAACGGCTGGATCGGTATCGCATCCCCGACCCGCAGGAAGAAAGCCAGTATGACAACGTACGAAACGCCGTAGCGAAATACGGTAAGTCACATTTCATCATCGGTTCGTGCCAGTGCTCGCTGTTTGAGACCGCATGGTATCTGCGCGGCATGGAGACCTTCCTCTGTGACATGATTGCGGAGGAGGACTATACAAACGCGCTGCTCGATAAGATCATGCAGTTTCCATTGCAGGCCGGGTTGAGAATGATCGACATCGGAGTGGATATGATCTGGCTCGGAGACGACGTGGCGACGCAGCAGACGATGATGATCTCCCCCAAAGCATGGCGGAAGTATCTCAAGCCGCGTTACGCGCAGATGTTTGAAGCCTTTCGGAAACGGAAGAAGAATATCGTGCTGGCGTATCACAGCTGCGGCAACTGCGAGGCGATACTGGATGAAATGATTGAAATCGGCTTAGACGTGCTCAATCCCATCCAGCCGCTGGCGATGGAGCCGACGATGATCAAGCAACGATACGGCGATCGTCTGACGCTGTTCGGTGGGCTGGACGTACAGCACATAATGCCGTTCGGTACCGCTGATGATGTGGTCGCGGAAGTTCGGCGGCTCAAGCGCGGCTGCGGCGATAATGGAGGATACATCCTCTCCCCAGCGCATCACATCCAATCGGACACCAGCATCGAAAACATTCTGACGTTTTATCAAACCGGAAAAGAAGCCTGATACGGCGTTCTGCCGTTTTTGTCAAGCGAAAAAAGGTTCAGCCACTATAGTTGAAAAATGATCCTCGCAGAAAAGGGGTATGCGGACAAATACTTGGACTAAAACATAGTCAAAGGAGGTTGTCCACACCCCTTTCTTCCCGCTCTTCGGGTGAACGCCCCGCGAATACCCGTTTGTTGAGTGCAAGACAAATTTTGCCCTGTCATTCCGCTGACAGGTATTTTCATCAGTACCCGACAAACGGAAGAAAACAAAAACGCCAACTTCGATATTTCGTGTATTAAAATTAGCGTTCTTATGTGGTGGAGGCGGGGAGAATCGGGCATCGCAAACGATGGCGGAATTGCTTGCATTTCAGGCTTCGCAATCCGCCCGTTTGACTCAACCGCGGCCCGGAAAATCGTCGCACTGCGACGATTTTTAACAGGGCTTCGATTCTCTCCTGTGGCTTGCGCCCAAAAATGAAAGAGCCCTTAAGGGCTCTTTCATTTTTGGTGGAGCTAACGCATCCAAATGCAAACATATTTGTGTTTATGGGTGGGTTTGGAGTGATAGTATTTCTAAGTAAGGAACCTGAATAAACAAGCTTGTTGAAAACGCCTTGCAGGCAACCATGCGGGACGGACTCGCTGTAACGGTGCAACAGATTGACGTGCTTGGCCTGACGATCTTTGTCATGCATGTACACGATGTGGCGATTCTTTACGCGCCACCGGAAAGGACGCTTGAAGAAGTGTGTGCGATCATGGAGCTGCCTATCCCTTGGGCGCTCGGTCTCTTGCTAAATCGGACGACTTTGTGTCTGATTTCTACAATAAAGAGTAAAAAAAAGCTCCTGAGTAGGAGCTGAATTGGTGAGGGAGGGGATTCGAACCCCCGGAACCTTACGGTCCAACGGTTTTTAAGACCGGTGCCATAAACCACTCGGCCACCCCCATGACCAAATAATAACATCACATTTCAAAAAGGTAAAGGTGTTAACTAAATAACACATGATCATCTAATCATCCTCTTGACTACGGGCAACCGCCGGGCTACCAAACAGCTATTGACCTGCACCTCGAAAAAGTAGTCTGTTCAAAAAGAAAGATCGATTACTATTTCTATGTTTATTATATGAAATTTATTCGTTCGCCCGGATACCATGGACCTACCACCTCCAAGTGTAACCATATGTGTTTATGGGTGGGTATTAGCAACCGTATTGCTTTATGATCAGCTGGTATGGCCAAGCTTTCGACCTCGTATAAGTCCGTCAGCGTCCGCAAGAGACGCGATAGCGCCACGTTGGTAACAAAGGGCTACCACAAGAATACGCTTCTCCTCTAATCTGCCAACAAGCTGATCGTAATTCGAGTCAAACCAAAATATTCTGGTGCCATTTGTGTGTTCAGTTTAAATCAGACACCGGACACAATTTCATAATCCAACATTCTCTTGCGTTCTTTCCAATCCGGCATATAAACTGTCATAAAATCATAAAAGTCTTTATTATGATGCGGATAGACAAAATGAGCTAACTCATGTAGAACAATATATTCTATGCATGGCACTGGTGCTTTATAAAGATAGTAGTTAAGATTAACCCGATCTAATTTTCTGCCACAACTTCCCCAAAGCGTCTTCATTTTTCGAACAAAAATCGTAGGCTTCATTATGCCACGGTTTCTTATAATTGGGAATTGACGATCAAGTACTGCTTGAAAGTAGCTCTTCGCTTGTTTTTGCCACCACTGATCTAACTGGTCATCAATAGCTGTCTGATCACTATTTGCAGAGTAAATATACAGACATTGATCGTCTCTATCAATCCAGTTGTTATCCGATTGAATGATTTTAATCGTAATCTGGCGACCTAAAATACGAGTTGCCGTCCCAGATTTTATGTGTTCTTCCTTTTCAATCGCCCTCGTTGCTTTAAAAATGGAAGCTCGATCCTCCAGCCATGTTTGTTTTTTGGCTAAGAATTCTGCAATCCACTCATCCGGTGTATCTAGTGGCACCGATAGTTTGATTTCCATGGTTGGGAAGATCTTTAGTCGAACACGTTTCATTCTTTTCCGATCAACCTGAATCTTGTAAATCTCCCCATCAATTTTCGTTAAAAAATCCATTTAAAACCTACTTAAAGCTGTTTTCATCATATTTTCGATTACTAAGTCGAGTTGATCCAGAAGCAACTCTATTTCGTTCTTTTCGCAAAAGTCCCAGATTGCGTCCTCGATTGCTTGCCGCATTTGTTTGTGTATCGGGGTACTATTACGCCAATCAACGCGCGCGAGTGATAGTATAGAATTATTGATCTCTAGTGAAAGCCCTCCGAGGTTCTCATCGAACTCAAGGTCTTTCAAGCGCTGCACGTTTGATTGAAAGCTCTCAACAAGTACACCATAAAACGCCTTAGCATCACTGTTTTGCCCAATAATTGATGGATATGTTTGTCCAACGAATCCTTCGCGTAAATCGTCTGCCATTTTCTGAAGGCGCGCTAAATACGTCGTGTCATTTCTCGACCGCCGATACTCTTCAAGCGTATCTTGAATCCGTTGGGAAAAAAGCCGAAACAATAGAGGGTCTTCATAGCGTCGTGCTTCTAGCTCGGATACGACTCGTGTTTGGATATACGCAGCCTTTGCTTTCTCCCCATCAACTTTCATCATTTGCTGATCCATCCCAGCTTTATCGTGAAGAGCGACTGGTTCTCCAACAATCTCAGCCGGTTCAGATGTTATAAAGGTATTAAGCAGGCTTCGAATCCCATCTTCATACTTCTTGAAATCTACTTTTTCAGCATAAACCATCATGAGTGAGGCACGTAACTTTTGAAAAAACTGCAAATCATTCTTATACTTCTGCATTTGCTCGAACCCAACCGATTGGTAAAGTGAATAACTACCCATAGTGAGTTCCATCATTTTTGAGAAAGCTGAAAGCTTATCATAGAAGTCTTTGCGGAGGTTGTTATCCTTTTCATGATCATCCGAACAGAAAATTGCTTGCCATGCTCTGGGGTTGTTTTCCTCAAACATACGATCACCAAAAATTGCAAGAAGTGCTTCATGCGATTTTTGTAGTGAGTGTTTTTGCTCATGTGCTGTTGAAACAGCTCCTGCAAGATCTTCGGTTTCAAATCCTGAAAATCCCGATTTCTCATCGCTATACATTTCTAGCGCGGAGTTTAATTTGGCAAACACACCCCAATAATCTACAATTAACCCGAAATCCTTACCCGGATATACCCGGTTGACTCGAGCGATCGCTTGCAAGAGAGTATGATCTTTCATTGGTTTATCAACATATAAAACCGCAAGCGGCGGAGCATCAAAACCAGTCAGAAGCATATCTCGTACGATAACAATATCAACATCCTCACCACCGTTTAGATTCGCCTTTATGAAGCTTTCATATTCTTCATGCTTTGAACCGAATCGAGATTCCACCTCGGTTCTAAAAAATTCACGTATCCTCTTTCTATCAGACTCGGTGACATCACCCTCGTCGCCTTCGGATGAAATGGTGTCATCGCAGATTAAAGCAGCCGCTCGAATTCCGCCAAGCTGATTGATTGCATGTTCCAGTTCTATTGCTACAACGCGCGACGAAGCTGCGACAAGAGCTTTATACCCCCGCGGCTTGCAATACGTTGAAAAGTGTTCGTGAATGTCAAAAGCGATCATGGACAAACGCGGGTCAGTTTGAGCAAGCGGTAAGAATCGACTCCATTTCTTATTCATATCCTCTTTTTGTTCATTTGTCAGCGGAGCGATGATACTCTTTAAATAGTCGTCGATCTTTTTATTTGTAACCTTTTGAGGAATGAATCTGCCATCATAAACTAAGGGCACAATCACACCATCACGGATTCCATCTTCGAAGCGGTACGCGTTTCCAATCTGGCGGCCAAACTTTAAGTACGTATTGTTCTTGTCTTTTTTCAGCAACGGTGTGCCAGTAAAGCCAATTCGAAACGCATTCGGAAGCGTCTCGCTCATCATAATGTGCAATTCGCCTGTATTCGAACGATGGCTTTCATCCACAAGCAAGAAAATATTATCTGCTTCGACGCGGGTTCTTGTCTTGGCAGCCGTTTCAAATTTGTTAATCGTTGTTGTAATAATTATCTCACTTGGCGTGTTTAGAAGCGTGATGAGTCCTTTCCCGGTAGTCGCTTCGCTGACTTGCATGCCCGTGCGAATGAAATTATCTCTGAGTTGCGAAACGAGATTGATTCGATCGCAAACCAAAACGAACCGCGGGTTGTGTATCTTGTCATCCGCAATGATACGCTTAACAAGCATCACCATTGTCAAAGATTTTCCGCTTCCCTGCGTATGCCAGATCACGCCGCCATGATCACGAACGACGTCTTCACCGCGAATGCGCTTCATGGTGTTCTCCACACCAAAGTATTGCTGATACCGCGCGATCTTCTTCACGCCATTATCGAACAATATGTAGAAGCGAACTAAATCAAGCAACCGCTTTTTGGATAACAGCGAAACAAGAGCACGATCCTGCTCTTGAGTGTGACCGTCACGAACATATCTCTTGGCAGATTCCTCCAGCCAAATTGTATCTTCTTCATTCCATTTGCAATAGTATTCCGCTTCCGTATTAGAAGTGCCATACTTCACTTCCTGCGGGTTCATCGCAATCACAATCTGCGCAAACTTGAAAAGCTGCGGGATATACTCCGCCTTCCAGTTCCTTACATTTTGCTTTACGCCCTCGTCAACCGTCACGCTCGATTTCTTGCACTCGATCACCGCAAGCGGAATCCCGTTTACCATAACCACAATATCCGGACGGGCGAATTTTCCGTTTGGACGCTCAACGGAGAATTCGTCAGTAATTTGCCAGATGTTATTGTCGGGATGCTCCCAATCGATATAGGAAAGGTCAAACGATTGCCGCCCACCATCAAATAATTCTACTTCACAGCTTTTCCCATAGAGCAAGCTATCATAAATGGCTTTGCTGGCAAACGGAAGCCCCCGTTCAAGCGGCGCATCAATATCGCGGATCGCAGCGCCGATTGCAGAGTCCGGAAACTGCGTCATCTTTTCACGATAGCGAAATGACTGCATGGAGAGAAACTCTCGCATCACATCCGGAAACAGCACGCTCGAAAGCCGACCGCGCTTGCGCTCGGCCTCTGCCCGCGGAATATAGTTATACCCCATCGCCTGTAATAGCGCTATCGCTCGATCCTGGGACTCCGGGCGCTCGTTGAATATTGTGTGGTCTGGCATTAATCATTTCCCCCGATTACTGTTAAAGGACCTGTTTCCGAGTAAATAAGTTCTCCTAGTTCTGTTGGATCCACGAATTGATACACACGTGCAAGTTGATGGTCACTTAACTGCTTCATCAGTATGCAAGTTGTATCATTCTGATAAATAACCACTGAATTGTTATACTTTGGACAGACAAGATAATTATCTTTGTCACTAGCATCCTTAGCGCCGAATTCTGACATTGTAGCTCTTGCAATGACGAAAGCTGAAAGTATCAAAATGATAATTGTAAAGGTAATCGGTCGTCTCCAAAACATTTGCCCTCTGTTTTTTTCAATTTCTATTGCCCATTGCAGTGTTTCATCCATCATGCGTAGCTGCTTAATAAACTTGTTCTTATATCCCTTTGTTTCCTTGTAATTTATGAATGGAAAAATCAACATAAATAGCCAAATTACTATTATGATTATGCCAATTGAGATGTAGTACATTGCATCCTTTTCTAATTCATACAGAACATTCATTGAGATAAAACAAAAAAAAGTAAATATTATTAGTATTGCAAATGTTCTTTCCTTCAAAGCGGCTGAAAAGCGACTGAAAAACATAACAATAAATAGAGAACCTACCATACATATGCCGATAAAAGGCATCATGCCATTTAGTGTAGCTAGTATATTCCCAACAGAAATCGAGATGATTGTTGTCGTTAACCCATAAAACTTAAGATATCCATTCCAATAGTAAAAAGCTGACATATACGCAAAGGCAGTGAAAAGAGCAATTAGAACAGCACTATCAAATAGTGTCTTAAAGTTCTTTGACATATGAGATTATCCCCCATAAAAAAGATAAGATGTTAGGGAGCGGGCGACCCCGCCCCCTTGCATCCACTAGCTAGTTACTTTTTGTCCTTTGGTGGGCACGGATCGTTCCCATGGCTATCGGAACGTTGGATTACGCCGTTCGTACCATGAATCACGAGTTCAGTGCCCTGATTGCGGCTGATTTCTCGTCCGCGGTCAACCGCTTCTGTCTTGGTATCGCGGTGAGCACTTGCACGTTCGCTACCGCCGCGCTTCACATCCCACCCACCATTTGGGTTGGGAACAACATGGTGTGTATCTCTTGGCATAGACGGTTACCCTTTATGGCACCAATAGCAGCAAGTAATACAGCCATCTGCATCGCTGTAGTATTCTTTTGCTTTGACAACGGCGGTGGCGCAGCCATCATGGTAACCGAGATCAAGTTGATCTCTAATACCGAGTTCATCGGCATGTTTTTTCGTGTGTACCTCATGATGGCGTCCAGGGTTAAGAGTGTCATTCTTGTTTACTATATATCTTTCCATTTTACATACCTCATATGTTTGAAATGTGTCGCTTTTTGTCGTAAACTAATTACAGCTACATTTTCTACGAGCAATGGACCTGCGCCAACAGGAAAATTGCTCATTTTTGTACCCTCATAAACATCACTTCCTTCCAAATTGCAATATTAAACATTTACGCGGACGATACCCATCAGCAACAATTGCATGAGCGCTTTTTTCTTTTGCTGCCATCGGGATAGTTCCTGATCCAGCAAATCAATCTCACGATCAGCGGCAGAGAGTATCTCAACAATGGCTGCTTGCTCTTCTAGATTCAAGGGAACATCCACTACGAGCTTGCGAATATCGTCAGCGTACAAATGCACAATCGAGTAACCCTGCGAAACTCTAGCCTTCTGGCGGATCAGAGCATCAGTAAACTGGGTATACGCAAGAAACAACGGATTCACCTTTTGTACTTTTGGTTTCATAATGACTATGTCGCCGCCGACTGCCAAACTAGTAGAACCCATATAAGCAGTACATTTCCCTATTTCAAGACGATCTTCTCCTGAACCCGTGAATAGGAGGCAACCGCCTTCAACATGTGGCGAATAGCTTGCTATGTCAGTTTCGGTATGCGAAACAGCATCATAAAAGCTTACATCGTAAGTCATGTATATATCGCCATACTTTATGCACGGAAACTCGCCACTGACGCAGTCTTCATTTGAAATTCCAGTTCCCTTGGAAAAAGTGCCCAAATCCCCCAGACTAAATGTCTTCCAAATGTTGTTTTCGAAGCCCGGAACTCTATATTCAGTATTCGGATCAAGCAACTTCTGCACAAGCCACTGCTTTTGCCGCCGTTTCTCATCCAACAGTTGCTTTTTCAGCGAAATAACCTGATCGCAGCACGCGAGGATTTCGGCGATTTTTTGTTGCTCCGTGGCTGCAGGAGCCGGAATTGGCATCTTGAAAAAATCGCTATCATCTATGCTCATTCGATCAAAGCGAGCCCCCTGATTGGAAACGGAGTAAACATACTCGTGCCACTGAGGAGACGCGAAGTAAAAATCGAGGTAATCAGAACGTAGTATCTCGGTATTGTTTTGATGGAATACCAAGTATAGTGGAGACACAATACCTACAATCCCAAGCTTGTTTGGATTAATCGGCCCATACGGGGCATAGCTTGAAACTCGTGGATTATAAACATAGTCATTGGGTTCTACAATGTAATAACCATCCGTATTCTCTTCGTTTGCAATATCCTTCTCGAAGAAATCTCTTTGATGAACAACCCCATGCTGAGCACTGTTTGAAAGTACTGCACTTATTACGTTATTACGATTCTTGGTCATCCTTTTCTGGGCAACGCGATTAAGGCGGATTCGATGCCAAGCAAGCGGGGCAAGCCCAAATTCCGTGGAATACCCCTGCGGCACTTCCCCACGACGAACTTGCTCTATGCGGTTTTTGATTGCTTCGTTCATTAGCTACCCTTCCGCTTCGCTTGTTTTGAATCAGATATCCCCGCAACCTCCGTGCACAATGCCTCTTCCTCATGGCGCGCGATGTACCACTTATCCAATAACAGCTCAATCAGCTTTTTCAACTTGTCAGCTTCGTCGGGATCGATGTCAACAATTAAATTAACATCCTTCTCCATGTGCGCACCAATGTTGCCAACCTTACGCAAGCCATCAATCGCCTTCCATTGTGGAGCCGTGACTTTGCCTTGGAGTTCGTTGATTGCGTCCGCGAGTTTGTCTTTGGTGATCCCATGAAAGTCACGTATCATACCTTGCAGGCAACGGCGCAGTAGGGTTGCTGCTGCTTTGGGGCTACGATCCAAGGTTAAACACGCCTCAACATAATCGTCACGGATTTGCTGAGGGATATAGTCGGGGTAATGCCGATAGACGACTTCAGGGATTAGATCCCATTGTTTTTTCAAAAAGTCACTCGTAACTACAATTGAGGTTTTTTTACATTCATTATTTCGGCACACCAAATGATATATATTTACGGAATTATTCCTCTCATCAGTTGTGCGGTATTCCATCAAATTCTTGCGAACCCCAGCATATGTCCTCTCGACGCTTCCGGAAAATGCTTGCTGGCGTTCACAAAATGGGCAGATATATGTTTCATTTTTAAAATCAACTTCTATCATAACCCTAACTCCTTCAAATACCCTTCCATTTGTGCTTCCACCTCGGCTATCTCGTTTTTCAGTCGAGCAATATTCTCCTGCACTTCCTCAATATCCACAAGCTCTTCTTCCTCAAACGTATCCACATAACGCGGGATATTGAGGTTGTATTCGTTTTTCTTAATCTCATCCAGCGATGCAACATGTGCAAATCGCTCAATATCCTCGCGGGCTTGATACGCCTCGAAGATAGCATTCACATGCTTCTCCTCTAGGCGGTTCTGATTCTTGTCCTTTTTATATCGCGAGTTCCCGTCCGCATCTTTTCCGGAAGCATCGATAAACAAAATATCTTCCGTCGGACGGTTCTTTTTGAAGATCAGAATACACGCGGGAATCGATGTGCCGTAAAACAAATTCTCCGGCAACCCAATCACCGCATCTAGCAGATTACGATCAATAATCGCTTGTCGGATACGCCCTTCCGCAGCCCCGCGAAATAGAACGCCGTGCGGCACAACAGCCGCCATCCGGCCATTGCTACGTAAGCTGTATATCATGTGCAGCAGAAACGCCCAGTCACCTTTACTTGCCGGGGGAACTCCCCAATCGAATCGGTGATATTTATCCAATTCCGGCCGCATTGCGAACTTCTTATCCGTTGCAGTTTCGCCATCCTGTTGCCCTCCGGGGTTGAATCCCTCTGCCCATTTATCCAGCGAAAATGGCATGTTGGCGACGATCACATCAAACTGCTTGAGATTCCCGTCGGAATCCAGATGCATTGGATTCGATAAGGAATCGCCCCAAGCGATGTCACCACTATCCACATGGATTCCGTGGATAAACAAGTTCATGCGCGCCATCGACCAAGATGAACCGTTCATCTCCTGACCGTATATCGCGACCTTGTGCAAATCACCGGATTGGAGCGCAGTTCGAATCAGCAATGAAGCTGATCCGCACGTGGGATCGTAAATCGATTCTCCAATCCGCGGTGCTGTTAACCGCGCCATAAGCTCGGAGACCATTGCAGGGGTGAAGAAGCTTCCAGCTTTCTTGCCTGCTTCCGAAGCGAACTCGCCAATCATGTACTCGTAAGCATCGCCTACTATAAAAGCGGAATCCTTACCTTCTTCATGCTCAATTTGCGAAGGTTCCAAACACAGCGGACGAAAATCCTCGAGTAGTGTCCGTAGTTTCGTGCATTTCTGTTGAGGATTACCGAGCATTGCTTCGCTGTTAAAGTTGATGCTACGAAATACCCCGCGAAGACCGCTGTTACCATCTTCAATTCCCTGCAGAGCGGCGTTGATAAGCGAACCAATTTTCACATCAAAGCGATTATCATACAGATAGTCAAACCGCTGCGTTTCGTCTAGAACAATTGGTAAGTTCTGCTTCGCGCGTTCAATTCGCACCTGATTCCCGTTATACTTCACTTCCAAATCACGAATCTGCTCTTTATAGGTATCATTTAGATACTTGAGAAAGAGCATGGAAAGAACAAAATCCTTATAATTTGCAGCATCGATAGATCCGCGGAATGTTCCAGCCGCCTTCCATAAAACTGCTGTAATGTCTTCAATCCGCGTTCCCATAAATATATCCTCCATCGATTATCGTTTTTTTTGAAAGCACTAACGCCAGCCGTTCATATTCAGCAGTATACTCAGCCAACAAGCGTCTTCGTCTTTTCGTAAGAATCCATAGCTGTCCGATTGCATGCTGCTTTTCTAATTGTATAATTGGCATCTCAGCATTCATAAGCTTATCCTTCGTTACAGCTCGGATTGCGAGACCACTACCGGAAATGTGTTCTATTTGAGAAAGCACTTCCTTCTGTTCGAACAAGTAAGCTAGGTATTCAGGCAAGACCTGCTCATTTGGCCGAACAATGAAAAGCGACTGCGTCGCGATTGTTAGTTTTGAAACGTTTCCTGCTACAAAAGCGAAGTTTGGATTCAATCTTTTGACTAAAACATCTCCGCTTCTAACGAATGCTTTTTCTGCAGCCTCTTTTGGGCGATACATCGTCTGGAGAGGCGCTAACACATCTGTGTCTGAAAAACTATTCGCCTGTAGCGCAGAATAGCAATATTCTGTTTCCTCAGTTGTCAAATCAGTATAACCAGCGATTATTTCAGCAATATCTCGCAGGTAAACAGATGAAGCCGGCATATTTATCTCACCTCCCGCTACTTGCTAATTTGGAGTCTATTACAAAACAAACTCATTGTCAATATTATTTTGTTATTTGTTAACTATTTTTATTCCGCTTTTTTTTAATCTCATTTAGGCTTCAATATTAGAATTGATTTTGTTATGATTAAACTAAATCAGTTTGAGATGTATCAAGTGCATGTTTCCGGGTAATTTCGTACATTTCCTGCTCGGTATACGAAACAACGCGCTCTTGATAATCAGCATACAACATCGTATTTTCCCAATATCGTTAAATTCACAACTTTCCCAGAGCATTTAGATACCATAAAAAACATAACACTTCCATTTAAAATAAATATACCAAAGCCATTGCTTCTGCCTGCGTTATTATTATTGCTCGCAAACCAGAAACAATGGCTTTATTGAGTAATTTCGTATCAACAGTATCGATTAGCAGTCTTTTTATATGTCAATGTCTATACCATTAATCTTCAACTGAAAAACTTCATACGTTTCATAAGTTTCATCAAATTCAATCTTCATGATTACATCATAAAACCTGTAATCTATTTTACATGTTGTGGTAATGATATATCGCAAGTTTGATTTTCCAATATCCCAATCCTCTTTGTAAAAACTTATTTCAACGTCTCTTCCCACATAATCTTCCATACGAATCTCAAAAATCGTTATCAACGTAACAAAATCCGGTCCCGGATTGCCGTTGATGTCGACTCCATACGGAGCCTCAGCGGGGTTTATTGTTGGGGACGGGGTTGGTGTCGGGGTGGGCTTAATCGTTGGTTTTGGAGTCAGCGTGGGTGTAGGCTTAGGCGTCTTGGTAGGTGTACGCGTTGGAGTAGGTGTCGGTGGTAGCGTGGGTGCAGGCGTTGGCTTTGGTGTTTTCGTCGGAGCAACAGTCGGTGTTGCCGTTGTGGTCGGGTTTGGAGTTTTGGTCAGATCAATAGTTGAGGTTAATGTTAACAGCGGTGTTGGCATTTCTGTACTAGCTTCATTCTGCGTTATGGGTTGGGTTTCTGCCCCAACTTGTTGGTTTAGTTCATCATCAAATCCTCCGGCAATACCAATGCCTACCGCAGTAAGAACAAATAGAATAGCCAGCAAAACGGGACTTATTAATAACCAAAACCATGTTCGTTTATATACTGGTTTTTTCAACTTATCCGCACTATCCATTTCATATACCTCACATTTTTAATAATATGTCTGACTTGTCTGACAAGTCTTGTCAGATCTACCAAGAGTATTGTATTAAATATATGCTTGATGTGCAATACGCTAATCACTTGAAATCGAGGTGCGCGTCAATGATTCAGAATCAATTCGGTAGTATACATATAAAGCTTGCTCAATTGCTCGAAGATCGAAAATTGAGCAAGAACATGTTAAGTCATTTAGCTCACATGCAGCGTGACCAGATAAACCATTATGGCAAGAATACAATAACTCGGCTCGATGTTGATGTACTTGCTCGAATCTGTTCAACTTTGCAATGCGATATTTCCGATTTATTGGAGTATGTCCCCCCTCATGATTCACAAGACATCTGAAACAGGTACTTTCAAAAAAATCGTACACTTTTGTCACCCAATACCTGCCCTTAATTCAACCGACACGTGCCTAGCTTAACAGCTCCGTGTAGACTTGTAGCAGGCTGTACGCGCCGCTTTCAGCAATCGCAAGCACCCAACCCTAGCACACCCAAACAACCTCGCCACTCGCGCGTCAACGGCTTGTATAGTCCTTGCCAAGTTCGAGTAGGTTTAACCGAGCTGTTTATTACGGCTAACTATTGAGCAACCGAATCTCCAAAACAAAACTCTCACCAATTTCTGGAGAGAGTTTTTTGCTTGGCTCGATTTGGTGTAGAAAATGCAATTTTTTTAAGAAATCAGTTTTCTTTTAGTTTGTACCCTGTTAATCCGTAACCCGATTTCCTTCGCGTAATTGAGTATTGTCGATTAGCAAGCTCATCCGCAAACATTTTGCTTGTAATAGGCGATTCTTCTTTGTCGCGCATAAAAGCACAGTACTTCTGATAAAGCTCTCTTTTTGGTATCCACCCGTTTTCCTTGCGAGCAATTTGGGTTCTAAGGAAATGCCCTACCCGATCACAAGCGTCGGCAAACTCCTGAGTTGATTTTTTTACTTCATCGGGCAATTTCTCTTTAATTGAAACCCCCTTATATTTTTCTCGAATTCTAATCACCTCATTGAGCACGCCCGACATTGCCTCCGGTTGAATTAGCTTTCTCGCCATATCAGGATCTGCCTCGTGAATGCCGAAGTGCCGATAAAACGGTATTACGATTATCCTGTGGCTTGTGAACAACGTTGCATCCTTCACAATGGGTAATCGGTTCATATGCAAGAAGAACACAGCATTATTTGTAAACTCCTCATAATCCTTGTACAAAGCTCTGGAATTCAATATGTCTTGACCTGTAATTGCCTTGATAAAAGCTACATCAAGCTCGATCGCTTGAGGTATCTCCGGTACATTTACCATTCTTTTTCCTTTCAATTTCATGACATCTGGACTTGGGCCTCCTGTGTTGCTTTTCCTTTTTGCAAGTGAGCTTTGATCAATCGTAGCAGCATAATCGCTGAAAAATTCAACAAGTCCGCGAGATAGGGTGCTTTTACCGTTTCGAGTGGTCGGTCCATACAGCAAGAACATGCAATGCGCATTTGCATCTCCCTGCATAGCGTACAAAACAGCTCTCAGCATATATTCGTACAAATGCTCATCATTCTCAAAAACACTCATAAGGAACTTTTTCCAAGTGGTGTCTTTGTTGTTCTGATCGAACATTACATTTGCTTGTTTGGTTAACAAGCATTTCTTCTCAAAATCTTTAAACTCAGTTGTAACCATATCGAGCATCCCATTTTTGACACAGAAATAACGAGGGTATTTATCAAAATCATCTTTCACAGCAGCGATCCCTTTCATTCGCCTTAAACTCCTTAATATGCCGGATATAACTGAATTCGACTGTTGCTTGGAAAGCCATTCCAACCATTTGTCCCTAACCTTCTTGTTCTCTATTTTCCCTACTAATTCCCGGCAATGCTTTGAAAGGAACATTTCAACTTTCCTTTCCAGTCTCTCGGTACGATCAATTTCCCAAACCCCTTTTGAAGCGCTAAAAAGCATGTACATTTTCTCTTGAGTTATATACCTTATATCTTCACCATATAATCGCTTAAACAGTTTCGCTAGTCCAAATTCATTTTGTTCACATTCAAGCATATCAATATCAGCGAACACACTATTTAATTTTTTGCTTCCAACACCCTTGTTTTTCGAATCCATAAATCTATTCCTCACTTTTTTTAGCCCATTCTTCAAATTCTGATTGATGCTCATTAATATAGTTTCGGATATCAGAATACAAGCAGCGCGCCAGTTGTTCTAGTATTTTACGGTCGCTGTTGCATTCCGGCATCTATTTATTCCTCCCTTCTTATGAGCTAGTACTTTACGCATCACGGTAAATAAACTATAATTCTTACGTGGTGCGTTTACTATTACCAATACTCCTCATTTATTCGATTATTTTCGGAGGTTTTTATGTCTATTATTACCAGTCGTGATATAGTTAAAACCGAATTCGGCAAGCGTTTGTCTGAAAGAAGAAATAAATTTCATTTTAGTCAAGAGAGGCTTGCTGAGTTGCTAGAAGTCTCCAGGGAGAGCATCAGCAAATATGAAAGAGGAAAGGCTATACCTGATATGTTTTTTCTGAAAAAGGCATCAAAAGCCTTGAACTGCTCATATGAATACCTTTTAGGTGAAGTGGATTATGTAAAACCCCAACATAAAGATATTGAAGATATGTTAGGTTTATCTGAAATTGCCATAACCACGTTAGAGCAATTATCATTGGTAAAGAATTTTATTCATATTGGAAGAGCTGATTTACTTGATACGATAAATATGTTGATCGAATATACCGGAGGATATAATGAACATTTGATCACCTATGATGAAAAAACTTTACCCACAGGCAGATCCTACGCAAGCGGTCTTGTAAACAAAATTAGCGAATACCTGCTATTTGATGTAGATACAGCAACATACTCATTTCAAAATTTCATGAAAGGGAAAAGCATCACTTACCAAGCAGAGATAGATGCTGAAATTGTTTCTAATTTATATATCATGGACATAAACAACTCTTTAGTTGAACTACGTAAAGAAAATGCAGGTCGCCGAAGCCGCGCGCGGGCAGAGCACAGAAATAATCAGACCAAAATCGAACGCGAACGCAACCAAGGAGAAAAACATGACTAATATCGTAATTTACGCCCGTTTTAGCTCACATACTCAAAATGAACAGTCCATCGAAGGTCAGCTAAAAGCATGTTATGATTTCGCAAAGCAAAACGACTATAACGTTATTCACGAATATATAGATCGTGCTATCAGCGGTACCACGGATAAACGGCCTGAGTTCCTTAAGATGATCGAAGACAGCAAGCAAAAGCATTTCAAGTATGTGCTTGTTTATCAGCTAGACCGCTTCGCACGAAATCGATTTGACAGCGCTACATACAAATCAAAACTTAAGAAGAATGATGTGCGCGTAATTTCAGCCCGTGAGAACATTTCCGATGATGCCAGTGGGATTCTAATCGAAGGTGTTCTAGAAAGCATGGCAGAGTATTATTCCGCTGAATTATCGCAAAAGATTTCGCGCGGTATGAAGCTGAATGCCGAAAAATGCTTGGTCACAGGTGGCAACCTTGCGCTTGGCTTCCGCGTCGACGAAAACAAACATCTTCAGATAAACGAGGAAGAAGCCCTTACTGTAAAGAAGATATTTCAAATGTATGCCAATGGATCAACCATGGCCGAAATTGAGCGGTACCTTAATAATCTCAACATCACCACCTCTCGAGGCAACCCATATAACAAATGCAGCTTACGAAGGATATTGACCAATAAACGCTATATCGGAATTTACACATACAACGATCTGGAAATTAAAGATGGTATCCCTCGCATTATTTCGGATGATTTGTTCAATGAGGTGCATTTGATCATGGAAAAAAACAAAAAAGCTCCTGCCCGATCTAAGGCAAAAGCTGAGTATATACTAACCACCAAACTTTTCTGTGGACATTGCCAGAGCATGATGACAGGGTTAAGTGGGGCTGGTCAGAGCGGCAAGAAGTATTACTACTACTCCTGTGTCCAAGCTCGAAAGAATCAGTGCGCGAAAAAGGCTGTCAGTAAGGATTGGATTGAAGACCTCGTTGTTACTGAAACTAGAAAATTGCTCACTACAGAAAGAATCAATATCATTGCAAAAGCTGTTGTTGAGTTTTCTGAGCAAGAGAGCGATTCCGGTGAATTGAAGCGCCTTGAGCGTCTTCTTAAAGAGAACCAGAAGGCAACGCACAATCTTGTGAAGGCACTGGAATCCGGGCAAGTGATAGATGTGATTGCCGAGCAAATCAAAGTTCGTCAACAGGAGAAGCAGCAACTTGAAAAAGCAATTACTGAAGAATCCTCCAAGCATCATGTGCTTACAATACAAGAAGTGAGATTCTTTTTACACAAACTCAAAGACGGCGATATCAACGATATCAAATATCGCAAGACTTTAATCAACACATTGGTGAATCGTATTTACCTCTATGACGATAAAATGACCATCCTGTATAACACACAAGATGGTCAATCTTCCTACCCTATTGGGCAAAATAGTTTGCCTAAGGGTCATTT